>JAEUKY010000007.1 GCA_016794005.1 Rhodospirillales bacterium
ATCGCGCGCTCGGCGACTTTCTCGTTGGCGCGGAAGGTGCCGGACTGCTTCAGAAGCTGGTCGACGAGCGTGGTCTTGCCGTGGTCGACATGCGCGATGATCGCGAGATTGCGGAGTTCCATTTTCCTTACGACGCCAGCGAACGCGCGGCGAGTTCCTTGAGGGATGTTTCGGGACGCGCACCGTAGTGCGAGATGATTTCGCCCGCACAGATCGAGCCGAGCTTCGCGCAGGTCGCGAGGTCCCTGCCGGTCGTGAGGCCGTGGAGGAAGCCGGACGCGTAGAGATCGCCCGCCCCGGTCGTGTCGACGACCTTGACGCCGGGAACGGCGGGGACGGCGTGCACCTCGCCGCCGCCGATCGCGACCGAGCCCTTTTCCGAGCGCGTGACGGCCGCGATGCGCGAGGGCTTGGCGCGCAGATGCGGCAGCGTTTCCTCGAAGCGGGTCGTCTCGTAGAGCGACAGGATCTCCGCCTCGTTGGCGAAGAGCACGTCGACATGGTTGTCGACGAGGTCGCGGAACTCGGCGCGGTGGCGGCCCACGCAGAACGAATCCGACAGCGTCAGCGAGACCTTGCGGCCGGCCTTGTGCGCGACCTCGACCGCCTTGCGGAACGCGTCCTTGGCGGCCGGCTTGTCCCACAGATAGCCTTCGAGATACGTGATCTGCGCGGCGGCCACCTGCTTCTCGTCGACCTGGGCGGGGCCGAGCTCGACGCACGCACCCAGATAGGTCTGCATCGTGCGCTGCGCGTCGGGCGTGACGAAGATCAGGCAGCGCGCGGTCGACGGGCCCGACTTGGCCGGGGCCGTCTCGAACGAAACGCCCATCGCGCGGATGTCGTGGCGGAAGATGCCGCCGAGCTGGTCGTCGCGCACGAGCCCGATATAGGCGGCCTTGCCGCCGAGGCCCGCGATGCCCGCGATCGTGTTGCCGGCCGAGCCGCCCGAGCTTTCGCGCCCCGGACCCATCAGGGCGTAGAGCGCTTCGGCGCGCGCCTCGTCGACGAGCGTCATCGCACCCTTGCCCAGCCCGTTGGCGGCGAGGAAGGCGTCGTCGGCGCGGGCGATCACATCGACAATGGCGTTGCCGATGCCGAGCACGTCGTAGCTGGCGTTGGTCACTTGCGACTCCGGTGGGGGGAGCTTGGTTGGCGCGGAAAATAGCCATCCCTGTTGCGCCGCACAAGCGACATTCCGGGCTGGAATAAGCCTGCCTTGCCAATGCCATAAAGGTCTGGCTCCCTGTCGGGCACGATGACCTTGTCCGATTCGCCGATGGGGCTGCTGCGCGCGGGCGCATTGGCCGTGGCCCAGCTTTCCGATCCGCGCCTGCGCGCGCCGCTGCTGAAGAGCGTCGGGCTGACGCTCGCGGCGTTCCTGACGCTGTGGACCGGCATCGGCTGGCTGATCGCCAACACGCGCTTCTTCGAGACGGGCTGGCTCGATATCGGGGCCGGGGCGCTGGGCGGGATCCTGGCCGTGCTGCTTTCGGTCGTGCTGTTCCCCAGCGTCGTGGCCGCCTTCCTCGGCGTGTTCCTCGAGGACGTCGCCGCCGCCGTCGACGCGCGCCACTATCCGGGCCTGCCGGCGCCCGCGAAGCGCCATCCGCTGGCCGAGCTTGCCGGGGCCCTGCGGCTGGTCGCGACGGCGGTGGCGCTCAATCTCCTCGTGCTGCCGCTCTATCTCGTACCGGGGCTCAATCTGGCGGTGTTCCTGGCGACGAACGGCTTTCTTCTGGCCCGCGAATACGTCACCATGAGCGCGGCGCGGCGGCTCGATTCGCACGACGCGCGCCGTCTTTGGCGCGACCGGCGGGGCCAGGCCTGGCTCGCCGGTGCGGCCTTCGCGGCGCTGTCGACGATCCCGGTCGTCAATCTCGCCGCCCCGGTCGTCGCCGTCGCGACGACCACGCACCTGATCGAGGCCTGGCGACGCGCGCAAGCGAACCGCCCGAGCGCCCCGGGCAACTGAGGAAGGAACCGGACTTATGTTCCGTCGCAAGAAGGACGATACCGAAGACAGCAAGCCGGCCGCGGCCGACGCCGAGAATGCCGCCGCGACCCCGGCCGAGCCGGAAGCCGAGGCGATCCCGTCGCGCCCCTTCCCGCGCCCGACCCCGCCGTCGCCCGGCGCCCTCGCCCGTTCGGTCGCGGGGCCCATCGCCCCCACGGCCACCCGCACCACGGCCGTCGCCGCGCGCGCGGCGAGCGACCCGGTCGAAGGCCGCAAGCTGATCGTCGGGCGCGAGATCGTGCTGTCGGGCCAGATCACGTCGTGCGAACGGCTGGTGGTCGAGGGCCGCGTCGAGGCCTCGCTGTCGGAAAGCCGCTTCATCGAGATCGCCGAGAGCGGCGTGTTCAAGGGCATGGCCGAGATTGAGCACGCCGAAGTGGCGGGCACGTTCGAAGGCACGCTGACCGTCCGCCAGAAGCTGTGGATCCGCGCGACCGGCAAGGTCACGGGCACCGTGCGCTACGGCAAGATCGAGATCGAGGAAGGCGGCCAGATCGCCGGCGAGGTCCAGGTCGACGCGAGCAAGCTGATCAAGTCGGACGCCAACGACGGCGGCTGAACGCATGGCTTCGTTCCGCATGGCGGCGCCTGCTTTCGCGGGTGCCGCCATTTCTTTTCTGACGGCCTGCGCCGGCGGCCCGCCGCCGCC
>JAEUKY010000042.1 GCA_016794005.1 Rhodospirillales bacterium
CGAAGGCCCCTACGCCGCGATGAAAAGCTACGACATGCTGGTGCAGGCCGAGACGGGCCTCGCCTCGATCACCGGCGGGCCGGATGCGCCGGGGCGCGTCGGCGTTTCGGTGTGCGACATCGCGGCCGGCATGTACGCGCATCAGGCGATCCTCGAAGCGCTGATCGCGCGCGGGCGGACGGGCGAGGGACGCTCGATCAAGGTCTCGCTGTTCGACGGCATGGCCGACTGGATGGCCGTCCCGCTGCTGCATTTCGACTATGCGGGCAGGGCGCCGAACCGCGTGGGGCTTGCGCATCCGTCGGTCGCCCCCTACAGCGCGTTCGCCAGTGCCGACGGCATCCCGATCGTCATCTCGGTGCAGAACGACCGCGAATGGGCGGATTTCTGCGCGCATGTGCTGGGCGAACCGGGAAAGCCCGAATTCGCGACGAACGTGCTGCGCGTGAAAAACCGCGCGGCCCTCGACGCGCATATCGCCGCCGCGTTCAAGCGCCACGCGCGCGACGAACTGGTGGCACGGCTGAAGAAGGGGCGCATCGCGTTCGGCGAACTCAACGACGTCGCGCGTTTTTCCAAGCACCCGCAGCTGCGCCGGGTCGAGATCGAAACGCCCGGCGGCCGCGTGGCGATTCCCGCACCTCCGCCGGTCGTCGACGGCGTACGCGCCCCAGCCCTCGGCCCCGTACCGACGGTCGGCCAGCATTCCGCCGCGATCCGCGCGGAATTCGCATGAACCTCGCGGACTGGATCGGACGCACCGAGACGGCGCACGAGACGATCGAGCCGGGCCGGATCGCCGCCCTTGCCGCCACGTTCGACCGCGATCCGCCGGGTGCTGAAGTTCCGCCGGGCTGGCACTGGGCGTTCTTCAACGCCGTCGCCAAGGCGCGCGATCTGGGGCGCGACGGGCACCCGAAGCGCGGCGGCTTCCTGCCGCCGGTGGCGTTGCCGCGCCGCATGTGGGCGGGCGGGCGGCTCGTCTATCACGCACCGCTTTCCGTGGGATCGCACGCCACGCGCGTGTCGCGCATCGACAAGGTCGAGGAGAAGCACGGCAAGAGCGGTGCCCTCGTCTTCGTCACCGTCCATCACGCGATCTCCGCGGACGGCACGCTGCGGCTGGAGGAGGAGCACGACATCGTCTACCGCGCCGATCCGGATCCCGCACATCCCGCACCGAAGCCGCCGCAGGCCCCGTCGGGCGAAGACTGGTCGCGCCATGTGGAGCCGGGCCCGACGCTGCTGTTCCGCTATTCGGCCCTCACGTTCAACGGCCACCGCATCCATTACGACCGCAGCTACGCGACCGACGTGGAAGGCTATGCCGGTCTCGTCGTGCACGGCCCGATGGTCGCCACGATGCTTCAGGACCTTGCGGTCGAACGCGCGGGCCGGAAGCTCGCGCGGTTCGAGTTCCGCGGCGTGTCGCCGCTTTTCGACACGGCCCCGTTCGACCTGTGCGGGCGGAAAGACGCGGACGGTGCGGAATTGTGGGCGCGCGGGCCCGGCGGAATCCTCGCGATGACGGCGCGCGCGGCGTTCGCCTAATCCGCCGCTTCCGTCGCGACCATCTTGCCGGTGTACTCGACCGCGATCGACGCTTCGGCGGGCGTGCCCTTGATGCGGATCAGGAAGCACAGGCGGTCGGCGACGAGTCGCATTTCCTTGGCCGATTTCGCGGGCAGCGGAATCTTGCGGTCGCGGCAGTAGACGATGAGGGCCGCGGCGACCGACGCGGCGTCGAACGTCACCTTGTCGACGTCGCCCGAATCCTTGTCGATCTGGATCGTGACGCTGAGGCGGTCGCGATCGATCACGACTTTCTTGAGATTGCCCGGCGGGAACGGCGTGCGGCGCTGGCGGTTGTACTCGATCAGCGCGCGGCACATCTCGTTCTGGTCGAAGAAGATCAGACGGTACTCGCTCGCCATGCGTCTTCCCCCGGACCGCGCGATCAGACCATGATCCTAATGGTTTGGCGGAAAACCCGCCACTGGTCGGCCGATCCTCGATAAATCTACAATTTTCGGAAAATCCTGTAAACAGATAGGCGGCTCAAATGCCTGCCTGATTCGGTCCAGAACGGTCCGGATGTTGTCGCGGGCCCGAACCTCGCCCATACTTGTAGGCCATGTCCCGCGCCCGTGCCCGCCCCTACGACCGCCCGCAGGTCGATCCCCGCGCCGCCCCAAGGCGCTGCGACCATGCGGGGTGCCCGGCGCAGGGCGAGTACCGGGCGCCCCGGGATCGGAAAAAGCTCAACGATTTCTACTGGTTCTGCCTCCAGCACGTGCGCGAATACAACGCGTCGTGGGATTTCTACAAGGGCATGGGGGCCGACGCGCTGGAGCAGGAAAAGCGCGCCGACGTGATCGGCCGCCGGCCGACCTGGCCCATGGGCGTGGGCCGCCGCGGCCGGGCGAACCGGGGCGGGGCCGAGGCCATCGAAGAGGCGATGCGCCGCTGGTTCGCGCAGTCCGACATTCCCGGATTCGAGAGTTCCGCCAAGGCCGAAGCCCCGCCGCCCCGCCGGCGCGCGACGACCGCGGTCGACGAGGCGCTGGCCGTGCTGGAGCTCGACTGGACCGCGACGTCCGACGAGATAAAGTCTCGATACAAGTCTCTGGTAAAACGCCATCATCCCGACGCGAACGGGGGCGACAAGGCGGCCGAAGAACGTCTAAAATCCATAAATCAGGCCTATACGTTCCTGAAGGCGCAGCAAGCCAAGCCGACGGCCGGATCCTAGGGTCCGGGCGCGCGGTTTTTTGCGCCGCACCCTATCGACGTACCGATCGCGGAGTTTTCCAGACCATGGCCCTTATGACTGCGACCGCCGACAGCTACGCGCGCGTGCCCGACATCAAGGTGAAGGTCCGCCAGACCTTCGGCATCGATTCCGATCTCGAGGTTCCGGCCTTCTCGGCGGCCCCCACGGAGCACGTCCCCGATCTGGACGAGAACTACCGCTTCGACAAGGAAACGACGCTCGCCATCATCGCGGGCTTCGCGTTCAACCGGCGCGTCATGGTCCAGGGCTATCACGGCACGGGCAAGTCCACGCATATCGAGCAGGTCGCCGCCCGCCTCAACTGGCCGTGCATCCGCATCAATCTCGACAGCCACATCAGCCGCATCGATCTGGTGGGGCGCGACGCCATCGTCGTGCGCGACGGCAAGCAGGTGACCGAGTTCCGCGAAGGCCTGCTGCCGTGGGCGCTGCAGCATCCCTGCGCGCTCGTGTTCGACGAATACGACGCCGGCCGCGCCGACGTGATGTTCGTCATCCAGCGCGTGCTGGAAGTGGACGGCAAGCTCACGCTGCTCGACCAGAACCGCGTGCTGCATCCGCACCCGGCCTTCCGCCTGTTCGCGACGGCCAACACCGTCGGCCTCGGCGACACGACGGGCCTCTATCACGGCACGCAGCAGATCAACCAGGGCCAGATGGACCGCTGGAACGTGGTCACCACGCTCAACTACCTGCCGCACGAGCAGGAGACGAAGATCGTGCTGGCCAAGGCGTCGGGCTACGACACCAAGGAAGGGCGCGAGATCGTCTCGGCGATGGTGGCGCTGGCCGACCTGACGCGCGCCGGCTTCATGGCGGGCGACATCTCGACCGTGATGAGCCCGCGCACGGTCATCACCTGGGCCGAGAATGCCAAGATCTTCGGCGACGTCGGCTTCGCGTTCCGCCTGACGTTCCTCAACAAGTGCGACGAGGTCGAGCGCACGACGGTCGCGGAATACTACCAGCGCTGCTTCGGCACCGAGCTGCAGGGCGGTGCGAACCTGAGCGTGCGCAAGGCGGGCTGACCGTCTTCATGCCGCCGCGCAACAACGACGGACCGGTCGAGCAGTTCCGCCAGGTGACGGCCGCGGCGATGCGCGCGGTCGCGCACGAAACGGAGCTGACGGTCGCCTTCGTGCCCGAGCAGCCCGGCCTGCGCGGCAACGAGGCGCGCCTGCCGGTCCCCGCGCGCGACCTGCCGGCGGGCGAGGTCGCCATCGTGCGCGGCGAGGCGGATTCGATCGCGCTGAAGATGCGCCACCACGACGCGGGCCTGCACGCCAGGCGCAGCCCGACCGGCACGATGGGCCGCGCGATCTACGACGCGGTCGAGCAGGCGCGCTGCGAAGCGCTCGGCTCCAACATCATGTCGGGCGTGGCGAGCAACCTCGGCGCCGCCCTCGAAGAACGCTGCCGGCAGGCCGGCTACGCGCGCATCGCCGACCGCGAGTCGGCCCCGCTGGTCGAGGCGGTCGCCCTGCTCGCGCGCGAGACCTTCACCGGCCAGAAGCCGCCGGAATCCGCCCGCCGCATGGTCGACCTGTGGCGCCCGTGGGTCGAGGGCAAGGCCGGACAGGACCTGACGCAGCTTTCCCGTTCGCTCGGCGACCAGGAGGCGTTCGCCGAAGTCGCGCGCAAGCTGATCGCCGATCTGGAACTGGGCGAGGAGGAAGGTCAGGCGACCGAGTCCGAGGATCAGGACAGCGACGGCCAGAACGACGAGGAAGGCCAGAAGTCCGGCGAGGCCGAGGAATCGGGCGACACGTCCGACGCCGAGGCGATGATGGGGTCGGAAACCCGCGACGCGGCCGGCGAAGACGGCGGCGAAGGCGAGGGCGAGGAACGCGAGGGCGACGATTCCGACGGCATGGGCGAGGACGGCCCCGAACGGCCGGGCAAGCGCTGGCGGCCGCCCAACGACATGCGCAACTCGACCGACCTGCCGATGTACAAGGCCTACACGGCCGAGTTCGACGAGACGGTCGAGGCCGATGCGCTGTGCGACGCCGACGAACTCACGCGCCTGCGCGCCCATCTCGACCAGCAGCTCAGCCATCTGCAGGGCGTCATCGCGCGCCTCGCCAACCGGCTGCAGCGCCGCCTGCTCGCGCGCCAGAACCGCGCGTGGGAGTTCGATCTCGAGGAAGGCACGCTCGATGCGGCGCGCCTCGCGCGCGTCGTCGCCAATCCGGCCTTCCCGCTTTCCTACAAGCGCGAGCTCGACACCAAGTTCCGCGACACGGTCGTCTCGCTGCTGATCGACAATTCGGGCTCGATGCGCGGCCGGCCGATCACGGTCGCCGCGATGTCGGCCGACATCCTCGCGCGCACGCTGGAACGCTGCGCGGTGAAGGTCGAGATCCTCGGCTTCACGACGCGCGCCTGGAAGGGCGGGCAGAGCCGCGAGCGCTGGCTTGCCGCCGGCAAGCCCGCCAACCCGGGCCGTCTCAACGACCTGCGCCACATCGTCTACAAGGGTGCGGACGCGCCCTGGCGGCGCGCGCGCAAGTCGCTGGGCCTGATGCTGCGCGAGGGCCTGCTGAAGGAGAACATCGACGGCGAGGCGCTGATGTGGGCGCATTCGCGCCTGATCGCGCGGCCCGAGCAGCGCAAGATCCTGATGGTCATCTCCGACGGCGCGCCCGTCGACGATTCGACGCTGTCGGTCAATCCCGGCAACTATCTGGAGCGCCACCTGCGCGAATCGATCGAGTATATCGAGACGCGCTCGCCGGTCGAGCTTCTGGCCATCGGCATCGGCCACGACGTGACGCGCTATTACCGGCGCGCCGTCACCATCGTCGACGCCGAGCAGCTCGGCGGCACGGTGATGGAGAAGCTCGCCGAGCTCTTCGAGGAAGATTCCGCCCCGCGCGGTGCGCGTCGGCACGCCTAGAACGCATTTCCACATAACGGAGACCCGCGATGACGAATTTCCGCCCCCTCCGCTTCCTCGCCGCCGCCGCCTTGACGGCGCTGCTCGCGTCGTGCGCGGCGACGCCGCCGCCGCCGCTCAGGCTGACGATCCTGCATTCCAACGACGTGCATTCGCGCCTGCAGCCGGTCAACGCGCAGGGCTCCAACTGCTCGGCGCAGGATGCCGCCCAGAACCGCTGCTTCGGCGGGATCGCGCGCATCGCGGCCCTGTTCGAACAGCACAGGCGCGAGGCGCTGGCCGCCGGCCGGCAGGTGCTGGTGCTCAACGCCGGCGACGAATTCCAGGGCTCGCTGTTCTATTCCCACTACAAGGGCATGGCCGAGCTGGAGACGGCGAACCTGATCGGCTACGACGCGATGGCGATCGGCAACCACGAGTTCGACGACGGCCCGGCCAATCTCGAACGCTATCTCAACGGGGCGAAGTTCCCCGTGCTGTCGGCGAACGTCGACGCGTCGGACGAGCCGACGATCCGCGGCAAGTTCCGCGACCACATCGTCGTCGAGCGCGGCGGCGTGAAGATCGGCATCATCGGTGCGACGACCGAGGACACGCCGGAAATCTCCTCGCCCGGCTCGCGCCTCAAATTCGTGCAGGCCGAAGCCGTGCTGCCCGGCATCATCGCGCGGCTGCGCGCGCAGGGCGTGACGCACGTCGTCGTCCTCGGCCATATGGGCCTGTCGCGCGACCGCCAGCTCGCCGAGAAGATCGACGGCATCGACGTGATCGTCGGCGGCCATTCGCACACGCTGCTGGGCAACGGCATCCAGGGGGCGGAAGGCCCGTACCCGGTGAACGTCAAGGGCCCGTCGGGCCGCGACGTGCCGATCGTGCAGGCGGGGTCGTTCTCGCGCCATATCGGGCGCGTCGACGTCGATTTCGACGCCGCCGGCAACGTCGTCTCGGCGACCGGCAACACGATTCCGGTGCTGCAGTCGGTGGTGCCCAACGCCGCGGTGCAGGCGGTGGTCGACCGTCTCGACGCGCCCCTCGTGCAGGTGCGCAACACGCCGGTGGGCGCGGGTGCCGCAACCTTCTCGCTGGATGGTTGCCGGGCGCGCGAATGCGCGCTGGGCAATCTCGTCGCCGAAGCGATGCTCGCCGCCACGCGCGCGTCGGGCACCACGATCGCGGTGCAGAACGGCGGCGGCCTGCGCGCGGGCATCAACGAAGGCCAGATCACGCTGGGCAACGTGCTGACGACGCTGCCCTTCCAGAACAACATCGCCACGCTGAAGCTGCGGGGGCGCGATCTGGTCGCGGCCCTGGAGAACGGCCTGTCGCAGGTGGCCGAGAACGGCGGCCGCTTCCCGCAGATCGCGGGCGCGCGCCTGACCTGGTCGCTGTCGCGCCCGGTCGGCAGCCGCGTGATCTCGCTGGAAGTGCGCCGCCCCGACGGCAGCTTCTTGCCGATCGACCCGGATGCCCTATATTCCATCGCGACGAACGACTTCATGCGCAGGGGCGGCGACGGGTATGTGGTGTTCCGCGACCGTGCGGTCGATCCCTACGATTTCGGACCCGGGCTCGACGACGCGCTGGCTTCCTACATCCGCGCCAACAGCCCGGTGCGCATGGCGACGGACGGCCGTATCGTGAACCGTTAACCCGAAAAACCATCGAGGAGCGCCCATGCCCGACGACGTCCGCCAACCCGCCGAGTTCACCGCCGACCGCAAGAGCCTCCAGCCCGACGCGATGCCGGTCAGCCGGCGCGGCTTCGTGGCCGGTGCGGGCCTCGCCACGGGCTTCGCGCTCGCGGCCGGCCCGGTGTCGGCCCAGACCGTGATCACGACCGACATGAACGGCCTCGTCGGCGGCATGGTCAACGTGCCGACCAACGACGGCAAGCGCATGCCGGCCTATTACGCGCGCCCGGCGCAGGGCCAGAACTTCGCGACGGTCATCGTCGTGCAGGAAATCTTCGGCGTGCACGAGCACATCAAGGACGTGTGCCGGCGTCTCGCCAAGATCGGCTATCTCGCCGTGGCGCCGGAGTACTATTTCCGCGTCGGCGATCCGCAGAAGCTGACCGACATCCAGGCCGTGCTGCGCGACATCGTGTCGAAGATCCCCGACGCGCAGGTCATGGCCGACACCGACGCCGCCGTGAAGTGGGCGGGCGGGCGCGTGGGCAAGGGCGACACGAAGAAGCTCGGCATCACCGGCTTCTGCTGGGGCGGTCGCGTCGTGTGGCTGTACGCCGCGCACAATCCGGGCCTGAAGGCCGGCGTGGCGTGGTACGGCGTCGTCGAGGGCCCGACCAACGAGATGCGCACGAGCCATCCGCTGCAGCACGCCGCGCGCATCAACGCGCCGGTGCTGGGTCTCTACGGCGGGGCCGACCAGGGCATCCCGAACGACGGCGTCGACCGCATGCGCGCGGCCCTGCGCGCGGCGGGCAAGTCGTCGGAGATCCACACCTATCCCGACACGCCGCACGCCTTCCACGCGGACTACCGCCCGTCCTATCGCAAGGCGCAGGCGGAAGACGGCTGGAAGCGTCTGGAAGTCTGGTTCTCGCGCAACATCGCTTGACGTTCCGCACGCCCACGCGGCGCGGCGCACTTGCCCTTGCGGGCGGCGCGCTCGCCGCGTGGGCGCTGCCTTCCGCCGCCCTTGCCGCGGGCGTCGAGGATATTCCCCTCTACGCGGCCCCGATCCCCTTCGACGAGACCGATCCGGCGCGCACGCAGGCGGGCACGCTCGCGTGGCGCGGCGGTCTGCTGCTGGCATCGACCGACCGGCGCTTCGGCGGCTGGTCGGACCTGTGGATCGATCCGGGTGCCGCGCGCCTCGTCGCGATCTCCGACAATGGCTGGACGCTCGACGCGCGCGTCGCGTTCGACGGGCATCTGCGCGGCCTGTCGCACGCGAAGCTCGGCAAGCTCGCCGGTGCCGACGGCCGCCCGCTCGACGGCCTTGCGGCCGATGCCGAAGCGCTGGTCCGGCTGCCCGACGGCGGCTTCGCGGTCGGCTTCGAACGCCAGCACCGCATCCTCGTCTATCCGCCGTCCGAGCCGCCTTTCGCGCGAAGGGCGCGTGCGCTGGCGCTGCCCGCGCAAGTCGCGTCCGCCCCGCGCAACGGCGGGATCGAGGCGATGACGCGCCTTGCCGACGGAAGGCTGCTGTTCCTGCTCGAAGACGTCGTCGCGGACGGCGTGCATGCCGGCTACGCCGGCGGGGCCGACGGCTGGACGAAGGTCGGCTACCGGGCCGCACCCGGCTTCGTGCCGGTCGGGGCCTGCACGCTCGCCGGCGGCGACACGGTGATTCTCGAACGGGCCTTCTCGCTGTTCGGCGGCTTCGGCACGCGCCTCGCGCGCGTGGCGGCCGGTGCCTGGCGCGACGGCGCGGCCGTATCCGGCGTGGAACTCGCCCGGCTGCGCCCGCCGATGGCGAGCGACAACTACGAAGGTATCGCGACGACGCGCGCGGCGGACGGGTCGGAAATCCTGTGGCTCGTCTCGGACGACAATTACAGCCTGCTCCAGCGCACGCTGCTCGCCGTCTTCGCCATCGGATGAGCACGTACTACAATTTAAGATAAACATATTGTTTACCGCCAGCGCCTAGACTGCGCGCGTGATGACGGACCAGACCGACATGCCGTCGCCCGGGCCGAGCGCCTCGTGGCGGTCGAGCATCCGCTTCAGGATCTTCCTCGCGATGGGCGCCATCGCGGCCGGCTCGGGCCTCGCGGCCCTCGTCGCGACCCTGCTGCTGTCCGAGGTGGGCGGCACGATCGGTGCCATGACCGACCGGCGGATGCCCGTGCTCGCCGCGTCGCTGCGCATGGCGCAGGTCGCCTCGGAGATCGCCTCGTTCGCGCCCGTGCTCGCCGCCGTCGCCGAAGCCGACGCGCGCCGCGAGATCGTCGCCAAGCTCGCGGCCGGCCAGCAGCGGCTCGCCGGGCTGGCCGACGAACTCGAACAGGGCGGGGCCGGCGAAGCGGCGCAGGAGATGCGCGAACTGGCCGCCGCCGTCGCCGGCCGGATCGCGGCGGTCGACGAGACGGCCGGCCGGCGCGTGGCGAGCCGGCGCGAACGCGCCGAACTCGAAGCCCAGCTCGCCGCGTCGAAGGACAGGTTCGTGGCGCTCGCCGTCCCGTTCGTCGAGGCGCGCGCGGCCGCACTCGCCGCCGGCATCGAGGGTGCCGCGAAGGGCGGTGCGGGTGCGCGCGCCGAT
>JAEUKY010000062.1 GCA_016794005.1 Rhodospirillales bacterium
ATGATGTTCGGCCCGCGATAGGCGCGGTTCTCCTTGAACACCGCGTCGTACGCCTTGCCGGGCGCCAGCTTCGTGCCGACGGCGCGGCCGGTCGGCGTCTGGATGTTCGTCGTGATGCGCAGATCGCCCATGAAAACCGTCGCCACGCCGCCGACCGACGCCTTGATCTTGTCGACCGTGTCGTAGTCGCCGTTCAGCAGCTTGTCGCCGGCGTACATCCTGTCGCCCTCGACGCGATACTCGGTGCCGCGCATGCGCAGCATCTCCCACGCCACGCGCATGTTCGCGTCGAGACGCGCCATGCCCTGGCGGTGGAGCTCGGCCTCGGCGTCGCGCACCGTGACGGCGAGCGACGCGCACAGCGCAAGGGCCGCGAACACGATCGCCGCGATCGACAGCCGTCCGCCGATCGAGATGCGGGCGTAGAGGTTCGCGGGCAGGAGAAGCACGCTGCGCAAGGAGGGAACGGCCATGGGGGGCTCCGGGGCTTTGTGTATCGACACAGAGCCGTACCAGAGCCGGCTTAAGCAACCGTAACCGACGTCGACAATACCGCTAAAATCCGACGGATCAGCCGCCGACGGCGCGCCGCAGCGCCTCTTCGATCCGCTCGACCGGCGTCTCGTGCGAGAAATGCGCGACGTACTTCCCGTCCGGCCCCATCAGGTAGATCAACGAGGTATGGTCGACCAGATACTCGGCCGACCCCTGCGGCGTGGCCTTGCGATAGAACACGCGATAGGCGCGCGCGGCGCGCGCCACCTGTTCGGGCGTGCCGGTCAGACCCATCAGCCGCTCGTCGATGGCGGTCACGTAGGCCGACATCTGCGCGACCGTGTCGCGCTCGGGATCGACCGAGACGAAGACCGGCTGGATGCGCGCGGCGGCGGCGGGCCCGATGCGGTCGAGCGCTTCGGAAATCGCGATCAGCGCCGTCGGGCACGCGTCCGGACAGTAGGTGAAGCCGAAATAGATCAGCGCGAACCTGCCGGCGAGATCCGCTTCGGTGCGCGTGCGGCCGTTCTGGTCGACCAGTTCGAACGGCCCGCCGATCGCCGCGGTCGCCACGGCGTGCGGCGGCGTGCCGGAATCCGACCAGAACTTCACGCCCCATGCCGCCCCGAGCCCGACGATAGCGCCGACCGCAAGCCAGCGGACGGTCCGCAGCACGGTGGTCGACGGGTTCGGCGGGGGCTTCGACATGGGTGGCGGAAGCTACACGCTGCCGAAGCGCGCGTGAAGCGCCATGTCGACCGCGCGGAACGACCCGTCGAGCGCGTCGATCGCCCGCGCAAGCTGCGGCCCGCCGCCGCCGCGCGCCGTGCACTCGACGGCGAACGCGCGGTCCGCCAGCTCGTCGGCACCGAACAGGCGCGCGGCCCCCTTGACCGAGTGCGCCGCGAGCGTCACGCGTTCCAGTTCGCCGCGCGAAAGCATGCCCGGCATCTCGGCGACATGGCGGCCCTGCTCGTCGCGGAACGTGCGCACGAGGCCGCGCACGACCTGTCCCGGCATGTCGGCTTCGAGTGCGGCGATCGCTTCCTCCGAGATCGCCGCGCGCGCGGGTGCTGGCGCGCCGGCGAACACCGCCTCGACCGACGCGCGCAGCGTCGCGGCGCGGATGGGCTTGGCCAGATGCCCGTCCATGCCGGCCGCACGGCAGCGCGCGACGTCCTCGACGAAGGCGTTGGCCGTCAGCGCCACGATCGGCGTCCCGCGGTTCGGCCCCTCGTCGGCACGGATGCGCCGCGTGGCCTCCAGCCCGTCCATGCGCGGCATCTGGACGTCCATCAGGATCAGATCGAAGCGTTCGCGCGCCGCGAGCGCCACGGCCGCCTCGCCGTCGCGCGCCTCGACGATCGAAGCGCCCAGCGATTCGAGCATCTTCGCCGCCGCATAGCGGTTCACGTCGTTGTCCTCGACGAGCAGGATCCGCCTGTCGGGCCAGCGCATGCCCGAACCCGCGGGTGCGGGCTCGGCGACGGCGGCGGCCTGCCCCGTCGCGCGCGGCAGCGGCAGCGTCAGGTCGAACCGGCTGCCGCCGCCAGGCGCGTCGCGCACCGCGATGTCGCCGCCCATCGCAAGCGCCAGCTCGCGGCTGATCGCGAGGCCCAGGCCCGTGCCGCCGAAGCGCCGCGTGACCGAGCTGTCGGCCTGGAAGAACTTCGCGAACAGCCGCGTCTTCGTCGCGGCATCGATGCCCGGACCGCTGTCGAGCACGCTGAAGACCGCGACGTCGGGGTTGTCGGCCGCGCGCGCGGCCTCGACGCGGACCGAGCCGCGTTCGGTGAACTTGATCGCGTTCCCGACGAGATTCATCAGGATCTGGACCAGTCGCGCCGGATCGCCGACCGCCGCGCCCTCCAGTCCGGGCGATATGGCCGCGTCGAGTACCAGCCCCTTGGCCTGCGCGCTCGCCGCGAAGGTCTGCACCGCCGTGCGCACGCTGGCCGCGACGTCGAAGGAAACGCGCTCGATCTGCAGGGCGCCGGCTTCCAGCTTCGAGATGTCGAGGATGTCGCCGATCACCTGCAGGAGCCGTTCGGCCGACGCGCGCGCCATGCGCGCCTGCGTACGCGTCTCGGCGGCGAGATCGGCGGCCAGCATCACGTCGAGCATGCCGACCACCCCGTTGAGCGGCGTGCGCAGCTCGTGGCTCATGTTCGCGAGGAACTCGGTCTTGGCGCGGCTGGCGACCTCGGCCGCGGTCTTCGCGCGCTCGAGCTCGCGCGCCGCGGCGACGTCGCCCGTCACGTCGCGCAGGATCGCGACGACGCCGCCGTCGGCCATGCGCGTGCGGGTGACCCGCACGTCGCGCCCGCCGGCCGAGATCGCTTCGGTGGCGATGAAGCCGTCGGGCCGCATGCCGGCGAGACGCCGTTCGATCCACGCGTCGACGGCATCGCCCGGAAGCCCCGGATCGGCGACGGCGCGCAGCGCGTCGCGCAACGGCATGCCGTCGTGGATCAGGCCGCGCAGCGCGGGGAAGAAGTCGAAATAGCGGTCGTTCCACGCGGCGATCCGCATGTCGGAATCGACCTGCAGGAACCCGTCGGCAAGGCTGGCGATGGCGTCGCGGAAGCGGGCTTCGGACGCGCGCACGCGCCGGCTGGCGAGCCGCTCCTCCGTCACGTCGCGCATGATCGCGACGAGGCCGCCGTCCGACGTGCGCTGGCGGGATATCTGGAGGATCCTGTCGCCGGAGACGAGCTCCTCCGGCGTCATCGGGGAGCGCCGGAGCGCCTGCAGGCGCGCGCGCGCATAGGCGTCGAGCTCGGTTTCGGCCATCCCGGGATGGCGGTCGCGCGCGTGGCTGCGGACGATCTCGAGGGCGGGCATGCCGTAATGGATCGCGGCGCGCATCGCGGGGAAGAACTGGAGATAGCGCTCGTTCCACGCGATCAGGTGGTCGTCGGCGTCGTAGAGGACGATGCCGTCGTCCATGCTCTCGATCGCGTCGCGGAAGCGCCGGTCGCGCAGCGTCACGGCGAGGCGCGAGCGTTCCAGCTCGTCCTCGCGGCGCTTGCGGTCGGTCTGGTCGACGATGACCCCGTCGATGTGCAGCGGCGCGCCGTACGTGTCGTAGGACGCGCGGCCCTTCTCGAGCACCCAGGCGATCTGCCCGTCGCCGCGCAGGATGCGGTATTCGACCTCGAACTCGCGGCGCAGCGCCACCGCGCTCGCGACCTGCGCCGCCGTCGACGTGCGGTCCTCGGCGAGGATGATGTCGCTGAAATTCCGCGCGCCCTCGCCGGCGAACTCGCGCGCCGGATAGCCGGTCAGTCCCGCGATGCCCGAGCTGGCGAAATCCATCGTCCAGCCCTCGTCGATCCGCCGGCGGTAGACCACGCCGTCGATGTTGGCGACCAGCGACTGGAAGCGCGCCTCGCTTTCCGCGCGCGCGCGTTCCGCCGCGATCTTCGCCGTCACGTCGCGATAGACGGCGACGACACCGCCGTCGGCGGCGGCGAACTGCACCGTCTCGACGACGCGGCCGTCGGTCAGCTGCTGGTTGAACGTCTCGCCGAAGCGGCGGTGGCGCCGCATCCGGTCGTCGAGCGTGGCCACGCCGTGCAGCGCGCCCCCGTCGCGCTCGACCAGCCGCCGGCGGCCGGCCGCGTAGAGGTCGTCGAACGGCCGGCCCTTGGCGAGCAGGCCGTCCATGTGCGGGAAGATCTCGACATAGCGCCGGTTCCAGAAGCGGATGCGGTCCTCCGCGTCGAGGATCAGGAAGCCGTCGCCGATCGCCTCGAGGGAGTCGATGAGCTGGAGTTCGCTTTCCCGCCGCGCCGCCTCGGCCGCCAGCCGGTCGGTCACGTCGCGATAGACCGCCACGCAGCCGCCCTCGGCGGTCGCGTACTCGACGACCTGCAGCGTGCGGCCCGACGCGAGCTTCTGGTCGAACGGCTCGCCGAAGCGCCGGTGCGGCCGCGTGCGCCGCTCGATGGCCGAAAGCGCGTCGCGCGACGTCGTCAGGCGCTGCGCCTGGTCGATCACCCTGGCGCGGAGGTCCTCGATCCGCATGCCGGGTACCAGCACGCGCGCCAGTTCGGGGAATATCTCGAGATAGCGCCGGTTCCAGACCATGACCCGGTCGTCGCGGTCGAAGATCATGATGCCGTCGCCGATCGCCTCGACGGAATCGAGCAGGCGCTGGCGGCTCTCCCGCACCTCGCGCTGGGCCTCGGCCAGGACCGTGACGTCGCGGTAGACGGCAACCGATCCGCCGTCGGCGGTGGGATACTCGGACGTCTCGATGTCGCGGTCGAAGCTGGCGCGCTGGCGGAAGGTCTCGCCGTAGCGGCGGTGGCGCGCGGCGCGCTCGGTGGCGACCCAGCGCGCGCGCTCGTGCAGGCCCATCGCGCGCATCTGGGCGGCCGTCTCGTCGATGTACGAGGCGAACGTCATCCCGCGCACGACGACCGAGGCCATGTGCGGGAAGATCTCGATATAGCGCGCGTTCCAGAAGACGAGCCGGTCGGACGCGTCCCAGACGAGGAACCCGATATCGACCGCGTTGAGCGTCTCGAGCAGGCGGCGCTCGCCCTGGGCCACCACGTCGCCGATCTCGTGCTCGCTGGTCACGTCGCGCATGACCGCGACGTAGTGCGCGCGCCCGCCGACCGGCGGGACGGGCGCCAGATCGAGTTCGACCCAGTAGGTCGAGCCGTCCTTGCGATAGTTGACGAGCCGCTCCCGGACCGGACGGCCCGCCGCGAGCGCCTTGCGGATCCGGTCGAGCGCCGCGCGGTCCGTCTGCGGGCCCTGCAGGAAACGCGGGCTGCGCCCGACGCATTCGGCGGCCGTGTAGCCGCTCATCCGCTCGAACGCGGGGCTGACATGGACGATCCGCGGGCCCGGCTCGTCGAGCGAGCCCGTGTCCGCGATCAGCAGCGCGTCGCCCGCGGCGGCGACGGCCGCCTCGACCAGGCCGTCGGCCGCGTGCGCTTCGGCCGGCGGCCGGCGGTACCTGCCGGCGACGTATCCCCCCGCCCCTGCGGCGACGGCGACCAGCAGCCAGGCGATCGGGTCCATGGCGCTTCGGTCAGATCAGCGAGCGGATCGCCGAGGATGCGGCGACCGTGCCGTCCGCGGCGTAGGCTTCGTGGTTCGCCTCGATGTCGGCCAGGCGATAGAGATAGTTCACCATCAGGCCGGCCGACTGCCTGATGCCGTTGGCCGAGGTGTCGGCGCGCCAGTTGATCCGCTCGATGCGGGCACCGTTGGAAAGATGGAAATGCGCGACCGGGTCGAGCGCGCGGCCGTCGGGCCGCTTGGCCTCGGTCAGGTAGCGCGCGCACAGGCGCGACAGCGGCGCCTTGAGCGCGTCGGCGAGTGCGGGTTCGGCGAGCCAGGCGCCGCTGGCGAGCGCGCGCTTGAGCTCGCCCTTGTTCGCCGCGACCGCCTTGCCGTCGCGCCGGGCGAGTGCGGCCGCCAGCGCCTTGCGCTCGTTGGCCAGCAGCAGGCGCGGCATGCCTTCGGCGATGCGCGCGTCGAGCCACGCGCGGAAACCCGGGATCGGCGAGAGCGTGGCGAAGGTCTTCAGGTTCGGGAACTCGGCGCTGAGCGTGGCCGCCACGCGCTTGATCAGGAAGCCGCCGAAGCTGATGCCGGCGAGCCCGCGCTGCGCGTTCGTGATCGAATAGAAGATCGCCGTGTCGGCCGCGCGCGGATCGCCCAGCGGCGCCTTGTCGTCGAGCAGGTCGTGCACGTTGTCGGCAAGGCCGTTGACCAGCGCCACCTCGACGAAGATCAGCGGCTCCAGCGGCATGCGCGGATGGAAGAACGCGAAATAGCGCCGGTCGCTGTCGAGCCGGTTCTTGAGATCGGCCCAGTCGCGCACGGCGTGGACCGCCTCGTAGGCCGCCAGCCGTTCGAGCAGGGCCGCGGGGCTTTCCCACGTGATGCGCTCGAGCTCGAGGAAACCCAGATCGAACCACGCGACGAACAGCTCGCGCAGGTCTTCGGCCAG
>JAEUKY010000105.1 GCA_016794005.1 Rhodospirillales bacterium
CGGCGAGCCCATGCGCTTGGCTTCGCCGACCGAGTAGGGCGGGAAGTTGTAGTGCAGCATGAAGTGCTCGCGGTATTCGCCCTCGAGCGCGTCGATGATCTGCTCGTCGTCGCCCGTACCCAGCGTCGTGACGACCAGCGCCTGCGTCTCGCCGCGCGTGAACAGGGCGGCACCGTGGGCGCGCGGCAGGAAGCCGACTTCCGTCACGATCGGACGGACCGTCTTCGTGTCGCGGCCGTCGATGCGCCGGCCCGTGTCGAGGATCGCGTCGCGCACGACCTTCGCCTCGAGCTCCTCGAACTGCGCGCCGAACACGGCCGCTTCCTCGGGATTGTCCTTGAACTGCTCGGCGGCGGCCTTCTTGATGGCCGAAACCTTGTCGCGGCGCGCGAACTTGACCGGATCGGTATAGGCCTTGCCGAGATCGCCGGCGAACGCGGCGAGCTTCGCCTTGACCGACGCGACGGCCGGCGGAACCGGCGTAAGCGGCCACGGATCCTTGGCGGCCGTCTCGGCCAGGCTGATGATCAGGTCGATCACCGGCTGGAACGACTTGTGGCCGAACATGACGGCACCGAGCATCGTTTCCTCGGTCAGCTCCTTGGCTTCCGATTCGACCATCAGCACGCCGTCCTTGGTGCCCGCGACGATGAGGTCGAGGTCGGAACCCTTGAGGTCGGTCTGCAGCGGGTTGAGCCTGTATTCGCCGCCGATCACGCCGACGCGCGCGGCACCGATCGGGCCCATGAACGGGATGCCCGAGATCGTGAGGGCCGCCGAGCAGCCGACCATCGCGACGATGTCGGGATCGTTCTCCAGGTCGTGGCTCAGCACGGTCGCGATGACCTGCACTTCGTTGCGGAAGCCTTCCGGGAACAGCGGGCGGACCGGACGGTCGATGAGGCGCGAGGTCAGCGTCTCCTTCTCCGTCGGGCGGCCTTCGCGCTTGAAGAAGCCGCCGGGGATCTTGCCTGCGGCGAAGGTCTTCTCCTGGTAATGGACGGTCAGCGGGAAGAAGTCCTGGCCGGGCTTGGCCGACTTGGCGCCGACGACCGTGCACAGCACGACCGTGTCGCCGTACGTCGCCACCACGGCGCCGTCGGCCTGGCGGGCGACCTTGCCGGTCTCGAGGACGAGCTTGCGCCCGCCCCACATCATTTCCTTGCGAACGATATCGAACATTTTTCTACTCTCTTTCTTGCCGCGTACGGACCCGCCGGCGCGCACCCGTTGATGCGCGCGACGTGGCGCCGGTCGCGGATGCCCGGATGGCACCCGCCCCAACCGACACCGCCCCGGATTTTAGGGACGTCGGAATTCTGATGCGCGGCGTCGTACGGTGGTCCGCCGCGCGGGGATGTGGATTTTCGCGGACGACGCGCGGCACCGGCACCCGCCTCGGGTGCATGCGCGGCGCGTCGTTCGGAAAGACGATTTTCAAGCGGCCGGCTTCAGCGGCGCAGGTCGAGGCGCCCGATCAGCGTCTCGTAGCGCTTGGAGTCCTTGCGCTTCAGATAGTCGAGCAGGGCGCGACGCTGGCCGACCATCATCAGCAGGCCGCGGCGCGAGTGGAAGTCCTTCTTGTGCGTGGCAAGGTGCTCGGAGAGCTCCTTGATGCGCTCGGACAGCAGGGCGACCTGCACTTCGGGGGAACCCGTATCGCCCTTCTTGATGGCGTACGAGGATACGATGGCGCTCTTGCGCTCGGCGTTCATCGACATCGGTCTCTCCTTGGACCCTAGAGGTTGAAGACGCGCGCGGGGCGGATGAAGCCGCCGTCTCCGTCGGCGAGTGCGACGAGCTTGCCGTCGTGGAAGACGGCGAGCGCGCCTGGCTCGGGCGGGGAGTGTTCCGCGCGGGGGTCTCGCAGGCTGCGGCCCTGTCGAAGGGCTGCGGCCTCTTCCGCGGTCACGGCCAGAGCCGGGATGTCGTCCAGCACGGTCTCGACCGGGGCGAGGGCCCCAAAGCGGGCGGGACTATGCCCAAAGGCCTCCAGTTTATCCAGCGAAATTGCCGATTCGACGCGGAACCGGCCGACCGCCGTCCGGCGCAGCGCCGTGACGTGCCCGACCGTCCCCAGGGCCAGCGCCAGGTCGCGCGCGAGGCTGCGCACATAGGTGCCGGGGCCGCAGGAAAGGCGCAGCCGCGCCTCGTCCGGCGACGGCGTTTCGAGCAGTTCCAGTTTATGAATCAAGACCTTGCGCGATTTCATCGCGACCGTCTCGCCGGCCCGGGCAAGGGCATAGGCGCGTTCGCCGTCGATCTTGATGGCCGAATAGACCGGCGGGGTCTGGTCGATCTCGCCCGTGAAGCGGGGCAGGGCCGCCGCAATGGAGCCCTGCGCCGGGCGAACGTCGCTGGTGGCCGTGACCTCGCCCTCGGCGTCGTCGCTGGCCGTGGCGATCCCCCAGCGGACCGCGAACTCGTACTCCTTCGTGCCGTCCGAAAAATGCGCGAGCGTCTTGGTCGCCTCGCCCAACGCGATGGGCAGCACGCCCGAGGCGAGCGGATCGAGCGTGCCGGCATGCCCGCCCTTGGCCGCGTTGAACACGCGGCGCACGCGCCCCAGCGCCTGGGTCGAGGTGGGGCCGACCGGCTTGTCGAGGATCACCCAGCCGTCGACCTTGTCGCGCGCTTTCTTCCCGTTCACTTCTTGCGCGGCTTGCGCTTGGGCGGGGGCGGCGGGGAAACGTCCTGCGCCACCTTCGGGTCGCGGAACGCGCGGTCGATCTGGTCGGCATGCTCGAACGCCGTGTCCCGCCGGAAATGCCATTCGGGCGCGATGCGCAGGTCCACGCGCCGCGCGATCTCGCCGCGGATATAGGCGCGCGCCCGGCCAAGGGCCGCGATCGCCGTGTCGACGTTGCCGCCGCCCAGCGTGGTGACGAACGCGGTCGCGTGCTTGAGGTCGGGCGTGGCGCGCACCTCGCTGACCGTTATCGACACGCCCTGCAGGTCGGGATCGCGGAAATGGCCGTCGAGCAGCACTTCGGTCAGCGCGCGTCGCAGCGCTTCGCCCACGCGCAGCTGGCGCTGGGACGGGCCGTCGGATCTGTCGCGGTCGCGGTCCATCGCCTAGCGCTTCACGTCGACGATCGTGCGGCCCTTGACCTTGCCGTCGACGATGGCGTCGGCCAGGCGCGGAAGATCGCCGAGGCCGCAGGTGGAAAGCGCTTCGCCGGGCAGCCCGTCGGGCAGCAGGGCGGCAAGCTTGCGCCACGCGGCCTCGCGCTCGGCCATCGGGCACTGCGAGGAGTCGATGCCGACCAGCCGCACGCCGCGCAGGATGAAGGGCATCACGGTCGTCGGCAGGTCGTGTCCGCCGGCAAGGCCGCAGGCCGCGACGGTGCCGCGCCGCGCCATGCCGGCGAGGACGCCCGCCAGCGTGGTCGAGCCGACCGTGTCGATGGCCCCGCCCCAGCGCTCGCTTTCCAGCGGCCGGCCGGGCTTGGCCAGATCGGCGCGGTCGACGACCGTCTGCGCGCCGAGCGATTTGAGATAGCCGTCGAGCTCGCGCCGGCCGGTCGACGCCACGACCTTGTGGCCGAGCTTGGCGAGGAGCGCCACCGCGATGGTTCCCACGCCGCCGCCGGCCCCCGTGACCAGCACCTCGCGTTCGCGGCGCACGCCGCCGGCTTCGAGCGCGTGCACGCACATCATCGCGGTGAGACCGGCCGTGCCCATCGACATGGCCCATTTCTCGTCCGTGCCGGCGGGCAGCTTGACCAGCCATTCGGCCTTCGCGCGCGCCTTCTCGGCCATGCCGCCCCAGAAGGTCTCGCCCACGCCCCAGCCCGTCAGGATCACGCGGTCGCCCGGCTTGAAGGCGGTCGAATTCGTGCTTTCCACCGTGCCGACCCAGTCCACGCCCGGCACCATCGGGAAACTGCGCACGATCTTGCCGCGGTCGGCGATCGCGAGACCGTCCTTGTAGTTGAGCGACGAATACGCGACCGCGACGGTGACGTCGCCTTCGGGCAGCGCGGACTCGTCGAGCGAGACGATCTTCGCGCTGAACTTGCCGTCCTGCCGGTCGAGGAGAAGTGCACGGAACATGCGTGGGGGAACTCCGGTTTGGCCTATGAGTCCGTCGGCAGGCCGCTTTCGTCAAGTCTTGCGTCCGGTCGTCCCGGCCGCCATGTTCGCGGGGGCACGGTCGTGAAGAAGCTCCTCGTCTTTTCCCTGAAGCTGGCGGTGTCGCTGGGCCTGATCGCGTGGCTTGCCGCGCGCGTGGACCTGTCTCCGCTCGCCGCGCGTTTCGCCGGCGCGCACGCGGGCTGGACCGCCGCGGCCCTCGCCGCGTTCGCGGCCCAGCTCCTCGTCGCGGCGCTGCGCTGGCAGCGCATCCAACGCGCGATGGGGGCACCCCTGTCCGTGCGCGACGCGATCGAGCTTGCGCTGGTCGGCCAGTTCTTCAGCCAGACGCTGCCGTCGGCGA
Source organism: Rhodospirillales bacterium (assembly GCA_016794005.1). Classification (GTDB taxonomy): domain Bacteria; phylum Pseudomonadota; class Alphaproteobacteria; order CACIAM-22H2; family CACIAM-22H2; genus Tagaea. The sequence goes on from JAEUKY010000105.1 coordinate 4,439, forward strand.
TCGGCGGCGATGCGGTGCGCGCCGCACTTGCGGCACGGCGCGGGATTCCGGCCGCGCGCGCCGCGAGCGGCGTGCTGGTCGACCGGGGCACCGCACTCGTCGTGCTCGTCGGCATCGTCGGCGCATCCCTGCCGCTGACCGTTTCGCTCGTGTCCGATCCGGCCCTTCCCGCCGCCCTCGGCCTGCTCGTGGCGGCGACGGCGGCCGGTCTCGCCGCGCTGCCGTTCGCGGCGCGCCGGCTGCCCGGCGCCGGCCGGATCGCCGGCTTCGCGAAGGACGTCGCGGGCGACCTTCGCGCGGCACTGGGCCGGGCCGACATCGTGGCGTCGGCCGCGGCGGTGCATCTGGGCGTGGTCGCCACCGTGTGGCTGCTCGCGAAGGCGCTGGGCGTCGAAGCGGGCTTCGCCGCCTGCCTCGTGCTGGTGCCGCCCATCGTGCTGCTGACGACGCTGCCCGTCTCGCTCGCCGGATGGGGTGTGCGCGAGGGCGCCGCCGTGGCAGGATTTGCGCTGGTCGGCGTGCCGGCGGGCGACGCGCTGGCGCTGTCGGTCGCCTTCGGGCTCGCGCAGATCGCCGCCGGACTGCCCGGCCTCGTCCTCTGGCTGAAGGGACGCTGAACATGGATGCCGTCCGCGTCGTCGACTGGCTGCTGTCGGAAGCCGCCCACCTGCCCGACATGGGCGTGCTGGTCGAGAAGCTGGCCGAACGCCTGCTCGCCGAGGACGTGCCGGTCGCGCGCGTCGCGTCGGTGATGGAAACGCTGCACCCCGTCTTCATCGGCGCGATGCGCGTGTGGGAGCCGGGCAGCGACCTGCGGCTGCGCCGCGTCCAGCACGACGATCCGCTCATCACGGCGCCGACCTGGAAATACGCGAGCGACATCGTCCAGCAGACCGGCGACTGGTTCGAGATGCGCCTCGACGATCCCGCGGTCGACGAATACGACCTGCTGCCGCGCCTGCGCGACGACGGGCACACGCACTATCTGCTGATGCCGCTTAGGTTCCGCAACGAGCCGGTCCACGGCATGTCGTTCTCGACGCGCGCACCGGGCGGCTTCGCGCCCGAGCATCGCGCGTTGCTCGAGGCGATCCGGCCGGCACTGACGGCGGTGACGAACATCGTGTCGCTCCACCGCATGTGGGGCGACATCCTGAAGGCCTATGTCGGCAACGAGCCGGCCGAGCTGATCCTCAAGGGTGCGATAAGGCGCGGCGACGTGCGGCGCATCCGGGCGGCCCTGTTCGTCAGCGACCTGCGCGGTTTCACCGTGCT
>JAEUKY010000121.1 GCA_016794005.1 Rhodospirillales bacterium
GGCCTGCGCCACCTCGTGGAAGGGCGGGAACATCAGCGGATTGCCGAGCCAGCGCCCGTAGATTTCCCATGCGGCGGCCAGCGCCACGACGATGACGAGGCGGCGGATCCAGGTCTGGTTCCAAACGCGCTCGAAGGCGGACAGCGGGCGCTCGACCTCGCCGAACCGGGCGTCGCCCACTTCGCGGACTTCGAACTCGGCGCGGACCGGGGGTGCGATGCGCGCGGCGGCGTCAACCATGGGCGTCCGCCTTTTCCTGCTCGATGCGCTCGGCGAACAGCATGTCGTGGATGCGCCGCTGCAGGGCCTGGAATTCGACCCCGCCCTGCGCCGTGTGGTCGAACTGGTGGCAGTTGAGCTCGGCCTTCACGCGGCCGGGATGCGGCGACAGCACGAGGATGCGGCTGCCGACCACGATGGCTTCCTCGATCGAGTGCGTGACGAACAGCACCGTGAAGCGCACGTCGTTCCACAGTTCGAGCAGTTCCTCCTGCATCTTGCGGCGCGTCAGCGCGTCGAGTGCCGCATAGGGCTCGTCCATCAGCAGGATGTCGGGTTCCATCGCCATCGCGCGGGCGATGGCCACGCGCTGCTTCATGCCGCCCGACAGCATGTGCGGGTAGACGTCGGCGAACTTCGTCAGGTTCACCTTCTCGATGAAGTGGCGCGCGCGTTCGGCCGCCTCGACCCTGTTCCACTTGCCCGCGCACAGCATCGGGAACATGACGTTCTGCGCGACCGTCTTCCACGGCAGAAGCTGGTCGAACTCCTGGAAGACCATCATGCGGTCGGGGCCGGGCCGGTCGATGGTCCGGCCGTTCAGCGCCATCGTCCCCTCGACCGGCGTCATGAAGCCGGCGACGCCCTTCAGCAGCGTGGACTTCCCGCAGCCCGACGGCCCGAGCAGCACGAAGCGGTCGCCGCGATGCACCTCGAAGCTCACGCGGTACGTCGCGGTGACCAGATGCTCGGTCGTCTTGTACTGGAGCGTCACCCCGTCGACCTTCAGGATCGGCGGGGTGACGCCGGAAGCGTCGGCCATTTTCACGTCGCTCCGCTCACGAACCCTGCACGCCGTGCAGCTCGGGGAAGAACATCTCCTTCCAGTCCGCAGGCTTCTCCTTGACCGTGCCGGTGCGCTGCATGAACTCGGCGTACTTCATCGTGTTCTTCGGCACGGAGGTGAACTCGTGCTGCGGGTCGTTCAGCAGCGACATGACGAATTCCTTGGGCGGGGCGCCCTTCTCCATGCGCATGTAGATGTCGGCCGCGCGGTTCTTGTCGGCGTTGATGATCGCGAGCGATTCCTCGAGCGCGGCCTTGAACGCGGCGTAGGTGCGCGGGTTCTGCGCGCGGACCTTCTCGGTCGTCCACATGAAGTTGAACGACGAAGGGCCGCCCAGCACGTCGTAGCTCGACAGCACGCGGCGGACCTTCGGGTCCTGGAGCTGCTGGTTCTGGAAGGGCGGCGAGCCGAAATGGGCGGTGATCTCGCTTTTCCCCGACATCATCGCGTTCGTCGCGTCGGGGTGCGACATCGAGACGGTGATGTTGTCGAGCCGGTCGTGCTTGCCCGCCCCGAAGACCTTCTCGCACGCCATCTGCAGCGTGATCGCCTGGATCGACACGCGCACGGCCGGCAGGCCGATGCGGTCCTTGTCGGTGAAATCGGAAAGCGTCTTCACCGCCGGGTTGACCGTGTTGAGATAGAGCGGCAGCGAGTTGATCGAGGCCACGCCCTTGACGTTGAGCGAGCCCTTCGTGCGGGCCCACAGCACGATCATCGGCCCCACGCCGCCGCCGGCGAATTCGAGGCTGCCGGAGATCAGCGCGTCGTTGATGGGCGCACCGCCCGCGAACTGCAGCCAGTTGGTCTTCACGTCGCCCAGGCCCGCGGCCTTCGCGTGCTTCTCGAGAAGCTGGAGGTCTTCCATGACCATCAGCGGCAGGTAGGAAATGCCGAACTGCTTGGCGATCCGCACTTCGCGGATCTCGGATTGCGCGCGGACGACGGCGGGGGCCGCCAGAACCGCGCCGGCGCCGATGACGAACGCGCGCCGCGTGGATCGGATGGTGGTCATTGGGTCGTTCTCCTCCAGTTTGCCGTCTATCGTCTGCCGGGCGTTTTCGCCTCTGGCAATTCAGTTTTTCTTAGCACGTTCACAAAACGAGCACGACCCCCGACGCCAGCAGCAGCGCCAGCACGATGCGCCGGAACTGCGCGTCGTCGACGCGCCGGTAGAGTCGCAAGCCCACCCACACGCCGGCCGCGACCGCCGGCAGGCACCACGCGAAATCGGCGACGGCCTGCGCCCCGATGCCGCCTTCGGCCCACAGCCAGCCCAACGCCGCCGCCTGCATGAAGAAGATGTAAGGCTGGTAGACGGCGCGCTGCTCGTCCTTGGTCCAGCCGCGAAGCCCGGTCCAGATCGTGGGTACGGCACCCGACAGCCCGCCGAGCCCGCCCATCGCCCCGCCAACGAAGCCGATGAAACCGTCGAGCGGCCTTCCGCCGGCCGTGACCGGCCGCGGCTGGCCGCGCAGCAGCATGAAGGCCGCGTAGCCCACGAGGAAGACGCCGATGGCGCGCTTCAGCGGGTCGGGCGAAACGCCGTGCAGCAGCGCCACGCCCAGCGGGATCCCGATCACGCCGCCCGCCAGGAACGGGGCGAGCCGCCGCCAGTCCACCTTGTCGCGCAGGGCGAGGATCGTGAAGCACTGCGCCAGCAGGCTGGCCGCGAGCACCAGCGGCGTGGCGTCGACGGGGGCGCGGAAATGCAGGAACGTTCCCGACGCGACGAGTGCGAACGCGAAACCCGCCAGCCCCGAGGCGATGGCCGCGACGAACGCGCCGAACACCAGCCACACTTCGCCGGGCAGGCCGATCATGCCGCGGTCACGTTGAAAAGGAACAGCAGGCCCGCGGCGATGGCCACACCGGCGCTGGCGGCGACGGCCGTCTTCTGCCTGTCGCTCCACGGCAGGAACTCGACCGCCAGCAGGCGCACGCCGCCGGCCATGTGCGCGGCGAGCAGCACCACGAGGCCGGTCTCGGCGAACTTGACGAGCGCGTTGTCGGTCCAGCGCAGCATGCCGTCGAGTGCCGCTTCGCCGTCGATGGCCGTGCCCAGCGCCCAGAAATGCAGCGGCACGAACAGCGTGAGTGCGAGCCCCGACGCGCGATGCACGGCAAAGGCCCACCAGGCCGGGTGCGCGCGGTGCGGCCGGTTCATGCGAACAGCCCCGCGACGGCGCGCCAGCCGAACCAGACGAGGAACCCGGCGAACGCGGCAGTACCCAGATCGAGCGGCACGCCGCGCCAGCCGAAGGTTTCGCGCAGGATCGCGCGCAGCCCCACCGGGGCGTGGACCGCGACCGCCAGCACGAACAGCCCGTAGAAGAACGCCAGCGCGAACGAGCCGCGCGTGCGCGACAGGATCTCGGCGGCCGTCAGCCCGCCGCGCACGGCGTAGAGGATCGTCGCCAGATGCGCGAGCACGCACACCGCGAGCACGGCGGCACTGGCGCGCTGGGCGCCCCACAGCAGCGTTTCGGCGCGTGCGCGAAGTTTCACGGGCCGCCCTTCCACGCCGCGCGCAGCGTGGCACGCTTCAGCCCCGCGATCGACGCGGTGGGATTGAGCGACTTGGGACAGTGCTCGCGGCACGATTGCTGGGAATGGCAGGCATGGCAGCCCGCGTCGCCCGCGACCGCGTCGAGCCGGTCCGCGTTGCCGGCATCGCGCACGTCGTTGACCAGCGTCCACGCGCGATTGAGGGCGGCGGGGCCCAGATAGTCCGGGTTCCACGACACGAGATCGCAGGCCGAGTAACACACGGCGCAGCCGATGCACTCGATGCCCGCGTCGGCGGCGCGGCGCTCGGCACTCGCCGGTTCGACGATCGCGAAATCCGCTTCGGCGTCGGTCGAGGGGACGAACCTGCCGCCCGCCTTGGCCCACTTGTCGAAGAACGGCGCCATGTCGGCGGCGAGGTCCTTGATGCGCGGCAGGTTGCGCAGGGGTTCGACCGTCAGCGGGCCGTCCTCGAGGCGCGCCACGTGCGTGCGGCACGTCCAGCGCGGCTTGCCGTTCACGGTCATCGCGCACGAGCCGCACATGCCCACGCGGCACGCGAAGCGGTAGGAAAGCGTCGGGTCGAGCTTTCGCTGGATATACGTCACCACGTCGAGCACGGTCTGGCTCGCGCGGCGCGGAACGGAAAAGGTCTCGAACCTTCCGTCCGCGCCGCCGCGCCAGATCCGCGCGTCGATCGTGTCGGCCACGAAGGCCTAGGCGCTCTGGTAGAGCTTGGTCATCACGAACTCGCGATGCCCCAGCGCTTCGGCGCAGGTGTAGCGGCCGTTGCACACGCGGATCATCACGTCGATCAGACGGTCGCCCGCCTCGTCGAGATCCATCTCGCGGCGCAGGATGCCGGAGACGTCGAGGTCGATGTGCTCGGGCATCTCGCGCGCCGTCTTCGGGTTCGCCGTGAGCTTGATGACCGGCTCGATCGGGTTGCCGATGACGTTGCCCTGCCCCGTCGGGAACAGGTGCACGACGAAGCCGGCCGCCGCCTGCAGGGTCACGCACTCGGCCGCGGCCGACGACGTGTCCATGAAGTAGAGGCCGGCACCCTTCTTGGGCATCTCGGCCGGGGCGAGCACGTCGACGTACTTGGTCTTGTGGCCGATCTTCTGGAAATTGCCGAAGGCCTTTTCCTCGATCGTCGTCAGGCCGCCCGCGATGTTGCCCTTGGTCGGCTGGGATTCCGACAGGTCGCTCGTCTTGAAGCGGTTGATCATGTCCTGGTAGGCGTTG
>JAEUKY010000155.1 GCA_016794005.1 Rhodospirillales bacterium
TGACGGGCTGCGACAAGACGACGCCGGCACTGGTCATGGGGGCCGCAAGCTGCGACCTTCCATCGCTTGTCGTGTCGGGTGGCCCCATGCTCAACGGCCGCTTCCGCGGAGAGCTCGTCGGTTCCGGGACTCACAGCTGGATCTTCACCGAACGCCTGAAGACCGGCGAGATGACGATGGACGATCTAGCGCAGGCCGAGGCGGCGATGTCGCGGTCGTCCGGGCACTGCATGACGATGGGAACGGCGTCGACCATGGCCTCGATGGTCGAGGCTCTGGGTATCGCACTCCCTTCGAACGCCGCGATTCCCGGCGTCGACGCGCGGCGCTATGCGCTCGCGCATATGGCGGGCCGGCGGATCGTCGAGATGGTAAAGGAAGATCTGCGCATCTCGAAGGTGCTGACCAAGAAGGCGTTCGAGAACGCGATCATGGTCAACGGCGCTATCGGCGGCTCCACCAATGCCGTCGTCCACCTGCTTGCGATGGCGGGCCGCGTCGGCGTCGATCTGACGCTCGACGACTGGGATCGGCTCGGGCGCGACATGCCGTGCCTCGTCAACCTGATGCCGTCGGGCAAGTACCTGATGGAAGAGTTCTACTATGCGGGCGGCATTCCGGCGGTCATCTCCGAGATCAAGCACAAGCTCCATCTTGACGCACTGACCGTAACCGGAAAGTCGATCGGCGAGAACAACAAGGACGCGAAGAACCACAGTCACGATGTGATCTTCCCGTTCGCCGAGCCGTTCAAGCCGCAAGGCGGGATCGCCGTGCTGCGCGGGAACCTTGCGCCGAACGGCGCGGTCCTGAAGCCGTCGGCCGCCAGCCCGAACCTGATGAAGCATCGCGGCCGGGCCGTGGTTTTCGAGTCGATCGAGGACTATGACGCACGCATCGACGATCCGAATCTCGACGTCGACGAGAGCTGCATCATGGTTCTCAAAGGATGCGGGCCGAAAGGCTATCCGGGATTCCCCGAGGTCGGGAACTTCGCGTTACCGGCGAAGATCCTGAAGAAGGGCGTGCGCGACATGATCCGCATCTCCGATGCGCGCATGTCGGGCACGGCCTACGGCACGACCATCTTGCATACCGCACCGGAAGCCGCCGCAGGCGGCCCGATCGCGCTGGTCCGGAACGGCGACATGATCGAGCTCGACGTGCCGGGCCGTCGTCTGCACCTGGACGTGAGCGACGCCGAACTGGCGCGCCGAAAGACGGAATGGAAGGCGCCGGAGCGGCCGTCGGAGCGCGGCTACTACAAGCTCTACGTCGACCATGTGCTTCAGGCCGACAGAGGCGCGGATCTCGACTTCCTGGTCGGCGCGTCGGGTGCCCGCGTGGCGCGCGAGAGCCACTGACGGGCGGGAAGAATCACTCCTTCACGGCACCCGTCAGAGACGACACGTAGTAGTCGACGAACAGCGAGTAGAACAGCGCGACCGGCAGCGAGCCGAGGAGGGAGCCCGCCATCAGCGCCCCCCACTGGTAGACGTCGCCCGTCACGAGCTCGGTCAGGATCGCGACCGGGACGGTCTTGTTCTCGCTCGACTGGATGAAGGCCAGCGCGTAGATGAACTCGTTCCACGACAGCGTGAAACTGAAGATGCCCGCGCTGATGAGACCGGGAACGGCCAGCGGCAGCGTGATCTCGCGCAGGATCTGCAGGCGCGTCGCGCCGTCTATAAGCGCGCATTCCTCCAGCTCGTACGGGATCGACTTGAAGTAACCGATCAGCAGCCACGTGCAGAACGGAATCAGGAATGTCGGGTAGACGAGGATCAGCGCCATCGGGCTGTCGAACAGCCCCAGCCAGTAGACCATCGTCGCCAGCGGGATGAACAGGATCGACGGCGGAACCAGATAGGCGAGATAGATCGCCAGCCCCACATACTGGCTGCCGGTGAAACGAAGACGCTGGATCGCGTACGCGGCGAGGGTGCTCGAAAAAAGCGACAGGAATGTCGAGCACACCGAGACCGTCATTGTCGTCATCAGCCATTTCGGATATGCGGTGCCGAACAGCAGATGCTTGATGTGATCGAGCGTGGGCGAGCCGATCAGGAAGGGATTATAGGTCTTGTAGTCGTACAGTTCCGCGTTCGGCTTGAACGCGGTGATCGTCATCCAATAGAACGGGAACAGCAGGATCAGGACGAAGCAGGCGAGCGGCAAATAGAGCACCACCATGCGCCGCGATTTGCTGTCCCATGCCATCATCTCGGCGGCCGCCGCCTTTCCCTGCTGCTGCGCGGGAAGGTTCTCGTCCTCGCCGTGCGTGGTCGCCAGTCGCGCGTCAGTCATCGCCTTCTCCCTGCTGCCACTTGCGGCGGGCAAGTGCGAAATAGCTGAATAGCGTGGCGAAGACGAGGAACGGGATCATCGACACGGCGATCGCCGCACCTTCGCCCAGCTGCCCGCCCGGGATGCCGCGCTGGAACGCGAGCGTGGCGAGCAGATGCGTGGAATTGATCGGCCCGCCGCGCGTGATCGCGTAGACCAGCTGGAAGTCGGTAAAGGTGAAGATGATGCTGAATGTCATGACGATCGCAAGAATCGGCAGGAGCATCGGAAACGTGATGTAGCAGAAGCGCTGCCACGGCGTCGTGCCGTCGAGCATCCCGGCTTCATAGAGCGAAGGCGAGATCGTCTGCAGACCGGCAAGAAGCGAGATCGCGACGAACGGGATGCCGCGCCAGACATTGGCGGCGATCAGCGACCAGCGCGCCGACCAAGGCGTATTGATGAAGTCGATGTTCGTCGTCCGCCATCCGAGCACGTCGGTGAACAGATACGAGATGATGCTGAACTGGGGATCGTAGATCCACCAGAAGGCGATGGCCGAGAGCACGGTCGGCACGATCCAGGGCAGCAGGATGATCGCGCGAAGGATGCTCTTGAAAGGCAGGTGGTTGTTCAGCAGGAGGGCAAGCCAGAGGCCGAGCCCGAACTTCGCCACGGTCGCGATGCCGGTGTAGAAGACGCTGTAGAAAACGGCGTTCCACCAAAGCTTGTCTTCGATCAGGTACTGGAAATTCTCGAGACCGACCCAGACGCCGCGGCGTCCGATCGTCGTGTCCGTGAACGCAAGGAAGATACCGAGGCCAAGCGGGTAGGTGAGGAAGACCATCAGCAGACCGACCGCCGGCAGCAGGCAAATGACGATCAGGAACGGCTTCCAGTCGAAGAGCCGGGCAAGCCAGCCAAGCTCCCGCTTCGGTCGCACCCAGGCATGTGCGGCGATCGTATCCATTCATTGACTCCAGAGAGATGCGGCCGCGCCTGCCCCTTACGGAGCCGGCGCGGCCGCACGATGCTCAGTTCCGGAAGATGCGGCGTGCGCGACGTTCGGCTTCGCGAACCGCATCCTGCGGCGTCGACTGGCCGGAAGCCACGGCGGCGCACATCTGCACCGTCACATACTCTGCGTTGGCCTGGCCGGACGCTTCCGAAATCGGGCCCTTGTACCCGTTCCAGAACGGCGAGCGCATCGTGTTCTTGAAGAGCGACACGCGAGGATCGCCGCCCCACACCGCTGCGGCGTCGTAGGCCGCGAGCGGATGGGCCCAATAGCCGAGATTGGCGTTGAGCCACGGCTCATGCTGCTCGTGCTCGAGCATGAACTGCAGGAACGCCTTCGCCGCATTGGGGAAGCGGCTGTGCTTGAACGTCATCGCGTTCATCGTCAAGCCGGTCATCGCCGGGAGGCTCAGGCGGCCATGCGGCATCAGCTGGTGCTCGGTATCGGCTGCGATCGCGGCGGTGGCCGGATCGTTCTTCAGCGCGAAATAGAGCGACACGCCGTTTGACGTCAGCCAGAGTTCCTGGGCGGCGTATGCGCGGTTGTTCGAGATGTCGTTCCACGCCGTCGTGCCCGGAATGAAGGTTGCGTGCAGTTCCTTCAGATAGTTGAGCGCGTCGATCGTCTCCTTGCTGTTGATCGCGACCTTGCCGGCCTCGTCGACGAGATAGCCGCCATGCGACCAGATCAGCCAGTTGCAGAACGAGTTTCCGTCGCCGACGGCGTTGCCGAGCGCGAAGCCCGACGGCTTGCCTGCGGCCTTCAGCTTCCTGCAGAGGTCGAGGAAGCCGGCATGGTCGTTCGGGATCGAGTTGAAGCCGGCCGCATTGACGGCCGATTTGCGGTACACGACCGGTCCGCCGGAGGCGCCGAACGGCAGGCCGATCCAGTTGTTCGAGTTGTGGCGCTTGCCGTACTTCTCGGCCATCACGAGCCAGCCGCCATAGCGCTTGCCGAGATACTCGGCCACGTCGGTCATTTCGATCAGCTTGTCGGCGAAGATATGCGGACCGTCGGAAAAGCCGATGATGATGTCGGGGCCCGCGCCGGTGTTGGCGGTAACGGCGGTCTGCTGAGTGATGTCTTCCCAGCCGACGAAGTCGACACGGACCTCGACTCCGGTCTTTGCCGTGAACTTGGCGGCATTCGCGCGGAACACGTCCTCGTCCGGCTGAACGAAGCGAACCGGACGCAGAAGGCGCAGCGTGGCGCCGCGCTCGATCGGCAGGTTCGGCGCGGCGGCGGCTGCACCTTGGACGCGCGTCGCCTGGGCGAATGCTTCCCTGGCGCCGACGGACAGGGCGGCCGCCCCGGCGCCGGCGGCGAGGATGCTGCGGCGGGTAATCACGTAAGCCATCTCTCTTCTCCCTAGGTTGTTGTCGTTGTTCTTGCGGTTCAGAGTCTTTGACCGGTGGTCTTGTCGAACAAGTGCACGAGTGCCGGATCCGGCGAAACCGGCAGGGCTTCGCCGCGCTTGGCGGTGACGCGTTCGCGGAAGGCTCCCATAAGCGTCGCTTCGCCGACTCGCATGAGAACCTGGGTCTCCGAGCCGGTCGGCTCGACGACATGGACGCGCGCCGCGATTCCGTCCGGATCGAGGCGCAGATGCTCCGGCCGGATGCCGTAGATGACTTCGGCGCCGTCCTTGGCTCTATGTCCGGAAGGCAGCGGCCAGCGCGTCCCACTCGCGTCTACGAATGCGCCCTGCGAGATACGGCCGGCGAGCATGTTCATTGCCGGCGAACCGATGAAGCCGGCCACGAAGATGTTCGCCGGGCGATCGTAGAGTTCGAGCGGCGTTCCGGCCTGTTCGATGCGGCCATGGTTCATTACGACGATCTTGTCGGCCATCGTCATGGCTTCGATCTGGTCGTGCGTCACGTAGACGGTCGTGACATTGAGGCGCTGGTGGAGATCCTTGATTTCGGCGCGCATCTGCACGCGAAGCTTGGCGTCGAGGTTCGACAGTGGCTCGTCGAAAAGGAACACTTGCGGATTGCGCACGATGGCGCGGCCCATCGCGACGCGCTGACGCTGGCCGCCGGAAAGCTGGCGCGGGTAGCGGTGCAGGAGCTGATCGAGACCCAGGATTTTCGAAGCCTTCTGGACTTCCTGTTCCATCACCTCTTTCGGCGCCCCCGCCAGCTTCAGCGAGAACGCCATGTTCTGGAATACGGTCATGTGCGGATAGAGGGCGTAGTTCTGGAACACCATCGCGATGTCGCGATCTTTCGGCGGCACCGTGTTCACGACGCGGTCGCTGATCGCGATCTCGCCGCCGGAGATGTTCTCTAGACCCGCAAGCATGCGCAGCAGCGTCGATTTCCCGCAGCCGGACGGCCCGACAAGCACGACGAACTGGCCGTCTTCGATGTCGACGCTGACGCCGTGCAAGACCGGCGTGCTGCCAAAATTCTTCCGAACGTCGCGGAACGAGACCGACGCCATACATCCTCCCTGTATTCGGACGGGTTGCCCGTCCTTGGGCTGGCCGTCTGAGCGGCCATGCCATTAGTGTAACGTTACATCGGATTTCGCTCCGGATGGAATTGCTTTCTTTCGACCCGGCGCCTCGGAGAGCCCGTCAGCGACCGTGCAGGCGCTTCCAGTAGAATTTCGTGCCGGTCAGGCCGCCATGGGGCTTTAATGCGAAGTCCGGTACTTCGCCGGCAAACGTGTAGCCCAACTTCTCGTAGAAGGAGGCGGCCCCTTCTTCGGACGCGGTATCCAGCATCAGCAGCGTCCTCGCGTGCTCGATCGCCAATGCTTCGGCCTTGTGCAGCAGGGCGCTTGCGATCCCGCGGCCGCGAAACGCAGGGCGGGTCATCATCTTCGCGATTTCCGCCCGATGTGGCTGGTTGGGCGGCAGGTCGAGCAGCAGCGTCACCGTGCCCGCCAATTTGGTCGCGTCCCAGGCGCCCAGCACGATCCGCTCGCCGCGCGCGGCGGCGGAAAGGGAACTCCGCCAGAAGGCAAGGGCGTCTTCGATCGCGAGCGGATGCATGAAGCTGACGGAACCGCCACCTGCGACCACTTCGACGAGGATTTCGGCGAGCTGGCGGACGGTCGCTGACTCCGGGCGAAGTGCTTCGATCCGAAAATCGGCCACGGCGTCAACTCCGCGCAAGCGAGACGACATAGGTGCAGGCATTCGCCGTTTCGTTGGCGAAAGTGACGTCGCATGGCGGCCCGAATCCGAGACAGTCGCCCGCCGCTAGCGCGTGTCGCTGCGCGCCTTCCACGATCGTCAGGTTGCCCCTGTGGACCCAGACGACCTGCCGGATCCGTGCATAGGACGAGGCCGGCAGGTGAACTCGTGCGCCTGCCGGCAATTCGACCGACACGAGCTCGACCGGATGGCCGGTCCGCCCGAATACCTGCCGGCGTACATAACCGGATTCGGGGTCCCGCCAGACCGGTTGATCGGCAGCCCGCACGAGGCGGCCGTGCTCGCCTTCGGCGCGCAACAGAAGCCCGGCGAGAGTGAGGTCGAATGCGCCTGCAATCCGAACGAGGATCGTAGCCGTCGGGCTTGTCTCGCCGCGCTCGATCTTGCTGATCGTCGCTTTGGCGACGCCGGACCGGTCGGCGAGATCGGCCAATGACCAGCCGCGGGATGCACGCTCGACCCGGATGCGATCCGCGAGTTGGCTTTCCGCGTTGTCCACTGAAGAATCCATATCGTCTACTTTAGTGGACGATATGGATTTAGGAAAGTCCGATTTAGCGCAGCTATTTCAACAGGACGCTCGGCAGCCAAAGCGTGATCGCCGGAATATAAGTAACGAGCCCCAGCACGATCAGCATCGGGATGTAGAAGACCATGATCGAACGAGAGACCTGTTCCATCGAAACCTTGCCGATCGCACAGCCGACGGCGAGCGTCGGGCCGACGGGCGGAGTCAGAAGACCGATGCCGAGGTTGAAGATCATGATGATGCCGAAATGCACCGGATCGATGGCGAACTTGCTGATGATCGGCAGGAAGATCGGCGTGCAGATCAGCAGCATCGGCGCAAGGTCCATGAACGTCCCAAGCAGGAGCAGCAGGACGTTCACATAGAACAGGAACGTATAGCGGTCGCTGGAAATGGAAATGAAGAAGTCGGCGATGGTCGCGGGAATCCGCATCAGCGTCATCATGTAGGCGAACGCGACGGAGAAGCCGATCATGACCATGACCATGCCGACCGTCCGAACGACGCGTCCGATCAGGTGCGGAAGCTCGCGGATCTTGTAGTCCCGATAGATGAAGACGGTGACAAGAAAGGCCCAGATGCATGCGACGGCAGCACTCTCGGTCGGGGTGAAAACACCCGACAGGATGCCGCCCATGATGATGATAACGGTAACGAGACCCCAGACCGCTTCGTAGGCGATCCGGCCTGCCTGGCGAAGCGAGATGGCCTCGCCTTTCGGGAAGTTCTTACGATGCGCGATGATGAGGCACAGGATCATCAGCGACGCGCCCAGCAGCACGCCGGGCAGGATTCCGCCAATGAACAGGTGTGCGACCGAAACCGATCCACCGGCGGCCAGAGAGTAGATCACCATGTTGTGCGACGGCGGGATCAGCAGCGGCTGGAGCGAGCCCGAGATCGTCACATTCACCGCGAACAGGCGCGGATAGCCGCTCTTGATCATCTGCGGGATCATCACCGAGCCGATCGAAGCCGTGTCGGCGACGGACGAACCGGAGATGCAGCCGAACATTGTCGAGGCGAGAAGGTTGACGAGTGCGAGTCCGCCTCTAATGAAGCCGACGAATATCTTTGCAAGATTGATGATCCGCGCCGCCATCCCGCCTTCGGCCATGATGGCGCCGGCAAGGATGAAGAACGGGATCGCGAGGAGCGGGAAGTCGTCCATGCCATCCGACGTTTTCAGAGCGATGGCCTCGAGCGGAATGCCCATCCAGAGCGCGGCACAGATCGCCGAAAGTCCGAGCGAATAGGCGACCGGGATCGACAGGAAGCAGAAGACCGCGAACGAGCCAAGGAGAACGAGGATGTCCATGTGCGACGCTATCCTTCGGCGGCTATTCGCTCGAAATGGTTTCGTTGACGTCGAGTTCGTGCGGCGGCGGGAAAAAATTGCCCCTCAGAAATCTCTCGATGATGAACAGGGACGTGATTGCGCCGCCGAGCGGCACCGGAAGATACGAGGCGCCGACCGACACGATCGGGAACTCCGCGATGCTCTGGTACCAGGTCGCCTGAACGAGCTTGATGCCGTACCAGAGCAGGAAGAGGTTCGTGACGAGCATGCCGAGCTCTACCGCAACCCCGAGAAGCGTCTTGGCGGTACCGGTGAGCGCATTCGGCAGCATGCCGACGCCGATATGGAGGTGTTCGCGATAACAGATGAGCGCCGAAAGGAACGACAGCCAGATCATCATCAGGATCGCGAGAGGTTCCGGCCACGACGAAGCGCTGTTGAGCACGTATCGCGTGAACACGCCCCACGGGATGATCAACGTGATGATGACGAGCGCGACACCGGCAAGGACGACGCAGGCCTTGTGCAGCGCGTCCATCGCTCGAAAATAGGCAGAAATCATACTGGAAACCCGTCCGGTCCCTTAGTTTGGAGAGGGCCGGCCGCCCCAAGGGTGCGACCGGCCCGTTCCTTTCCTTTCCCGAGGGCGTCCCTTAGTTGACGGCCTGGATACGGTCGATGAGCGGCTTCAGTGCGCCCGCATACTTGTCCCAGACCGGCTTTACGGCTTCCTGGAACTCCTTCTTGTTCGCCACCTCGTTCACGACGGCGCCCGCGGCGAGCATCTTCTTCAGCGCTTCGGCCTCGCCCTCGTACCAGAGCTTGCGCTGCTCCTGCTGCGCTTCCTTGGCCATCCGTGCGATCAGGTCGCGATCGGCCGGCTGCAGCTCGTTCCAGGTCTTCTTCGAGAAGACGAGGATCTCGGGGATCATGAGATGCCCGGTCTTCGAGTAGTACTTGGCGTAGCGGTAGTGCTGGCCGCTGTCGTAGCTCGGCTCGTTGTTCTCCGCGCCGTCGACGACGCCGGTCTGCATCGCGTTGATGAGCTGGTCGAAGCCCATCGCCACGCCGTTGCCGCCGAGCGCGTTCATCGTGTCGACGAACAGCGGGTTGCCCATCATGCGGATCTTGAGGCCCTTGAGGTCGGCCAGCGTCGAGATCGGCTTCTTCGCGTTGTAGACGTTGCGCGTGCCGGCGTTCATCCAGCACAGGCCGATCAGATTGGCCGTCGGATGGTCCGTCAGCTTCTTCATGATCTCGGCGCCGATCGGGCCGTCGATGACTTTCTCCATGTGCGCGTTGTCGCGGAACATGAAGGGCAGGTTGAACACGTTCATCTCGGGAACCAGCGGGCCCATCGGGCCGACCGAGATGCGCGCGATCTGCAGCGCACCGAGCTGCGCCTGCTCGATCATTTCCTTTTCGCCGCCGAGCTGCATCGACGGGAACATCTGGATCGAAAGGCGACCGTTGGTCGCCGCCTCGAGCTTCTTGCCCATGCGCACGACGGCTTCGACAGTCGGGTAGCCGAGCGGGTGGACGTCGGTGGCCTTGAGAACCATCTTGGCCTGCGCCATCGCCGGCAGGGTGCCCGCCGTCGTGGCGGCTGCCGCAGCCGCCGTGAGTGCCATGAATTCGCGACGCTTCATTCTCTTGTCTCCTCCCTAAAGCAGGTGCAGGGGTCATCCTGCCGGACGGCCCTTTGCGGACCGCGATCTTGCGCCGGCAGTCCGCGACGCGATTGCGTGCCGGCCTGCCTGCGTGGTACGAACTTGTACGATGACCCGACAACAAAAGTCTAGATCGGAATCGCGGTCACAACGGGGAGGGGAGATTCTGGCGCCGGTCCGTCCGACGCGGAACCTCACGGAAGCCGTCGTGCTGCGCCTGACCGAGGAGATCACGAGCGGCCGCCTGACCGCCGGCCAGCGCCTGCCGACCGAGCAGGAGATGGTGTCGGCGATGAAGGTAAGCCGCACCGTCGTGCGCGAGGCCGTCGCGGCGCTGAAGGCGCAGGGCCTCGTGATCACGCGCCAGGGGTCGGGGGCGTTCGTCAGTGCCGTGCCGCAGCGGCGGACATTCAAGCTCGACCCGGAAGTGCTGCGTACACTCGATTCCGCGATCGACGTGCTCGAACTGCGTCTGGCGCTGGAGACCGAGGCTGCGGGGCTCGCCTGCGAGCGCGGATCCGCGGCGGGAATTCGCGCCGTCAGTTCCGCGCATGCCGAGTTCGAGCGGGCTCTCGCGCGCGGCGAATCGGGCGCCGAGCAGGATTTCGCGTTCCATGTCGCGATCTCGACCGCGACCGGCAATTCGCAGTTCGCCGAGTTTCTGCGCTTCCTCGGCACTTTCGTCATTCCCCGGCAGGACAAGCGGGTCTGGAACATGACCGTGACGCGCCAGACCGAGTATCTCGCGCAGATTCGCGACGAGCATGCCCGGATTGCCGAAGCGATCGCCGCGCGCCGCCCGGATGCGGCGCGCGCCGCGATGCGCATGCATCTGACCCGCGCGGCTGCGCGCTATCGCAAGTTTTCGGGTTCCGCCAAGGCTGGCGAAGCCGCATAACGAGCCGTCGAGTTCGATCCCAGAGAAGAGAGCCTCCGATGAAGAAGATCCTGCTTACCGGTGCCGCCGGCGATGTCGGCCGCCGCATCACCCCGATGCTCAAGGCCGCGTATCCCGGTCTCGTCCTGTCCGATCTCAAGGCGCCGGCCGACACGCACGGGCTGAAGTTCGTCAAAGCCGACATCGCGAATTTCGCCGAGACGGCGGCGGCCGTCGCGGGCATCGACGGGATCGTGCATCTGGGCGGCTATTCGGTCGAAGGCCCGTGGGAGTCGATCCTGAACGCCAACATCGTCGGCTGCTACAACCTGTTCGAGGCGGCGCGCGCGGCCGGCGTGAAGCGCGTGATCTTCGCGTCGTCGAACCATGCGGTCGGCTTCTATCCGCGCTCGACCACCATCCCGCACGACGTCACGGTCCTGCCCGACAGCCGCTACGGCGTTTCCAAGGCGTTCGGCGAGGCGTTGGGCGCCATGTACGCGATGAAGCACGGCATGGGTGTCACATGTCTTCGCATCGGCAACGTCAACGAGACGCCGCTCGACATGCGCCGCATGGCCATCATGCTCCACCCGGAGGATCTCGTTCAGCTGATCCGGATCGGCCTCGACCATCCGGACATCGTGTTCGAGGTGCTCTACGGCGCATCGGCGAACACGCGCGCGTGGTGGGACAACTCGCGCGCGAAGGCGCTTGGCTACAGGCCGAAGCACGATTCCGAAGGCCAGCTTGCCGCGGCGAAGACCGGCCAGGCCGCCATCCCGGCGGAGCCGATCGGCGACTTCTATCAGGGCGGCACGTTCGCTTCGGCCGAGTACACCGCCAACTTCGCGGTCCTGAAAGGCTGGAAGGCGCCGCTGCGTCCCTAGCGGCAGCCGTCAGGCGCGTGCCCTGGCTCCGGTCGGATCGAACAGCGGATCGATCTGGAGCCGGGCCGCGCGCCGCACGCCGAGGATCTCGATCTCCCACTTGCCGTCGCCCGCAAGCGTCTCGCTCGGCACGTAGCCCGACGCGTAGGAGCATCCGGCGTGGTGGCAATAGCCGCCCGACGTGATCCAGCCCACGACCTTGCCGTCCTTCCAAACCGCCTCGTCGCCGATCGCGTCGGCGTCGTCGGCATCCACGACGAAACCCACGCGCTGGCGTGCGGGTCCGTCCTGTTTTTCGGCCGCCGCACCCGCGCGCCCGATGAAGTCGTTCTTGGCGAGATCGACGAAGCGGCCGAGGCCGGCCTCGTAGGGGCCGTAGATCGGCCGGAACTCGCGCGCCCAGGTGCCGAAGCCCTTCTCGCGCGACAGCGCCATCAACGCGCGGCTCCCGAAGGGGCGGATGCCGAACTCTTCGCCGGCGGCCCAGATCGCGTCGAACAGCGCCACGTGATGCTCGGGCTTCACCCAGATCTCGTAGCCGAGATCGCCGGTGAAGCTGATCCGGCCGACGGCCGCGTTGACGAGGCCGACTTCCATCTGCGGACGGAAGTCGAGGAACTTGAATGCCCCCGCCGACACGTCGTCGTCGGAGAGCTTGGCCAGCACGTCGCGCGCGCGCGGGCCGGCGATCGTCAGGCCGACCAGGCCGAGACCAAGTGCGGTGACGCGCACGCTGCCGTCGACCGGCAGATGCTTCTGGAACCAGCGCATATGATACTTCTCGGCGGCACCCGTGCCGAACACGAAGAAGCGTTCGTCGGACGCCTTTGCGACCGTGAAGTCGCCGATCAGCTTGCCGCGTTCGTTCAGCATCGGCGAAAGCGTCATGCGGCCGGTCCGCGGCATCCTGTTGGCGAGCAGGCGCGACAGCCACGCCTCGGCCCCGGGGCCGGCGATCTCGTACTTGGCGAAGCTCGACGTGTCGGAAATGCCGACGCCGTTGCGTACGGCCGCACACTCGGCCTTCACGTGCGGGAAGTCGGCCGAGCGGTGGAACGAGAACTCGTCCTTCACGCCCGGCGGGGCGAACCACAGCGGCGCTTCGAGGCCCCAGCTGTCGCCCATGACGGCCCCCTTGTCGAGCCAGCGCTGGTACATCGGCGTCGTGCGCAGCGGCCGGCCGGCGGAGAGTTCCTCGTTCGGGAAGCGGACGCGGAAACGGCGGCCGTAATTCTCGACGACCTTGGCTCGCGTGTAGGACCGCGTCGCCCAGTCGCCGTAGCGCGCCACGTCCATCGCCCAGACGTCGAAGCCCGGGTCGCCGTCGGCCATCCAGTTCGACAGGGCGAGGCCCACGCCGCCGCCCTGGCTGAAGCCCGCCATCACGCCGCACGCGACCCAATAGTTCTTCAGCCCGTTGACCGGACCGACCAGCGGGTTGCCGTCGGGTGCAAACGTGAACGGGCCGTTGACGATCTTCTTGATGCCGGCGCGCTGGAATGCGGGGAAGTGGCGGAAACCGACTTCGAGGTTATCGGCCATCCGGTCGAGCGCGTCGGGCAGCAGCGTGGGGCCGAAGTCCCACGGCGTTTCCTTCGGGCTCCAAGGCACGCCGTGACGCTCGTAGGTGCCGAGCAGCATGCCGTTGCGTTCCTGGCGCATGTAGATCTCGCCGTCGAAATCGACGACGTGCAGCATCATCTTGCCGGCCTTCGCGTTGAACTCGACGACTTCCGGCATGTCCTCGGTGATCAGGTACTGGTGTTCCATCGCGAGGATCGGAAGTTCGAGCCCGACCCAGCGGCCGACCTCGCGCGCCCACAGGCCGCCGCAGTTCACGACATGCTCGGCGACGATCGTGCCCTTGTCGGTGACGACGTCCCAGCCGCCGCCGGCACGCGCCTTCGTGTCGAGGACGCGCGTGTGCGTGAAGACCTCCGCGCCCGCCTTGCGCGCGGAGCCCGCGAACGCGTGCGTCGTTCCATTCGGATCGACATGGCCCTGGATCGGGTCGTACATCGCGCCGACGAACTGCGTCTTGTCCATGATCGGGAGCAGGCGCGACGCCTCGTCGAGCGAGACGAGCTCGAGCTGCATGCCCATGTACCGGCCCTTGGAATGGATGTTCTGCAGCCATTCCCAGCGCGGCCTGGTGGCCGCGAGCATCAGCCCCTCGGTCATGTGCAGGCCGACCGACTGGCCGGAGATCGCCTCGATCTCCTTGTAGAGGTTGATCGAATACTGCTGGAGCTTCGCGACGTTCGGATCGCCGTTGACCGTGTGCATGCCGCCCGCGGCGTGCCAGGTGGAGCCGGCGGTCAGTTCCAGGCGCTCCAGCAGCGCCACGTCCGTCCACCCTTTCTTGGTGAGATGGTAGAGCACGCTGGTGCCGACGACGCCGCCCCCGATGACGACGACGCGATAGTGGGATTTCATGGCGCTGCTTTCCCTCAGTCCCTGAACACGACCGTCTTCGAGCCGTTCAGCAGGACGCGACCGTCCAGATGCCAGGCGATCGCGCGCGACAGCACGCGCCGCTCGATGTCGCGGCCCTTGCGCACCAGATCGTCGGGCGTGTCGTGGTGGCTTATGCGCTCGACGTCCTGCTCGATGATCGGTCCTTCGTCGAGCTCGCCCGTCACGTAGTGCGCGGTGGCGCCGATCAGCTTCACGCCGCGCGCATGCGCCTGATGGTAGGGCTTCGCGCCCTTGAAGCCGGGCAGGAACGAGTGATGGATGTTGATGCAGCGCCCCGCGAGCTTGGCGACGAGCGCGTCGGACAGCACCTGCATGTAGCGGGCGAGAACGACGAGATCGACGTTCGCCGAGCGGATCAGCTGCCAGAGCTCGTTCTCCTGCTCGAGCTTCGTTTCGCGCGTGACCTTCAGGTGGTGGAACGGCACGTCGCCGAAATCATGGTGTGCGAAGTTCTCGCGCCCGTGGTTCGATACGATGCCGACCAGATCCATCGGCAGTTCGCCGATCCGCCAGCGATAGAGCAGGTCGGACAGGCAATGGTCGAACTTCGAGACGAGCAGCAGCACGCGCTGGCGCGCGAAGCGAGCGCGCATCGAGAATTCCATGCCGTAGGACTGCGCGATCGGCGCGAAGGCCGTGCGGATGTCGTCGATGGGCGCTTCGCCCGCGACCGGATTGAAGACGACGCGCATGAAGAAGCGGCCGCTCTCCGTGTCGTCGAACTGGTTGGCGTCGAGGATATTGCAGCCGCTCTTGAACAGGTGCGTCGAGACGGCGGCGACGATGCCGGGCCGATTGGGGCAGGAGAGGGTCAGGACATAGGTTTCGGTCATCGGCTGCTTCCGTCTGCGGACAATGCCAGGCCGAACTCGCCGGCCGACTCCTCCAGCCAGTGCCAGAAATCGGCGGCGAAGGCACGCGACAGGACGATCTCGTAGGAAGGTGCGTCGCTGGCCTGGACGAGCATGACGGACAGATGCGAAAGCGGCGTCAGCGCGGCGTGACCTGCGGCAAAGGCGCGCGGATGCAGATCGACGGTCACGCCCTTTTCCAGAAGGGCGCGCGCATCGCGACCGCTAACGCGGAACAGGACCTTTCCGTCGGACTGGTCGACGATCGCGGCGTTGTCGCCGACGGCCTTGCGAAGCCGATCGGCCAACGCCGGAGCATTGGAGATCGCGACGAACATGTCGGGTCCGCTCCATGCGATCGCGTCGCTTCCGGTGCGGTTCGCACGGCCGGTCGCCGGCGTTTCGATGCCCATGGATGCCTTCAGGGCGGCGGCACACGCGCCGTTCCGGCCGCGGAAAGGCTGGATGGTGCAGATCGAAAGGGCGTCCGGCAGTTCCACGCGCACGCCGGGTTCGCCGTCGGGCTTGCCGAAACGGCCGGGCTGCGGAACGCCGAAGGGGCGCTGTTTCTGAAGCCGGAGATCAGCCACGCAGTCGTGCTCCTTGCGGATCGTGGAAGACCGGATCGCAGACCTCGACCTTGACGTCGCGCCCGCGGACGGGGTCGTGCGCGACGACCGACTGCCCGATCCGCTCGCGCCCGCGCGACAGGAGGCCGAGACCGATCCAGTGGCCGAGGACGGGCGACAGCGTGACCGATGTCATATGGCCGAGATCGTTGGCGGTGGTCGGGGCCGCGCCGACGTCGACGAAATGTGCGCCTGCCGCGAGCCGTTCCTTCCGGTCGACCGGCTTGAAGCCGACGAGGATCGGGCGCGCCGGATCGACCAGTGCAGGCCGCTGCGCCAGCATGCGGCCGACGAAGTCCTTCTTCGTCGAAACCATCTTGCTAAGGCCGAGATCGCGCGCGGTCGTCTGTCCGTTGAGCTCGCTGCCGGCGGGGTGCCCCTTCTCGATGCGCAGCATCGACAGCGCCTCGGTGCCGTAGGGAAGCGCTTCGTGCGCCTTGCCGGCCGCCGCGATGGCCGCCATCAGGGCGTCGCCGAAGCGGGCAGGGACGGCAAGCTCGTAGGCGATCTCGCCCGAGAAGGAAATGCGATAGAGATGCCCGGCCGTCCCGCCGCATACGGTCACGGCCTTGTTGCCCATGTACGGCAGGGTCGCGTCCGAAATGTCGTGTGCGGGATCGACGATGCCGCGCAGCAGGTCGCGCGCGCGCGGGCCGGCGACTGCGATCTGCGCCCACTGGTCGGTGACGGACGAGAAGCGGACGTCGAGTTCCGGCCACAGGACTTGGGCGCAGAATTCCATGTGCTGCAGGACGCGCGCGGCATTCGCCGTCGTCGTCGTGACCAGCCAATGGGCCTCCGAAAGGCGGGCCACGGTGCCGTCGTCGAAGACGAAACCGTCTTCGCGCAGCATGACGCCGTAGCGGACTTTGCCCACGGCGAGCGTCGAAATCGTGTTGGCGTAGAGCCGGTCGAGGAAGCAGGCGCCATCCGGCCCCTGGACGTCGATCTTCCCCAGCGTCGAGACGTCGCAGAAGCCGACGCGTTCGCGCACCGCTTTGGCTTCACGCAGCGTCGCCGCCAGCCAGTCGTCGCCGGGCTGCGGGAAGTACTGTGCGCGCAGCCACTGACCCGCTTCGACGAAGACGGCGCCGTTGGCTGCCGCCCAGCGGTGCGTCGGCGAATGGCGCGTGGGCCGGAACTGCTTGCCGCGAGAATGCCCGCCCAGCGCGCCGATCGCGACGGGCGTGAAGGGCGGGCGGAACGTGGTCGTGCCGACGCGCGAGATGTCGTTGCCAGTGATCTCGGCCATCAGCGCAAGGCCGGTGACGTTCGCGGTCTTGCCCTGGTCGGTCGCCATGCCGAGCGTGGTGTAGCGCTTCAGATGCTCGACCGCGCGGAAGCCTTCGCGTTCGGCAAGCTCGACGTCGGCGGCCGTCACGTCGTGCTGGTAGTCGACGAACGCCTTGCCCTTCGTTCCGCGCACGCGCCACAGCGGCGTCGAGGCCGACGGTTCCGGTTCGATCCGCGGGGCCGGCGTGCGACGCGCGGCGAAGCCCGTTGCATCGGCGGCTTCCGCACCGCTCGCGGCCCCCGACGACAATGCGGCGGCAAGCGTGAACTCCCCGGCCGCCGCACCGGCGGCCTTCATGCCCTCGGGCATGACGTGCGCGACGAACGCCGAAATCTGCGGATTCCAGGTCGGCTTGTTGCCGAGATGCGAGGCGATGTGGATCGTCGGATTCCAGCCGCTCGACACGGCGACGAGATCGCAGTCGATCGTGCGCGAACCGGCGGGCCCGTCGATTTCGACCGCCTGCACGCCGTACTTGTTGCCCAGGGCGCGCGTGACGACGCTGCCGGCCAGAAGCTCGGCACCCGCGGCGGTCGCCTGCGCCTGCATGGCGCTCGAAGATTCGGGCCGCGGGTCGACGATGGCGGCCACACGGACGCCGGCGGCCACGAGGTCGGCCGCGGTGCGCGCCGCGTCGTCGTTGCCGGCGAAGATCACGGCACTGCTGCCGGGCTTCGCCGCATAGCGATTGATGTAGCTTCGAACGGCGCCGGCAAGCATCACGCCCGGCCGGTCGTTGTCGCCGAACACGATGGGACGTTCGATGCTGCCCGCCGTCAGGACCGTCCGCTTGGCGAAGATCCGCCACGACCGCTGGCGCGGCAGGAAAGGCGGTGGCTCGGGCAGATGGTCCGCGACCCGTTCGACCGCGACGAACGCCTTCTGGTCGTAGCTGCCGAACAGCGTGGTCCGCCGCAGGATGCGGACTTCAGGCAGGCTTTCGAGTTCGGCTTCGGCCGCGGCGAGCCATGCGGACGCAGGCGCGTCGTCGATGGTCTGGCGTTCGTCGAGCAGGCGGCCGCCGAGCCGGAAATCCTGTTCGACCAGAAGAACGCGCGCGCCCGAACGTCCGGCGGTCAGGGCCGCCATCAGGCCGGCCGGGCCCGAACCGATCACGAGCACGTCGCAATGATGCGTCGCCTTCTCGTAGCGGTCGGGATCCTCGACGCCGGCCGCCCGGCCGAGGCCGGCCGCGCGGCGGATCAAGGGTTCGTAGAGCTTTTCCCAGAAGGCCGCCGGCCACATGAACGTCTTGTAATAGAAGCCGGCCGAGATCAGCGGACCGGCGAACCCGTTGATCGCCATCAGGTCGAAGTCGAGCGAAGGCCAGCGGTTCTGGCTGTTCGCGACGAGGCCGCCGTAGAGTTCGATCTGCGTGGCGCGCGTGTTGGGTTCGCGGCGTGCGCCGGTGCGCAGTTCGACCAGCGCATTCGGCTCCTCGGCACCCGACGCGAAGATGCCGCGCGGGCGATGGTACTTGAACGAGCGCCCGACGAGCCGCACGCCGTTGGCGACCAGCGCCGAGGCGAGCGTGTCGCCCGGATGGCCCTGATACGTGCGACCGTCGAAGCTGAAGGACAGCGTCGTGGCGCGGTCGATCAGGCCGCCGGTCGGCGCGCGGTAGGGCTGCGCGCTCATGCCGGCCGCACTTCGACGATCGCGTGCGTGCGCGTGTCGCGCGTCACCACGATCCACGCGCGGCAGCCGGACACGTGATGGAACCATTCGCGATGCCGGCCGGCGGGGTTCGACCGGACATAGACGTAGTCGACCCAGTCGGCGATC
>JAEUKY010000301.1 GCA_016794005.1 Rhodospirillales bacterium
GGCAGCTTCAGCCCGTGTGCGAGGATCGCACCTTCGGCCTCGTCGATGCGGGTGGGGCCGAAGCGCATCGCGTCATTCCCCGCGCCGGATCTTGGTGATCTCGGCGACGATCGACACCGCGATCTCGGCCGGCGACAGGGCGCCGATGGCGAGCCCCACCGGCCCGCGGATGCGCGAGATCTCGTTGTCGGTGAAGCCGCGCGCCTTCAGCCGCTCCAGCCGTGCGGCGTGCGTCTTCCGCGACCCCAGCGCCCCGATATAGAACGCCGTCGATTTCAGGGCCGCTTCCAGTGCCGGATCGTCGATCTTCGGATCGTGGGTCAGCGTGACGATCGCGGTGCGCACGTCGGGCTTGAGTTTCGCCATCGCCTCGTCCGGCCAGTCGTTCGAGACCGTGTAGTCCTCGAATTTCTGCGAGGCGGCGAAGGCGCGGCGCGGATCGACGAGCGTGACGCCGTAGCCCGCGAGGCTGGCGATGCGCACCAGCGGCTCGGCGATGTGCACCGCCCCCACCACGATCACGCGCGGCGGCGGATTGAAGGCATGGACGAAGATCGGGCCCGCACCGGTCTGGATCGTGCCGCTCTCGTCGCGCTTCAGCATGTCGGCGGCACCGGCGAGCATGTCGACGTCGAGGCACAGCGGCCCCTCGGCCTCGGTCTCGTAGATCAGCTTCTGCGCGCCCGACTTCAGGTTCGTGACGAGGGCGACCGGCCGCTTGTCGGCCCGGGCCTTCTGCAGGGCTGCGAGGATTTCCGGCTTCATGGCCTAGTCGAGCCTTTCGACATAGACCTGCACCTTGCCGCCGCATGCGAGGCCCACGTCCCAGGCCTGTTCGTCGGTCACGCCGAAATCGAGCAGGCGCGGGCGGCCGTTCTCGATCGCGTCGAGCGCTTCCTTGATCACGGCCCCTTCGATGCAGCCGCCGGAAACCGAGCCGACGAACTTGCCCGCCGCGTCGACGGCAAGCTGGGAACCCACGGGGCGCGGCGAGGAGCCCCACGTCTTGACGACGGTGGCGACGGCGACCTTGCGGCCTTCGCCGCGCCAGCCGGCGGCCTGGTCGAGGACATCGTCGCTCATGCGGCCATTCCCTTCCATTCGAAGCGGCCCGTGCGTCGCGGTCCGGGCGGCATGGCCAGCGCTTCGACCAGCCCGGCGAGGCTGGCGAGATTGTGCACCGGCCGGAACTCGTCGACATGCGGCAGGATCGCCCGGACACCGAGAGATTTGGGCTGGAATCCGCTGTAGCGCAAGAGCGGGTTGAGCCAGACCAGCCGACCGCAAGATTTAGCGAGGCGTTCGACCTCGCGCGACAGGCCATGGCCGGCCTCGCGGTCGAGCCCGTCGGTGACCAGCAGCACGGTCGGGCTGCGCGCCAGCACGCGCCGGCTCCACTGCCAGTTGAACTCGTGCAGGCAGGCCCCGATGCGCGTCCCGCCCGACCAGTCGTCGACCAGTTCGCCGACCTTGGCGAGCGCCAGGTCGATGTCCTTGCGGCGCAACGCGCGCGTGACGTTCGTCAGCCGCGTGCCGAACAGGAACACGTGGACGCGCTCGCGGTCGTTGACCAGCAGATGGACGAAATGCAGGAAGATGCGCGCGTAGCGCTCCATCGATCCGGAAATGTCGAGCAGCACCACCAGCGGGGGATGCTCGGTGCGCGGCTCCTTGAAGCGCAGATGGACGAGATCGCCGCCCGCGCGCAGCATCGCGCGCATCGTCGCGCGCGGATCCAGCCGCCGGCCCGACGGTGCCGGGCGGAAGCGGCGCGTGACGCGCTCGGGGAAGGGGGCGGCGAAGCGCAGCAGGGCGCGCTGGGCGGCCAGCAGCTCCTCCGTGCTCATCTGCTCGAAGTCCTTCTTCTGCAGAAGCTCGCTCGACGACCAGGTCATCGCGGCGTCGAAATCGGTGCGGTCCTCGGGCTGGCCGTCGGCGCCGGCCGGCTGCTGCGGGCGGTGGAAGGCTTCCGCCACGCGCCGCAGCGTGGGGTCCTTCGGCTCGTCGGCGTCGGGATCGACCGCACTGGGCAGCAGCATGCCCATCGCGCGCTCCAGCAATTTCGGATCGCGCCAGAACAGGCGGAAGGCCTGGTCGAAGATCTCGTGCTGCTCGCGCCGGTTCACGAGCGTGGCGTGCAGCGCCCAGTAAAGGTCGGCCTTGCGCGCCAGCCCGGCCGCCTCGACCGCGCGCGCCGCCTCGATCCCGCGTCCCGGGCCCACGGGCAGGCCCGCCGCGCGCAGCAGGCGCGTGAAGCGCACGACGTTCTCCAGCAGCGTACCCGCCTCGCTCATGCGCCGGCCCCGGCCTCGACTTCCTTCAGCAGCTTCATGGCGGTCGTGCCGCGGATCTTCGCGATGTCGTCCTGATACTTCAGCAGCGCGCCCAGCGTGTCGTCGATCGTGGCGGGGTCGAGCGCGATGCGGTCCAGCGCCACCAGCGCGTTCGTCCAGTCGAGGGTTTCGGCCACGCCCGGCAGCTTGAACAGCTCCTCGCCGCGCAGCTTCTGCACGAACGCGACGACCTGCGCCGACAGCGCCTCGCCCACGCCCGGGCACTTGGCGCGCACGATGGCGAGCTCGCGTTCGGCCGTCGGGAAATCGACCCACGCGTAGAAGCAGCGGCGCTTCAGCGCGTCGTGCACCTCGCGCGTGCGGTTCGACGTGACGATGGCCAGCGGCGGGGCGGGGGCCTTGACCGTGCCCAGCTCGGGGATCGTCACCTGCCAGTCGCCGAGGACCTCCAGCAGATAGGCCTCGAACGGCTCGTCCGCGCGGTCCAGCTCGTCGATCAGCAGCACGGGCGGGCCGGCGGGATCGGGCGACAGCGCCTCGAGCAGCGGCCGGCGGATCAGGAAGCGCTCGGAGAAGATCTCTTCGTCGAGCGTCTGTTTGCTCGCACCCGCCGCCTCGGCCAGCCGGATTTCCATCATCTGGCGCGGGTAGTTCCACTCGTAGACGGCCGTCGACGCGTCGAGCCCCTCGTAGCACTGGAGGCGGATCAGCCGGCGGCCGAGGGCGGCGGCAAGCACGCGCGCGATCTCGGTCTTGCCGGTTCCCGGTTCGCCCTCCAGGAACAGCGGCCGGCCCAGCTTCAGCGACAGATAGAGGGCGGTCGCAAGGCTCCGGTCGGCGATATAGCGGCGGTCGGCGAGCAGGGCGAGCGTGGCGTCGACGCTCGCCGGCAGGGTCGGCTTCGAATTCATGTGGACTTCTTGGGGCTTGGGATCACGAGGCGGCAGAATGGCACGACCGTACCGCCTTCAGGAAGTGTCGCGTTTCCGGCACCGGACGCGCTAGAATCGCGGCCGTCATAGCCGGGGGGCGTGCCTACGTGTCGGAGCCGGATTGGGAATTCGTGGACGGCGAAGGCCGCGCCGGCTGGCATCCGTCGATCGCCGCACTCTGGGGCTATCTGCGTTCGCGTCGGCCGTCGGGGCCGCCGTTCCGGCGCGCGGATTTCGATCCGGTCGACGTGCCGCGCCTGCTGCCGCGTCTCTGGCTGTTCGACGTGCTGCGCGATCCGCTCGATTTCAGGTACCGGGTCGTCGGCACCAACATAACCGCGTCGATGAACGTCGACCCGACCGGCCGGAAGCTGTCGGAATTCTACGCCGACAAGCGCGACGTCATAGCACCCGTGTGGGCGCGCATGGAGACGACCGTCGCGACCAGGCGGGCATCGTGGCGCCGCGGCCCGGCGATCGCCACGCGCCACGACACGCGCGACGCGATCGAGAACGTGATGCTGCCGTTCGTCGACGCCGCCGGCGAAGCCGAGATGCTGTTCGGCCTGTCCGTGATCTTCCGCGTCGACGGGACCGAGTACTAGCCGGCCGCCGCCAGCGCGCGCTTCGTCATCACGCCGATCAGGTGG
>JAEUKY010000263.1 GCA_016794005.1 Rhodospirillales bacterium
CGGCTGGTTTCGCCGCTTCGGGGCTGCCAGCGCCGGCCGAGGGCCGAGCGCTCGATGCCCGCGAACGGCGCGCTCACGGGCCGGGCTTGACCCTGTAATTGTGGGTCGCCTCGACGACGCGCACCGTTCCGGTCTTCGAGCGCATGATGATCGAATGCGTCGTGGCACCGCCGGGGAAACGGCGCACGCCCTTCAGCATCGAGCCGTCGGTTACGCCCGTCGCCGCGAACATCACGTCGCCGCGCGCGAGTTCCAGTATCCCGTACTTGCGATTGAGGTCCTTGATGCCGAGACGCGTCGCACGGCCCTTCTCGTCGTCGTTGCGAAACAGGAGACGCCCCTGGATGTGCCCGCCGATGGCGCGCAGTGCGGCCGCCGCGAGCACGCCCTCGGGCGCGCCGCCCGATCCCATGTAGATGTCCACGCCGGAATCCGGCCGCGATGTCGCGATGACGCCGGAAACGTCGCCGTCCGAGATCAGCATGATGCGTGCGCCGGACTCGCGCACCTTGGCGATCAGTTCGGCATGGCGCGGCCGGTCGAGGATGCAGACCACGAGGTCCGCGATCTCGACGCCCTTTGCCTTGGCGAGGCTCTTGAGATTCTGCTCCGGCTTCATGTCGAGGTCGACGACGCCGTCCGGCAGGCCGCCGCCGACAGCGATCTTGTCCATGTATACGTCGGGCGCGTTGAGGAAGCCGCCCTGCTCGGCCATCGCGATGACGGCAAGCGCGTTGGGACCGCCCTTGGCGGTGATCGTCGTGCCTTCGAGCGGGTCGAGCGCGATATCGACCTTCGGCCCGCCCTGTCCCACCT
Source organism: Rhodospirillales bacterium (assembly GCA_016794005.1). Classification (GTDB taxonomy): domain Bacteria; phylum Pseudomonadota; class Alphaproteobacteria; order CACIAM-22H2; family CACIAM-22H2; genus Tagaea. Next base: position 817 of record JAEUKY010000263.1, read on the forward strand.
TCTCGCCGATATAGAGCATCGGCGCTTCGTCGCGCTCGCCCTCGCCGATCACGACGGTGCCGTCGATGGCGAGCGAGTTGAGCGCGCGGCGCATCGCGTCGACGGCGGCCTGGTCGGCGGCCTTCTCGTCGCCGCGCCCCATCAGGCGCGAGGCCGCGAGGGCCGCGGCCTCGGTCACACGGACGACTTCGAGGGCGAGGTTGCGGTCGAGGGAAATGGGCGTGGACATGGGATACTCCGTCCTTCTCTCGCGTCAGAGGCTTTCGATGCGCACGACGACCGGCGCTTCGAGCACGGCCCCGAGCTTGGCGATGCGTTCGAGGGCGCGCGACATCGCGGCCTCCTCGGTTTCGTGGGTGACGAGGACGACCGGCACGCGTTCGTCGGGGGCACGTCCGCGCTGCAGCATCGAGGCGAGGCTGACCGCCTCGTCGCGCAGGGCGGCCGTCACGTCGGCGATCACGCCGGGCCGGTCGATCACGTCGAGGCGGATATAGTAGCTGCCGCGCCGCTCGGCGATCGCGAGGCGCGTGGGTGCGGCCAGTTCGCCGGCCGGAAGCTGGAACGTCATCGGCCGGCGGCCATGCGCGATGTCGACGAGATCGGCGACGACGGCCGACGCCGTCGGCCCCGCCCCCGCCCCGCGCCCTTCGGCCACGACGCGGCCGACGAAATCGCCCTCGGCCACGACGGCGTTGTAGACGTCCTCGACATGCGCGATCGGCGTTTCGAGCGGCACCATGCAGGGATGGACGCGCTGCATGAGGCCCGCCTCGCCCAGTTCGGCGATGCCGAGCAGCTTTATGCGATACCCGAGTTCGCGCGCGAACTGGATGTCGACCGCACCGATGCGCCGGATACCCTCGACATGCACGGCAGCGATGTCGATGCGCGTGCCGAACGCCACGCCCGCGAGGATCGCAAGCTTGTGCGCGGCGTCGACGCCGTCGACGTCGAAACTGGGATCGGCTTCGGCGTAGCCCAGCTTCTGCGCGTCGGCGAGCACGTCGGCGAAGGCGCGGCCGGTCTTGCGCATCTGCGTCAGGATGTAGTTGCACGTTCCGTTGAGGATGCCGTAGACGCGGTGGAGTCGGTTGGCCGCAAGTCCTTCGCGGATCGACTTGATGATCGGGATGCCGCCGGCGACGGCCGCCTCGTAGGCGATCGTCAGGCCCTTGGCCTCGGCCAGGGCGGCCAGCGCCGTGCCGTGATGGGCCAGCAGCGCCTTGTTGGCCGTCACGACATGGCGTCCGCCGTTCAGCGCGGTCTCGCACACGCGGCGCGCGATACCTTCGGCACCGCCGATCAGTTCGACGACGACGTCGCAGTTGGCTTCCGCCGCCATTTTCGCCGCGTCGTCGTACCAGGCGATCTTGCCCAGATCAACGCCGCGCGACTTGCTGCGGTCGCGCGCCGAGACGGCGACGACTTCGAGCGGACGGCCGCCGCGGCGCGCGATCAGCGCGCCGTTCTTCGCGACGACCTGGAGAACGCCTGCGCCGACCGTGCCGAGGCCGGCGATCGCGATACGGATTGGCTGGCTCATACCGAGGCTTTTTGCTTCTGCGTCGGCGGCTCGGGCAGGCGATCGGCGACGGACATGAACTGCTTGATCTGGCGTACCGCCTGCCGGATGCGCTGGACGTTCTCGACGAGGGCGAGACGCACGTGCCCGTCGCCGTATTCGCCGAACCCGATGCCCGGTGACACCGCGACCTTCGCCTCGCGCATCAGGAGCTTGGCGAACTCGAGCGAGCCGAGCGAAGCGAACTGCGGCGGGATCGGCGCCCACGCGAACATCGACGCGGGCGGGCTCGGCACGTGCCAACCGGCCTGCGCCAGCCCCTGGATCAGCACGTCGCGGCGCTGGCGATAGGTCTCGCGCGCTTCGACCACGCAATCCTGCGGCCCGTTGAGGGCGGCGGCGGCCGCGACCTGCACCGGCGTGAACGCGCCGTAGTCGAGATAGGACTTGATCCGCGCAAGCGCCTTGATGAGCGTCCTGTTGCCGGCCGCGAAGCCCACGCGCCATCCGGCCATCGAATAGGTCTTGCTCATCGACGTGAACTCGACTGCGACGTCCTTCGCACCCGGCACCTGCAGGATCGACGGCGGCGGCTTGTCGTCGAAGAAAATCTCGGCATAGGCGAGATCGGAAAGGATCCATACGCCGTGCTCGCGGCAATACGCCACGCAGCGCTCGTAGAACGACAGGTCGACGACCTGTGCCGTCGGATTCGACGGATAGTTGAGGATGAGGGCGAGCGGCTTGGGCACCGAATGGCGTACCGCGCGTTCCATCGCCGCGAAGAATGCTTCCACGCCTTCGGGCGTCGACACGTCGGTTGGCAGATGGCGGATCGAAGCGCCCGCCATGATGAAACCGTAGGGATGGATCGGATAGCTCGGATTCGGCACGAGGATCACGTCGCCGGGGCTGGTGATCGCCTGGGCGAGGTTGGCGAGGCCTTCCTTCGAGCCGAGCGTGACGATCGTCTCGGTCTCCGGATCGAGATCGACGCCGAAGCGGCGGCCGTAATAGGCCGCGTGCGCCTTGCGCAGGCCCGGAATGCCGCGCGACGTCGAATAGCGGTGCGTGCGCGGATCGGGGACCGTCTCGGTCAGCTTCGCCACGATATGGGCGGGCGTCGGCAGGTCGGGATTGCCCATGCCGAGATCGATCACATCGTCGCCGACGGCTCGCGCCTTGGCCTTCTGCGTGTTCACTTCCGCGAACACGTAGGGGGGCAAGCGCTTGATGCGATAGAAATCGTCCTGCATGGTCTCTCGCCAACTTCGGATTGCGCGCGGGAATCGGGCGTCGGGACGCCCTTGCGCCGGCCCCTATCTACAATGCGCGCCCGCGTCGCGCATCCGGAAAAACGCTTCCGGCCAAAGGTTTGCGGCATAACGGGTTTATCGCGCATTGCCGGGATAACGGGCAGTCCCTAAAAGGTTCCTGAACTCGATCCCGGATTCGATGGACAACCCCCTTCCCCAACCGGCCGCAGCACCGCCCCCCGCCACTTGGGCCGGCTTCAAGCGCGGCTTCCTGCCGGCGGCGGCCCTGTCGCCCGGCAATTTCATCTACGGCGTCGCGTTCGGCCTGCTCGCGCGGCAGGAAACGCTGTCGGTTCTCGAAGCCATGCTGATGAGCGTGCTCGTCTTCTCGGGCACCGCCCAGCTGACGGCCGTCAGCGCCATGAGCCACGGCTATGTCGGCTTCGACGCGATCGCGTCGATCACGGCCGCGATCCTGCTGCTCAACGCGCGCTACCTTCTTTACGGGGCGGCGCTGTGGCCGTGGCTCGGATCCGCGCCGACCCATCAGGTCGTGCCGACGCTGTTCTATCTGGGCGACGCGAGCTGGGTCATCTCGATGCGCGCGCACGCCGCCGGCGAACGCGACCTCTGCTACGTCCTCGGCGCCGGTGCCGCGACGATCGCGCCTTGGCTGCTCGGTACGCTTACCGGATCGACGGCAGGCAGCCTGCTCGCCAATCCGGCGGCCCTCGGTCTCGACTTCCTGCTCGTCGCGTTCTCCGCGTCGATGGGCATCGGCATGCTCCGCGCGCGGCCCGACTGGGCGAGTGCCGCCGCCGCCCTCGTCGTGTCGCTCGTCGTCGACAGGCTGGCGCCAGGCGGTTGGACCATCGTCGCCGCCGGTATCGCCGGCGGCGTCGTCACCTATATCCGGTACGTGCCGAAATGAGCTTCCGCCCCGATTTCCTGCCGTTCCTTCTCGCCATCGCCGCGGCATCGTTCCTGTGCCGCATGGGCGGGTTCTGGTTCATGCACTTCGTGCGCGTCACGCCGCGTCTGGAAGCGGCATTGAAGGCAACGCCGCTGGCCGTGATGATCGGAATCGTCACGCCGGTTGCCGCACGCGGCAATCCCGCGGAGCTTGCCGCACTGGCCGTCATCGCGATCGTGATGCGCTTTTCGCCGAGCGACCTGATCGCCGCGATGGCGGGCGTGGCCGTCGTCGCGGGCGTGCGCTTCCTGAGCGCCTAGAACTCGACCGCCACACGCGCGGCGCGCATGGCGCCGGGATCGATCAGGATGCGCGCGCGATCAAGACCGAGCGCTTCGAGTTCGCCGCTCGCGGCTGCGGCCCGGCGCGGCGCAAGCGCCTGCTCGGGCGGCGAGAGCACGGGACCGGCCGACGGCGTCACGCGCACGCGCCCACCGCGCTCCTGCGCCGCGACGACGGCATCGCGCAGCGTGCGGCGCGCCTCGCGCGACAGCAGGGCGGAGCCGTCCGCGAAATCGATGTCGCCGACGACCCACGAATTGCGCGCCACCGCACCTGGAGCCACGGCCATGGCGGGCGCCGGCGCAGGTACCGGCCGCGCCGTTCGAACGGGTGGTGCCGGGGCCGGCAGCGGTGCAGGCACATAGGCAGGTATCGGCGGCAACGGTGCCGCCTGCGGAACGACTGGGGCGGGAACCGGGGCTGCGACGGGCGGCGGCGGGGCAGTCGCGGCGGCAGGTGCCGGCGCCGAAACGCCGCGCCCGGGCGTCGAAAGATTCGGCGCTTCCGGCGGGCGCGCAGCCGGGTCGAGAACCGGGTCGATCTCCCGCAGACGGGCATCGAACGCGCGGGCGGCTTCGCGCTGCGCAAGCAGTTGCTGCTGCTCGGCCTCGCGCCGGGCAGCCGACGGCCGTGCCGGAACGGCCGGAAACGCACCCAAATTCGGATAGGGCCTGTCACCGGGGTCCAAGGCGTCGGCAGTCGCCTTAACGGGCGGAGACTCCGCGCACCCGGCCAAAGCCAGAAAGACGAGGCCGATCAAGACGATATGCATCTTTAGGAATTGCAACATCGAACCCGTTATAATCCGAAGCCAAGACGGCGTCCAAGCCCCTGATCGGGACGCCTGATTCCAAGCGGAGTGGGAGAAATGGCCGACAAGCCGGATCGCGACGTGAAGCTCCCCGACCCCGTCGAGATGTCGCGGATGATGACGCACATCGCCGAGCAAAGCCAACATCTGGTTTCCGAATTCATCTCCCGCCAGACGCCGATGCAGTTCGGCAACCCCGACCCGCTCAATCTCGGTCAGGCCTTCTTCGACATGACCGCCCGCATGATGGCCAATCCGGCCAAGCTTATGCAGGCGCAGTTCTCGCTCTGGCAGGACTATATGGCGCTGTGGCAGTCGACCACGCGCAAGATGCTGGGCGAGCCGTCCGAACCCGTCGTCAGCCCCACCTCCGACGACCGGCGCTTCAAGGATTCCCTCTGGGACGAGAACTACGTCTTCGACTTCATCAAGCAATCGTACCTGCTGTCGGCGCGCTGGCTGCAGGGGACCGTGAAGGAGGTCGAGGGGCTCGACGACAAGACCGCGCGCAAGGTCGATTTCTATACCCGCCAGTTCGTCGACGCGATGGCGCCGTCGAACTTCGCGATGACCAATCCCGAGGTGCTGCGCGAAACGCTGGAGACCGGCGGCGAGAACCTGGTCAAGGGCCTATCGAACCTGCTGGGCGATCTCGAGCGTGGCAAGGGCAAGCTCCAGATCCGCATGACCGACATGGCGGCGTTCAAGGTCGGCGAGAACATCGCCGTGACGCCGGGATCGGTCGTCTACCAGAACGACCTTATGCAGCTCATCCAGTACGCGCCGACGACCGAGACGGTCGCCAGGGCGCCGCTGCTGATCGTGCCGCCCTGGATCAACAAGTTCTATATCCTCGACCTGCGCGAGAAGAACTCGTTCATCAAGTGGGCGGTGGCGCAGGGCCACACGGTGTTCGTGATCTCCTGGGTCAACCCGGACAGCGAGCTCGCCGAGAAGACGTTCGACGACTACATGAGCGAAGGTCCACTCGCCGCCCTCGACGCGATCGAGAAGGCGACCGGCGAGAAGGCCTGCAACGTCATCGGATATTGTCTGGGCGGCACGCTGATGGCCTCGACCCTCGCCTACATGGCGGCAAAGGGCGACAAGCGGGTTCTGTCCGCGACGTTCTTCACGACGATGGTCGACTTCGAAGAAGCCGGCGAGCTGTCGGTCTTCATCGACGAGGAGCAACTCGCCGCCCTCGAGGAGAAGATGCACCAGCGCGGCTATCTCGACGGCGCCGACATGGCGACGACCTTCAACATGCTGCGCGCCAACGACCTGATCTGGTCGTTCGTCGTGAACAACTACCTGATGGGCAAGGAGCCGTTCCCGTTCGACCTGCTCTACTGGAATTCGGATTCCACGCGCATGCCGGCGGCGATGCATTCGTTCTACCTGCGCCAGATGTACCAGGAGAACCGCCTGTCGCGCGGCAAGATCAAGCTGCTCGGCACGAAGATCGACCTGACGAAGATCAATGTGCCGGTCTTCATCCTGTCGACGCGCGAGGACCATATCGCACCCTGGAAATCCACATATGTCGCCACGCAGCTCTACACGGGGCCGACGACCTTCTGCCTCGCCGCATCGGGCCACATCGCCGGCGTCGTCAACCCGCCGGCGGCGGGCAAGTACTGCCACTGGACGAACGACAAGCTGCCGCACAAGCCCGACCAGTGGCTCGAGACGGCAACGCAGCATGCCGGCTCATGGTGGCCGCTGTGGGACGATTGGGCCAAGGGTCATGCCGGCGAGCAGGTGCCCGCGCGCGTGCCCGGCGACGGCAAGCTCAAGGTCGTCGAGCCTGCACCGGGCAGCTACGTGAAAGTAAAAGCGCAGTAGAAATTCACCACTCAAGTTGCTAGCGTTCTCCGTGGCGCTGCATTTGCGGCGACACTGAACGATGCCCCTGCCCGACCGGCAGGGGCATTTTCATTCGAGGAATCGGATGCGCAACTTTTGGGCACGCATCGGCATTTGCGCCACACTGCTGCTGGCGGCCACGGGACTGGCGCCGGATGCCCACGCCCTGTCGCCGGAAGACGCACGCCATCTGCTGGTGCGCACCGGCTTCGGCGCCACGCCGGTGGAGATCGCCGAGCTCGGGCCGCTCGATCGACCCGCGGCCGTCGACAGGCTGCTCGCCCACATGCAGCGCACGCCGGTGTTGCCGCGCCCGACGTTCCTGTCCCAGACATGGCCGCCCTATCGCGACATGCCGTCGATGAGCGAGGAGCAGCGCCAGGCCTTCATCCAGGCACGGCGCGACGAAATGCAGCAGCTGAAGGCGTGGTGGTACGCCGAGATGATCGCGACGCGCACGCCGCTGACCGAGCGCATGACGCTTTTCTGGCACAACCACTTCGTCTCGGCCTTCGAAGGTGTGGGCTACAACGTCCACCGCATGTGGGATCAAAACGCGCTGTTCCGGCGCGAAGCCTCCGGCAATTTCGCAACGCTTCTCTACGCGATGCTCGCCGACCCGATCCTGCTGCGCTATCTCGACAACCAGACGAACCGCAAGGGCCGGCC
>JAEUKY010000278.1 GCA_016794005.1 Rhodospirillales bacterium
AATGGCGCGCCCGAAGAGATTCGAACTCCTAACCCTCAGATCCGTAGTCTGATGCTCTATCCAGTTGAGCTACGGGCGCGCATTTGTCGGACGGCAGGCGGACCTGCCGGCAACGGGCGCGGACACTAGTAGATCGACCCCGGGCACGCAAGCGTTAATGGCGAACGCTGCCGCACCCGCGAAAGCCCCATCCAAGCCTGTGGAAAACCGGGACGATTTCCGCCTTGTGCCGGGGGGTTGGCTTGGTTACGATCCGCCGCCGTATTTCCACAACTGTCCCAAGGCCATCGCGCAAGACGGCGGCCTCGGGGAAGTTGCCCACAACCGCGCGAGTCCGATCCGGCCCTGAACGTCTCTTCCAAGGCCTTCCGTTGCGACCGCCTAGCCGACGATACGACAACGACATGATCGAAACGCCCGTCTTCCAGCACCCGAACCCGCAGCGCGCCCGGAACATGCGCCTCGCCGGCGTCGCCGCGGTCCTCGCGCTGTCGCTGTCGGGCTGCAATTTCATGTCGGAAGCGCTCTGGCCCTCGCTCGGCGGCGGCTCGTCGGCGGCATCGTCCGCCCCGACCGTGCGCCAGGAGATCCCGCCCAGTGCCGCCGAACAGCAGGCGCAGGCGTCCTCGGGCGTCGTCGTGCCGTCGCGCGCGTCGGGCGCCATCGGCGCGCCGGACACCGGCCGCCTGCCCGGCGGCCAGCAGACGGCCGTGGGCCTGCGCGCCCAGCAGATGCGCAGCGAGCTTTCGAACCTGCAGGGCGCCGTCCAGCAGCGCGCGGGTGCCATCCAGCAGATGCGCGGCGACACGGTCGGCACGGCGCAGCGCTATTTCAATCTCGTCGCCGGCATCAACGCCCGCCTCCAGGTGGGTACCACGCCGGGCAACCCGATCCTGCAGGCGCAGTGGACGCAGGCGGCATCCGAACTCGACCGCCTGTCGGCCGAAATCGGCCGCCTGTCGCAGCTTTCCAGCGCCGTCGCCTCGGACGCCGCGATGGCGGCCTTCCTGCTCGACTCCACGCGCGCGGCCTATTCGCTGTCGGGTGCGGTCGAGGACGACCATCGCGCCCTCGCGACGGTCGAGGACGAGGTGAACCGCACCGTCGTGTCGATCGACCGGCTGCTCAACGAGCTCAACGAGGATATCGGCCGCCAGTCGACCTACGCCAGCCGCGAGCGGTCGAACCTCAACGCGCTGTCGCTGGCCATCCGCAACGGCGAACTGTTCGGCTCGGGCCTCAACAACCGCGCCTTCACGAACGTCGCCCCGTCGGACGGCAGCCCGGCGATCCTGGGCGTGGCCCCCGGCGCTTCGCCGCAGGCGCAGAACCCGGCGCAGGCCGCCGCCGGCCGCCGCCCGCTGGTCGTGATCCGCTTCGACCGCGCCAACCCGGCGTACGAGCAGGCACTCTACACCGCCGTCAGCCGCGCGCTGGAGCGCGCGCCCAACGCCAGCTTCGACCTCGTCGCCGTGGCCCCCACGCGCGGCGGGCAGAGCCAGGCGGCCCTCGCCGCCACCTCGGCGCGCCGCCAGGCCGAAACGGTGATGCG
>JAEUKY010000292.1 GCA_016794005.1 Rhodospirillales bacterium
GCCGCCGCGGGATCCGGCGGCACGCCCTCGCCTGTGCGATAGAGATGGCCGATGGAGAACTGCGCTTCCCGATGGCCGCGTTCTGCGGGACCGAGCCAGAAGAACCAGGCGCCCGCCGGGTCGCCGCCGAGATACGCCTTGAGGCCGGCCTCGTAGGTCTGCGCGTCCTCGGCCGGTGTCTGCGCGTGGAGCGGCGCCGCGAGGCCGAGCACAAGGACGAAGGCGGCAAGAAACGATTTCATCCCTCCCCCTTCAACTTGCGTTCCCGGTTGAAGACGTAAAGGCCCGCGGCGATCACGATCGCGGTCCCCAGGCTGGTCGATGCGCTCGGGACGTCGTCGAACAGGATGAATCCGAACATCGCGACCCAAACCATCTGGAGATAGACGTAGGGAGCGACGACGACGGCCCGCGCATAGACATAGGCTTGGCTCAGCCAGTAATGGCCGGTCGCGCCGAAAAGCCCCATGCTCGCAAGCAGCAGCATCGCTTCGAGGTCCGGCGTCTTCCAGACGCTCGGCACCGCGAGCGAGAAAATCGCGGCACCCGCGAACCCGGCATAGGCAATGCCGACGTCGGGGCTGTCCGTTCGCGCGAGGGTGCGCGTCACGACATGAAAGCAGGCGTTCAACGCCGCGCAAGCCAGGCACAGGAGTGCCGCCCAATGCATCGCGCCGCCGGTCGGCCGGATGACGAACAGCACGCCGACGAAGCCGACGGCGACGGCAATCCATCGGCGCACGCCGACCTTCTCCCCGAGAAAGAAAAAGGCGATCGCCGTCAGGATCAGCGGCATCGTGAAACTGATCGCCTGCGCATCGACCAGCGGAAGGTAGCTGAGCGTCGTGAAGAACATGAACGTGATGACGCTGATCAGAACGGCACGACCGATCTGCAGCTTCGGGTTGGCGCTCGCGAACGAGCGCCGGATGCCCCGCCGCCACAGGAACGGCAGCAGCAAAGCCGCATGGAAGAAATACCGGCCCCAGACGACTTGAAGCGGGTGATACTCGCGCGTCAGATACTTCGCGACCGTATCGAGAGCCGCGAAAAACAGCGTCGTTCCGCAGATCAACAGGATCCCGACCCAGGGCCGGCTGTGCGGCAGGTTGGCGTCTGTCACCGGCGTTGACTCGAAAGTGCCTGCATCGGGTCAATGTGCCAAATCGGAGCCGCGAGGGGAAAGCATTCGATCCGAGACCGGTTCGGGTCAGACTTTCAGCGTGACGTAGAACAGCACCGCCAGCGCGACTGCTGCGGCCGGCATGATCCAGAGCCCCTCGTTGATCCGGCCTTTGTTGCGCAGGTTGAACACGTGCCTGATTCCGGCTCCCACGCAAGCGAGGCCGGCAAGGATCGCCCAGTTCCAGTCGTGCCCCCACGTGCTGGCGTAGTTCTTCGACAGCATGATGAACACGATCGGCAGCGTGAAATAGTTGTTGTGGAGCGACCTGAATTTCGCCTGCTTTGCGAAGCGATACTGCGGCGCGCGGCCCTCGCGCGTGGAATCGACGAGTTCGCGCTGGTTCGGGATGATGATCATCCAGACATTCGCCGTCATGATCGTGCCGATCACGGCGCCGACATGGATGTACGCCGCGTGTGGCGCCATGACGCCGGTCAGGAACCAGGCCAGAAGGACCAGCAGCAGGAACGTCGCGGCGGTCGCCGGAAACGCATTCGCTTCCGCCCAAGCCGACTTCCACAGCCTGTCGTAGACCGTCCATGACACGGCGATCACGGCAAGCGAGAACAGGGCCGCACCGATCGTGCCGAGATCGGACAATGCGGGATGCGTCAGGAAAGATCCGCCGGAGCCGACATAATAGACGACGGCGAGCAGCAGGATCCCGGAAATCCAGGTGAAGCCCGCCTCCCACTTGAACCAGTGCAGCTCCTTCGGCAGGACGGGCGGTGCAACCGCGAACTTCTCGACGCGGTAGAAGCCGCCACCGTGGACGAGCCATGCCTCGCCCTCGACCCGGTCGCGCGGAACTTCCGGCGGGACGAACTTCGATTCGAGCCAGTTGAAATAGAACGACGATCCGATCCATGCGATCCCGGTGATCACATGCGTCCATCGCACGACGAGATCGATCCATTCGTGAAGAAGCTGCAGGAAGGCCATCGGACCGTGTCTCCGCTCAGGAACCGCGATAAGTCGAATAGCTCCACGGGCTCGCGAGCAGCGGCACATGGTAGTTGCCTGCCGGCTCGGCGATCCCGAACGCGACCGTCACGACATCGAGAAA
>JAEUKY010000295.1 GCA_016794005.1 Rhodospirillales bacterium
AGCGCGCCCAGCGTCGTCTCGTCGAGCGTGGGGATCGTCATCAGGCGCACCGGCCGGCCGCGGCGGGCCAGCGTTTCGGCGGTGGCGCGCCACGACACGTCGAGCACGTCGCCCATCGTGCGCCCAGCGAGCCAGTCGAGCGACGGATCGCCGAGCGAAGCGGCCGCATAGCGGGTACCCGCATCGCGGCTGTCGCGCGCGAGGATCGTGACGAGCTTGTCGGCCGGCCCGTCGAGCCAGAGCTGGAGCTGGCTGTGCTGGTCGACTGTGCCCAACGCGCGCACCGGCGTGGTCCCCGCCCCGCCCTTGCCGAGGCTTTCGGCCCAGAGCTGCGCGAACCACTGGCCGAACGGGCCGAGCGCGTCGACATAGGGGCACAGCACCGTCGTGCGGTGGCCGCGCGCGGCGAGTGCGACGGCAAGGGCCGCACCCTGCGCCGGCAGCGAGGTGGCGGCATCGTCGAGTGCGGCGTCGCGCGCGGCGGCGGCACCGGCGCGCAGCTTCGCGATGTCGAGACCGAGAAGGGCGGCGGGCAGCAGGCCCACGACCGACAGCACCGAATAGCGCCCGCCGAGCGTGGTCGGATGGTCGAGCGTCGGGATGCCGAGACGCCCTGCAAGGCGGGCGAGCGCGTTGTCGGTCGGCTCGGTGATCGCCAGCGCCTGGCGCTTCACGTCGCCCGCCGCCGCGATGCGCGGCAGGATCGCGTGCGCCTGCGCCAGCGTTTCGGCGGTGCCGCCGGATTTGGAAACCAGCAGCACGCCGGTATCGCGCGGATCGATGCTGCCCAGCAGCTTGTCGAAGCCGAACGGATCGACGTTCTCGGCCACGATCAGGCGCGGCTTGCCCTTGGGCCAGAAGCCGGCCCCGCCGTCGGCGAGGGCGGCAAGCGTGCGCGCACCCAGGCTCGACCCGCCCGTGCCCAGCAGCACGATCGTGCCGAAGCCGCCCAGCGATTTCGCCGCCGCCGCGATCGACGCGAGATCGTCGGTGCGGTCGGGCTGGTCGAGGAACGCGTAGGTCCCCTTGCCCTTCGCGGCCTTCAGCCGCGCGAGGGCGGGAACCGTGCGGGCGAGATGGATTTCGAGGGCCGCACGGTCGAAGCCGGTCGAGACCTCGAAGCAGTGGCGCAGGTCCTGGGCATAGGGGAGCGTCATGGATGTTCCGTCTTGCGTGAAGTGCCGCTATTCGCTCGACGCGACGCCGGCAGGCTGGCCGACCGCGACGACGAGCAGCTTTTCCGGCACGAACAGCCGGGCCGCGACGCGGCGCGCATCGGCGAGCGTGACGGCGGCGATGCGCCGCTGGCGTTCCTCGAACCAGTCCGTGCCGCGCCCGTCGAGCCGCGCGTTGACGAGCAGGCGCGCGATGCGGCTGACCCCGTCGAACTGCAGCGGGAACGAGCCGAGCAGATAGTCCTTCGCCCCCTGCAGTTCTTCTTCGGTCGGGCCCTCGCTGCCCATGCGCGCCCATTCGGCGCGCACGAGTTCGAGCGCACGGCCCACCGTGCCGTTCTCGCTGGAGGTCGAACCCTGCACGAGGTTCGCGCGCTCGTAGATCGCAAGGCCCGTGCCGATGCCGTAGGTGAGGCCCGCGCGTTCGCGCACCGACAGCATCAGGCGGGAATTGAAGCCGCCGCCGCCCAGGATGTAGTTGACGACCGAGGCCGCGAAGAGATCGGGATCGTCGCGCGCGATACCCGCATGGCCGAACAGCGTGAAGGTCTGCGTGCCTGGCCGCTGAAGGACGATCGTGCGGCCCGCGCCGCCGATCGTGGCAAGCGGGATGGTCGCGATGCGCGCCTTCGCCGGCAGGTTCGCGAAGGCGCGGTCGAGCATGCGGCCCAGCTCGTCGGGTGCGATGTCGCCCACGGCCGCGACGAACAGGTTGTCGCGCGCGTAGACCGAGGCCAGCTCGTCGCGCAGGTCGGCTTGCGTCAGCGCGCGCACGCTTTCGGGCGTGCCGCGCGCGGGCCGCGCATAGGGATGCGCCCCGAACGCCGCGCGCGCGAAGGCGCGCCGCCCCTGCGTTTCCGGGCTGCCCTCGTCGCGCGACAGGCCGGCGAGGATCGAGGAACGGATGCGCTCGACCTGTGCGGGATCGAAGCGCGGCCGGGAAAGCGCATCGGCCAGAAGCTCGACGCCGAGGTCCCTGTCGCGCGACAGCACGCGCAGCGAACCCTGCACCGTATCGGCCCCGGCCGAGAAGCCCAGCGAGATCGACCGGTCTTCCAGCGTGGCGGAGAACTGCTGCTGGTCGCGCGCCCCCGCCCCCTGCACGAGCAGGTCGGCGGTCATCGCGGCGCGCCCTTCCTTGCCGTCGGGATCGAGCGACGAACCGCCGCGCCACGAGAATTCCAACGCGATCAGCGGCAGCGAGGCGTCGCGGATCAGCCACGCCTCGATCCCGGCGGGGCTGGTCACGCGTTCGATGCGCTGGCCCTGTGCGGCGGCGGGTGCCGCGAACGCGATCAGAAGAAGGAGGATGAAAGCGCGCATCGTCCGCTCAGCTCCCCGGCTTGGGCAGCAGGACCGACGTGACGTGCGCGTCGGCGTCGAGCACGGCGCGAAGTGCTGCGTTCACCTGTGCCGCCGTCACGGCGGCAAGGCGCTGCGGCCACGCCTCGACATAGGCGACGTCCTTGCCCGTCGTGAAGGCCACGCCGAAGGCGCGCGCACCGGCCTGCAATGAATCGCGCGCGAAGACCGCAGCGTCGGCCATGCGCGTCTTGGCGCGCGCGACCTCGTCCTCGGTGAAGCCCGACGCGAGCGCGTCGCGCACCGTCTTCTCGACGGCCGCTTCGAGGGCGGCGAGTTCCACGCCCGGGCGCGGGCTGGCGTAGATCCAGAAGCTGGAAAGATCGAGTGCCGCGGAATCGTACGAAGCCCCCGCCCCCGTCGCGAGCGATTGGTCGTGCACGAGCGCGCGGTTGAGCCGGCTCGTCGCCCCGCCGCCCAGCAGTTCGGCCGCCACGTCGAGCGCGTCGGCCGCTTCCGGCCCGAGCGCGCCCAGTGCCCGCACGTGCGACGGGGCGAGCCACGCGCGCGACCACGAAGGCTGGCGCACGCGCGGGTCCTTGAGCTCGATGCGCCGTGCGGCGATGGCGGGCGGCTCCTGCGCGCGTACGCGCGCGGGCACCGCCTTGCGCGGGATCGGGCCGTAGTGCTTCTCGGCCAGCGCCTTCGCCTCGGCGGCCGACACGTCGCCGGCGACGATCAGCATCGCGTTGTTGGGCGCGTACCAGCGGCCGTACCAGTCGAGCGCGTCCTGGCGCGTCAGGCCCTT
>JAEUKY010000302.1 GCA_016794005.1 Rhodospirillales bacterium
TTCCGATGCGTCTCGCCTTCATGGGCACGCCGGCCTTCGCGGTCGCAGGCCTCGACGCGCTGGCGAAGGCGGGCCACGAGATCGCGTGCGTCTATACCCAGCCGCCGCGCCCCGCCGGCCGCGGCCAGCGCGAGGTGCGAAGCCCCGTTCACGTGCGCGCCCTCGAACTGGGCCTGCCGGTGCGCCATCCCGCCAGCTTCAAGCCTGCCGAGGCGAAGGCGGAATTCGCCGCCCTCGGGCTCGACATCGCCGTCGTCGCGGCCTACGGCCTGCTGCTGCCGCAGGCCGTGCTCGATGCGCCCCGGCGCGGCTGTCTCAACATCCACGCCTCGCTGCTGCCGCGCTGGCGCGGGGCGGCCCCGATCCAGCGCGCGATCGAGGCGGGCGACGCCGAGACGGGTATTACGATCATGCGGATGGAAGCCGGGCTCGATACCGGCCCGATGCTGCTGAAGAAGCGCCTTGCCATCGCACCCGACGCGACCGGCGGATCGCTGCACGATGCGCTCGCCCCGCTCGGGGCCGAAGCGATCGTGGAAGCGCTCGCGAAGCTCGATGCGCTCGTGCCCGAAACGCAGGGCGAGGGCGCGATCTACGCGCGCAAGCTCGACAAGGACGAGGCGCGCATCGACTGGTCGCAGCCGGCCGAACTGCTTGCTCGGCGCATCCGCGCCTTCGATCCGTTCCCGGGGGCGTGGTTCGCGCATGGCGGCGAGCGCTTCAAGGTGCTGGGTGCGCGCGCGCTTGCGGGGCCGGCGGGCGAGCCGGGCACGGTCGTCGCGGCTCCGCTCGTCGTCGCGTGCGGAGCGGGTGCGCTGGAACTAGCACGGCTGCAGCGCGCGGGGCGCGCGCCGATGGACGCCGATGCGCTGCTGCGCGGCTATCCGCTTGCCGTCGGCACGAGGCTGATCCCGTGAAGCGCTACAAGCTCGTCCTCGAATACGACGGCGGCGGCTTCGTCGGCTGGCAGCGCCAGAACAGCGGCTTCAGCGTGCAGCAGGCCGTCGAGGAAGCCTTCGCGAAGTTCTGCGGCCATCCGGTCGACGTGTTCGCGGCCGGGCGCACGGATTCCGGCGTGCATGCGATGGGGCAGGTGGCGCATGTCGATCTCGACAAGGACTGGGACACGCTGAAGATCCGCGAGGCGCTGAACTGGCACCTGAAGCCGTTCGGCGCGCAAGCACTGACGGTCGACGAGGTCGATCCGGG
This sequence comes from Rhodospirillales bacterium, assembly GCA_016794005.1. Lineage (GTDB taxonomy): Bacteria > Pseudomonadota > Alphaproteobacteria > CACIAM-22H2 > CACIAM-22H2 > Tagaea. The sequence goes on from JAEUKY010000302.1 coordinate 1,210, forward strand.
CTTCCACGCGCGCTTCTCGGCGATCCACCGCGTCTATCTCTACCGGATCTGCGACCGGCGCGCGCGGCCCGTCCTCGACAAGGGGCGCGTGTGGCATGTCGGCACGCGGCTCGACGTCGACGCGATGCGCGCGGGCGCCGCCCATCTCGTCGGCCACCACGATTTCACCAGTTTCCGCGCCAGCCACTGCCAGTCGGCAAGCCCGGTCAAGACGCTGCTGCGGCTCGACATCGCGCGCCAGGGCGACGAGATCACCGCCTGGGTCGAGGCGCGTTCGTTCCTGCACCACCAGGTGCGCAACATGATGGGCTCGCTGAAGCTGGTGGGCGACGGGCGCTGGACGCCCGACGACATCGGCGAAGCGCTCGCCGCGCGCGACCGGCGCGTCGCCGGCCCGACGGCCCCGGCGACGGGGCTCTATCTCGTGCGCGTGGATTACCCGACCTAGATTCGCGCGATCACCGCGACTGGCCCGCCGCCGTCCGGGCCCTGATGCTCCGCCCCGCCGGAAACGAACAGGCGCGTGTCGCCGATCGCACCCGCAAGCACGCCGCCGACGAGCGCACGCGCGTGGCGCGTGGCGTTGATGTCGCTGTCGTCGCGCATGATGTGGCGCGCACCCCGGATCGTGCCGCCGTGTGGCGGCTCGGCCTTGGCGAGGATCGCGGCGATGCGCCCGCGCGCCGCGTCGTCGAGCTGGCCCTGCCCGGAAATGCCGAGATCGGCGAGGGCGGCCCACAGGGCGGGCGCGTCGATCCCGTCCTTCATCACGCGGTGGGCGACGGCGAGATCGCCCGTCCACGCGGACGAATTGCCCA
>JAEUKY010000311.1 GCA_016794005.1 Rhodospirillales bacterium
GCGTCTTCCGGGCACGGCTCGACCTGCTTGGTCGCGTTGACGGGCAGGGCGGAGGGGAACTCGCCCTCGCGGCTGTCGACCAGCACGACCTTCGCCGGCAGCCCGGCGAGATGGTGGACGAGGGCGCGGCCGACATGTCCCGCGCCGAAGATCCACACATGCCACGGCTTCGCGACGAAGGGCTCGACGAGCAGCGAGACCGTGCCGCCGCAGCACTGGCCCAACGCGGGGCCCAGCGCGAATTTCTCGATGCGCGGGCCCGCCTCGCCCGCCGCCAGCATCGCGCGCGCGATTTCCACCGCCTTCATTTCCAGATGCCCGCCGCCGACCGAGCCGGTCTGCCCGCCGGAAGCGACGACCATCTTGGTGCCGCCCTCGCGCGGGCTGGAGCCTTCGACCGAAACTATCGTGACGAGGGCGCATGGCTCGCCCGCATCGCGGTGGCGCTGCAGGGCGGCGAGCCAGTCGTCGGACGGGACGGGCAGCAGCGTGGTCATTTCGCGGCCTCGATCGCCATCAACACGCGCTCGGGCGTGGCGGGCGCGTCGAGCAGCGCCTTCGGTGCTGCCGCGCGTGCGGCGTCCTGCAGGGCGAGGAACACGGCGGTCGCCAGCATCAGCGGCGGCTCGCCCACGGCCTTCGAGCGGTGCGTGGACTCCTCGCGGTTCATGCCGCCTTCCCACAGCCGCGTGCGGAATTGGCGCGGCAGGTCGCGCGCGACGGGGATCTTGTAGGTGGAGGGGGCGTGCGTGCGCAGCCGCCCGGTCGCGTCGAACCAGATCTCCTCGGTCGTCAGCCAGCCCATGCCCTGCACGAAGCCGCCCTCGATCTGGCCGATGTCGATGGCCGGGTTCAGCGACCTGCCGGCATCGTGCAGCAGTTCGGCGCGGTCGACCGAATATTCGCCCGTCAGCGTGTCGATGGTCGTTTCGACATAGGCCGCCCCGTAGGCGAAATAGTAATAGGGCCGGCCCTTGGCCGAGGCGCGGTCGAAATGGATCTTCGGCGTGCGGTAGAAGCCGGTCGCGGAAAGCTGGATGCGCCCGTTATAGGCAAGCTGCACGGCCTCGCGGAACGAAAGGCGCGCGTCGCCCGCGATCACGTGGCCGGCCTCGAAGCGCACCTCGTGTTCGCCGATCCTGTATTGGCCGGCGAGGAAGCCCGCGATGCGCGCCTTGATCGCCTGTGCCGCCCGCTGGGCCGCCTTGCCGTTGAGGTCGGATCCCGCCGACGCGGCGGTGGCCGACGTGTTGGGCACCTTCGAGGTGTTCGTGGCCGCGATGCGCACGCTTTCGAGCGGAACGGCGAACTCGTCGGCGACGACCTGGCAGATCTTGGTGTGCAGGCCCTGGCCCATTTCCGTGCCGGCGTGGTTCAGCAAGATGGAGCCGTCCGTATAGACATGGACGAGGGCCCCCGCCTGGTTGAACTGCAGGGCGGTGAACGAGACCCCGAACATCACCGGCGACAGCGCAAGCCCCTTCTTCAGGATCGGGTTCGCCGCGTTGAACGCGTCGGTTTCCCGGCGGCGCGCCTCGTAGCCCACGTCGCCCGCCAGTTCGGCCACGATCCGGTCGGCGACGAAATCCTCGACGCGCTGACCGTAATGCGTGAGATCGCGCGGCGCGGGCCCGAAGAAGTTGAGCTTCCGCACCGCCAGCGGGTCGCGGCCCACCGCGTGCGCCACGCGGTCGATCACGTGTTCGGCCGCCAGCACGCCTTGCGGCCCGCCGAAGCCGCGGAAGGCCGTGTTCGACTGCGTGTGAGTCTTGCAGGCATGGCCCGTCGCGCGCACGTGCGGCACGTAATAGCAGTTGGTCGTGTGGAACAGCGCGCGGTCGACGATGGACGTCGACAAGTCGGCCACGTGCCCGGCGCGCGCGGCGAATTCGATGTCGAGGGCGAGGAGGCGCCCCTCGCCGTCGAAGCCCACCTCGTAGCGCACGAGGAAGTCGTGCCGCTTGCCGGTGATCATGAAATCGTCGTCGCGGTCGAGCCGGTATTTGACCGCGCGCCCGGCCTTGTCGGCGAGGACGGCCGCGATGCAGGCGATGATCGCGGGCTGCGTTTCCTTGCCGCCGAACCCGCCACCCATGCGGCGTATTTCGCAGGTGACCGCGTTCGCCGGCCGGCCCAGCGCGCGGGCGACCATCTTCTGCACTTCGGTCGGATGCTGGGTCGACGACCACACGGTCATCTCGCCCACCTCCTGCGGGACGGCGAGCGCGATCTGCCCTTCCAGATAGAAATGGTCCTGCGCGCCGTTGCGGAACGTGCCCTTCAGGCGGTGCGGCGCCCTTTCGAGCGCTGCGGGCGCGTCGCCATGCTGCATCACGTAGCTTTTCGCGACGAAGGCCTGCTTTTCCAGCGCATCCTCGATCGTCAGGATCGCGGGCAGGTCCTCGTAGACGATCTTCGCGAGCTTCGCCGCAGCGCGGGCCGCCTTGATCGACGTGGCGGCGATTGCGACGACGGGCTGGCCGATATACTCGACGATGCCCTCGGCGAGGAATGGCTCGCCCTTGTAGATCGGGCCCACGTCGTTTCGCCCCGGCACGTCGGCCGCCGAAATCGCGGCGTGCACGCCCGGTGCGGCACGAACGGCCGATAGATCGACCGACACGATGCGTGCATGCGCCTTCGGGCTCGGCACGCAATAGGCGTGCAGCGTGCCTTCGGGCACGGCCATGTCGTCGATATAGAGCGCTTCGCCCGAAACGTGGCGGGCCGCGCTGTCGTGCGCGACGGATTTGCCGATCGTGGCGAAGGTCTCAGCCATACGACACCGCCCGCGTGGCGATGCCGCTGCCGGTACTCTCGTGCCAGAAGCGGACCAGCAGGTTCGCCGCCACCTTCGCGCGATAGGCGGCCGACGCGCGCATGTCGCCGATGGGCGCGAAGTCAGATGCGAGGGCGGCGGCCGCGGCCTGCGCGGTCGCCAACGTCCAGTCCTTGCCGACGAGGGCCGCCTCGCACGAAGCAGCGCGCTTCGGGATCGCGGCCATGCCGCCGAACGCGATGCGGGCGTCCGCGATCCGGCCGCCGTCGAGTGCGAGGGCGAACACGCCGCACACGGCCGAGATGTCGTCGTCGAGCCGCTTCGACACCTTGTAGGCCGCGAGCTTCAGCCCGGGTGCCGGCAGCGGGATGCGCACGCGCGCGACGACCTCGCCCGGCGCGAGCGCCGTCTTGCGATAGTCGAGGAAGAAGTCGGCGAGCTTCAGCCGGCGCATGCCGGCGGGGCCGGCGAGTTCCACGTCGGCGTCGAGGGCGACGAAGACGGGCGGGGAATCGCCGATGGGCGAGGCGTTCGCGATGTTGCCGCCGACGGTTCCGGCGTTGCGCACCGGCGGGCCGGCGAAGCGCGCGAACAGCTCGTCGAGAGCGGGCCAGATCGCGACGAGCGGATCCGCCGCCTCGCTCCACGTGACGGCGGCCCCCAGTTCGAGATGCGTCTGCGTCTTCGCGACCGTGCGCAGCTCGGCCACGCGGCCGAGATAGACGACCCTGTCGAGCGTGCGGTGCGCCTTCGTGACTTCGAGGCCGAGATCGGTGCCGCCCGACAGGATGCGCGCGCCGGGATGCACCTTCAGCACGCCGGCGAGTTCGGCGAGGGTGCGGGGTGCGAAGAAGCGGTCTTCGTACGCAAGCCCCTTGTCGCGCGCGAGACCTTCGAGTGCGGCGACGGTCGCCGTTACGTCCTCGCCGGCCGTGCGGCCGTCGAACATCCGCTCCGCCGCTTCGAGGATCGGGCGATAGCCCGTGCAGCGGCACAGGTTGCCGCCGAGCGCGCGGTCCAGCGTCTCGCGCGGCGGCGGCAGCGGCCCGTCGTAGGTGCGGTAGAGATGGTAGAGCGTCATCACGAAGCCCGGCGTGCAGAAACCGCACTGCGAGGCGTGTGCCGCGACCATCGCCCGCTGGACCGGGTGCGGCGTGCCGTCCTTGGCCAGATCCTCGACCGTCAGGAGCTGGACGCCGTCGAGCGTGCCGACGAACTGGATGCAGGAATTGACCGACCGGTAGGCAAGCCCGCCGCTGCCGTCCGGCTCGGCCAGCACCACGGTGCAGGCCCCGCAATCGCCCTCCGCGCAGCCTTCCTTGGTGCCGGTGCGCCCGCAGGGGCCGCGCAGCCAGTCCAGCACCGTCGTCGTCGGGTCGATGCCGGAGATCTCGACCGGCCTGTCGCCCAGAAGAAGTCTGATCCTGTCGCTCAACTCGGACGCCCCGCTGCCGGATCGCTATATTTGTGCGAGAATCCCACCGATGACACGCCCGATGCAAGCCCCGGACCCGACCGCCGCGATCCGCGCCAAGGCCCTCGGCCTCGGCTTCGACGCCGTCGGATTTGCGCCCGCCGCCGCGTCGGCGCAGGCCAAGGCCGGGCTCGAAGCGTTTCTCGCCGCCGGCATGCAAGGCGACATGGGCTGGATGGCCGCCAACGCCGACCGGCGGGCCGATCCGCAAGTGCTGTGGCCCGACGCGCGCAGCGTCATCGTGCTCGCGGTCAATTACGGGCCCGACCACGACCCGCGCGGCAATCTCGCGCGGGGCGAGACGGGCAATCTTTCGGTCTACGCGCGCAACCGCGACTACCACGACACGATCAAGAAACGGCTGAAGGCGCTGGGACGCTGGATGTGCGAAAGCTTCGGCGGCGACTGCAAGGTGTTCGTCGACACGGCACCCGTCATGGAAAAGCCGCTGGCGCAGCAGGCGGGTCTCGGCTGGCAGGGCAAGCACACGAACCTCGTGTCGCGCGAGCACGGTTCGTGGCTGTTCCTGGGTGCGGTGTTCACCACGCTGGAACTGTCGCCCGACGGGGCCGAAAGCGACCATTGCGGCGGGTGCCGGGCCTGCCTCGATGCGTGCCCGACGGCGGCGTTTCCCGCACCCTACCGGCTCGACGCGCGGCGCTGCATTTCCTACCTGACGATCGAGCACAAGGGCCACATCCCGGCCGAGTTCCGCGCCGCGATGGGCAACCGCATCTACGGATGCGACGATTGCCTTGCCGTCTGTCCGTGGAACAAGTTCGCGTCCGCCACGCGCGAGGCCGATTTCGTCGCGCGCGCCGACCTGACGGCCCCGCTGCTGGCCGATCTCGCCCGGCTCGACGATGCGGGTTTCCGTGCGCGGTTTGCAGGGTCGCCGGTCAAGCGCATCGGGCGCGACCGGTTCGTGCGCAACGTGCTGGTCGCCATCGGCAATGCCGGCGCGCCCGCGCTGGCGGACGAGGCGAAGGCGCTGGCGGACGATGCATCGCCGCTGGTGCGCGCGATGGCGGCCTGGGCGCTGAGGCGCTTGCTGCCGGCGGCGGAATTCGCGGCCCTTGCGCCCGCCCGCGCATCCTGCGAAACCGACGCCGCCGTCGCCGCCGAGTGGAGCCTTTCTTGAAGCTTTCGGACTTCGATTTCGACCTGCCGGAGAACCTGATCGCGCAGACCCCGGCGAGCCCGCGCGATTCCGCGCGGCTGCTGCATGTGGGGCCCACGCTCGCCGACCGGCATGTGCGCGACCTGCCGGGGCTACTCAAGCGCGGCGACCTGCTCGTCTACAACGACACGCGCGTGCTGAAGGCGCGGCTGACCGGCCGGCGCGGCGACGCGAAGATCGAGGTGACGCTGCACAAGCGCGAAAGCGACGATACCTGGCGCGTCTTCGCGAAGGGGGCCAAACGCCTGAAGCCGGGCGACCGGATCGTCTTCGCCGAGGGGTTCCAGGCGCTCGTGCTCGACAAGGCCGAGACGGGCGACGTAGTTCTGCAGTTCTCGGTCGGCGGTGCGGCACTTTTCGCGGCGATCGGGCGGCACGGGGCGATGCCGCTGCCGCCCTATATCAAGCGTGCGACCCCCGACTCCGACGACGAACGGCACTACCAGACCGTCTGGGCCGCGCGCGACGGTGCCGTCGCGGCATCGACCGCCGGCCTGCATTTCTCGCCAGACCTGCTCGCCGCACTCGACGCGGCCGGCATCGAACGTGCGGCGTTGACCTTGCACGTCGGCGCAGGCACGTTCCTGCCCGTGAAGACCGAGAACGTCGAAGAGCACGCGATGCACGCGGAGTGGGGCGAACTGACCGCGGAGACCGCGGCGCGGATCGAGGCCGCGCGCGGGCAGGGCAGGCGCGTCGTCGCCGTCGGCACGACGGCATTGCGCGTGCTCGAGACCGTCGCGCTGGCCGATGGGCGCCTGCGCGCCTGGTCGGGCGACACGCGTCTCTTCTGCCTGCCCGGTTTCCGCTTCCGCGCGGTCGACCTGCTGATGACGAACTTCCACCTGCCGAAATCCACGCTCTTCATGCTCGTCGCCGCGTTCGCGGGCCTTGAGCGCATGAAGGCCGCCTACGCGCACGCGATCGCCGGCGGCTACCGCTTCTTCAGCTACGGCGATTCGAGCCTGATCGAGAAGGCGTCGTGAGCGGCTTCGGATTCACGCTGCTGGCGCGCGACGGGCGCGCGCGCCGCGGCCGCGTGACGACCGGGCGTGGCTCGATCGAGACGCCGGCCTTCATGCCGGTGGGAACGGCCGCCACGGTGAAGGCCATGCAGCCCGAATCCGTCGCAGCGACCGGGGCCGAAATCCTGCTGTGCAACACCTACCACCTGATGCTGCGCCCGGGAGCCGAGCGCGTGGCGCGGCTGGGCGGCCTGCATCCGCTGATGAACTGGCACAAGCCGATCCTGACGGATTCGGGCGGCTACCAGGTCTTCTCGCTGTCGAAGCTGCGCAAGCTCGACGAGAAGGGCGTCACGTTCCAGTCGCACCACGACGGGTCGTCGCATTCGCTGTCGCCCGAGCGGTCGGTCGAGATCCAGAACCTTCTCGATTCCGACATCACGATGGCGTTCGACGAATGCACGAAGTGGCCCGCCACGGTCGACGAGGCGGCCGGCTCGATGCGCCTTTCCATGCGTTGGGCGGAACGCAGCCGGGCCGCGTTCGTCGAGCGGCCGGGCTACGCGATCTTCGGCATCGTGCAGGGTTCCACATATCCGCACCTGCGCGAGGAAAGCGCGAAGGCGCTCGCCGCGATGGATTTCCACGGCTACGCGATCGGTGGGCTTGCCGTGGGCGAGCCCAAGGAAGAACGCGAAAGCACGCTCGCCGCGACCGAGCCATTCATGCCGGCCGACAAGCCGCGCTACATGATGGGTGTGGGCAAGCCGCAGGACATCGTCGCGGCCGTCGCACTCGGCGTGGACATGTTCGACTGCGTGCTGCCCACGCGCTCGGGCCGCACGGGGCAGGCCTTCACGTGCAACGGCACGCTCAACATCCGCAACGCGAAATTCGCCGAGGATACCGGGCCGGTCGACCCGGAATGCGGGTGCCCGGCCTGCCGCAGCTACAGCCGCGCCTATCTGCACCATCTGATCCGCTCGGACGAGATCCTCGGGCCGATGCTGCTGACATGGCACAATCTCGCCTATTATCAGGACCTGATGCGGGGCCTGCGCGCCGCGATCGTCGAGGGCCGCCTTGCGGCGTTCCGCGCCGAGTTCGAGCGCCGCCAGGGCCTGTCGCCGGAAGGAACGGACGATGCCTAGGAACATCTATGCGGGCCTGAAGCAGCTCGGCCGGGAATCGCGCATTCCCGACGCACCGGAAAAGGCCGTGCTCGAGCGCGTCCCCAATCCGCATGTGGGGACCGACTATGTCGTGCGCTTCACGGCACCCGAGTTCACGTCGATCTGCCCGATCACCGGCCAGCCGGATTTCGCGCATATCGTCATTGACTACGTGCCGCGCCGGTATCTGGTGGAATCGAAGGCGCTGAAGCTCTACCTGCAGAGCTTCCGCAACCACGGCGCCTTCCACGAGGCGTGCACGGTCGACATCGCCAAGAAGCTCGTCTCGATCCTGTCGCCGAAGTTCCTGCGCATCGGCGCCTACTGGTTCCCGCGCGGCGGCATGCCGATCGACGTGTTCTGGCAGACCGGCAAGCTGCCCAAGGGCGTATGGCTGCCCGAGCAGGGTGTGGCCGGCTATCGCGGGCGCGGCTAGGGCTGGGGCGGCCGGTTCGCCGGCCGCGGCACCATCGGCCCCGGCGGGTTTAGATCGATCACGTCGACTGCAAGGCGCAGCGTCTGCCCGTCGCGGCGCACTTCCAGCGTGGCGCGGTTGCCTACGCCCGCACGGCCCAGCGCTACGGCAAGGTCGGGCACGTTGCGCACGCGCATCCCGTCGATCGACGCGATGACGTCGCCCAGCTTCTTGGATTCCGGATCGACGGGGCGCAGGCCGGCGCGCGCGGCCGGCGTGTTGGGGGCGATCTGCAGCACGATGGCGCCGTCCACGCCCATCCGCTCGGCTTCCTCCTCGCTGGCGATCACGACGCCGATGCCGGGGCGGGGAACGCGCCCGTCGCGGATCAGGGCCGGCACGATGCGGTTGACCGTATCGACCGGCACCGAGAAGCCCACGCCCGCCGACGTGCCGCTGCGCGACAGGATCGCCGTGTTGACGCCGATCAGCCGGCCGCGCGCATCGAGCAGCGGGCCGCCGGAATTGCCGGGATTGATCGCGGCGTCGGTCTGGATCACGCCGGCGACCTCGCGCCCGGCGACGGTCGGCAGCTTGCGGTCCAGTGCCGAGATGATTCCCTGCGACAGCGACCGGTCGAGCCCGAAGGGATTGCCGATCGCGAAGACGAGCTGGCCCACCTTCAGGTCCGCCGACGTGCCGCGCGCGACGGGCCGCAGCGGCTCGTCCGCCCGGTCGAGCCGGATGACCGCGAGGTCCACCTCCGGCGCCATGCCCACCACGCTGGCCGGCAGGCGCTTCGTGCCGTCGAACGTGACCGAAAGCACGCGGCCCTCGGCCATGCCTTCCAGCACGTGCGCGTTGGTCACGATGTGGCCGGCGGTGTCCCAGACGATGCCGGACCCGGCCCCATCGCCCGCGCGCGGCCGGTCGCTGTTGCGCGGCAAGCCGTTCTCCCGGCGCAGCGAGATCGACACGACGGACGGTGCGGCGCGCTCGAACAGGCCGACGATTTCGCGTTCCAGCGCTTCGAGCGACTGGGCGCTTGCGGGCACCGGGGCCAGAAGGACGAGGCCGAGAAGGGCGAGGGCGAGCGGGCGCATCTGCATATGGCGGAAAAGATAGGTCATCGGGCGGCCCCCGGCCAGTCGGCCCGAACTTTGACAGCCCCGGCCCGGTTGTGGACAGATAGAGCCAAGCCCACTATCGTTGACCGTATGGTCAATGAAATAAAACAGGGGAGGCGGTAACAATGGCCACGATCACGCGACGCGCGGCACTCGGTGCGGCGGCGGCAGTTCTCGCGACGTCCTTCATCGCAGGCGGCGCATCGGCCCAGCAGCCGCCCATCCGGGTGGGTGCGGTCCTCGCGGTTACCGGCGGCGCCTCGTTCCTCGGCGATCCGGCGGCCAAGACGCTGCGGCTCTATGTCGACACGATCAACAAGGCCGGCGGCGTCATCGGCCGGCAGCTCGAGCTCAAGCTCTACGACAGCGCCGGCGATCCGCGCCAGGCGGTCACGTTCACGCGCCGCCTGATCGAGGACGACAAGGTCGACTTCATCCTCGGCGCGTCGACCACTGGCGAGACGATGGCGATGGTCGAGCTGGTCGAGGAAGCGAAGATCCCGCTCGTCAGCCTCGCGGGCGCCAACCCCATCGTCGAACCGGTCAAGCGCTGGGTCTTCAAGACGCCGCACTCCGACCGCATGGCAGTCGAGAAGATGTACGACGACATGCGCCGGGACAACATGACGCGCGCCGCCATCCTCGCGGGCTCGGGCGGATTCGACCAGTCGTGCCGCGCCGAGGCGAAGTCGCTCGCACCCCGCTACAACATCCAGATCGTCGCCGACGAGACCTACGCCGCGACCGACACCGACATGACGCCGCAGCTCACCCGCATCCGCAACACGGCGGGCGTGCAGGCGATCATCGGCTGCGGCTTCGGTTCGCCCACGGTCATCACGGCGCGCAACTACCGCCAGCTCGGCATGCAGAACGTGCGCTTCTACTTCAACCACGGCGTCGCCTCCCAGCAGTTCATCGACCAGAGCCAGGGTGCGGCCGAAGGCATGCGCATGCCCGTCGCGGCGCTGCTCGTGGCGGCACAGCTCCCGGCCAACGACCCGCAGAAGAAGGTCACGATGGACTACACGGCCGCCTACAAGGCCGCCTACAACAACGAGGCGGTCTCCGGCTTCGGCGGCCACGCCTACGATGCGCTGATGATCACGGTCGAGGCGATCAAGCGCGCGGGCTCGGTCGACAAGGCCAAGGTGCGCGACGAAATCGAAAAGACGGCGAACTTCATCGGCGCCGACGGCATCTTCAACATGAAGCCGACGGACCACATGGGGCTCGACATCCGGTCGTTCAAGATGGTCGAGGTGCGCGGCGGCACCTGGCACCTGCTCTACTGACGGCCGACGCGACGAACACGCCGCCCGCCCCGCGACGGCCGGGGCGGGCGGCGTCTTTTCCGGGGTGCGAGGGTTGGACGAATTCCTGCAGTTCCTGTTCTCCGGCCTGACGCGCGGCTCGATCTACGCGCTCGTCGGGATCGGCTTCGCGATCATCTACAACGCCAGCCACGTCATCAACTTCGCGCAGGGCGAGTTCGTGATGATCGGCGGCATGGCGGCCGTCATCGCCACGACGAAGCTGGGCCTGCCGCTGGTCGCGGCGATCCCGCTCGCCCTCGCCTTCGCCGCCCTCGTCGGCGTGGCGCTGGAGAAGTTCGCGGTCGAGCCCGCGCGGGGCGCTTCGGTCGTCGCGATCATCATCATCACGATCGGCGCGTCGATCTTCATCCGCGGAGCGGTCGAGGTCGCCATCGGCAAGCGCGACCATTCGCTGCCGGCCTTCTCGGGCGAAGTTCCCATCGCGATCGGCGGGGCCACGCTGCAGCCGCAGAGCCTGTGGGTGATGGGCTCGCTCGTCGCGGTCGTCGTCTTCCTCAAATGGTTCTTCGAATCCACGCGGCTGGGCAAGGCGATGCTCGCCACGTCGCACAACCGCCTCGCGGCCCAGCTCGTCGGCATCGAGGTGCGCCACATCCTGCTGGCGAGTTTCGCGCTTTCGGCGGCCCTCGGCGCGCTCGCCGGCATCCTGACCGCACCCATCACGCTGACGCGCTACGACATCGGCGTCATGCTCGGTCTCAAGGGCTTCTGCGCCGCGATCCTCGGCGGGCTCGGCAGCCCCTACGGCGCCATCGCGGGCGGGCTCGCACTCGGTCTTGCCGAGGCGATGACGGGCGGGTACGTCAGCTCGGGCTACCAGGACGCCGTCGCCTTCGCGATCATCCTCGGCGTGCTGTTCGTGCGCCCGCAGGGCCTGTTCGGCCGTGCGGGCACGGAGCGCGTGTGACATGGCCGCGTTCGTGCGCCGCAACGCCGGGATCCTGACGCTCGCGGCGATCGTGCTGCTGCTGCCGCTCGTATTGCCCAACCGCTTCTATTTCGACGTCGCGACCAAGGTGTGGCTCAACGCCATCGTATGCGTGGGCCTCAACCTGCTGGTCGGCTATGCCGGGCAGATCAGCCTCGGCCATGCGGGGTTCTTTGCACTTGGCGCCTACGCTTCGGCGATCCTCACGCGGCGCTTCGAGCTCAACGGGTTCGTCGCGATGGCGCTGGG
>JAEUKY010000313.1 GCA_016794005.1 Rhodospirillales bacterium
TCCACGCCACGATCCTTGTCTCTGGCCTGCCTCTTGGCGGCTTGCCCCTTCGGGGGTCCACCCTGGTCACACCCAGAAATCCGGTCGTCCAAAGCCGCGCGCATCCCGTGCACGGCGAGAATCGTCTGCGTTCCGGCCGCGCCGGGACGCCGGCAAACCCATGGAGGCCCGAGATGGCTGATGGAAAAGTGAAGTGGTTCAACGCGACGAAGGGCTTCGGCTTCATCGTCCCGACCGACGGTACGCAGGACGTGTTCGTCCATATCAGTGCTGTCGAGCGCGCCGGTCTCAAGACCCTCGCCGAAGGCCAGGAAGTGTCCTTCGACCTGGTCCGCGACCGCGGCAAGACGTCGGCGGGCAACCTCAAGGTCGCCTGAGCACCCTCACAGGTGCGACGAAAAAGGGCCCCTCGCGGGGCCCTTTTTTTGTCTCACTTCGGCGCCACGACCATCGTCATCTGGCGGCCTTCCATGCGCGGGTGCGCCTCGACCTTGGCGAGCTCGGCGAGGTCGCCCTTGAGCCGGTCGAGAAGCTGGGTGCCCAGCTCCTGGTGCACCATCTCGCGGCCGCGGAAGCGCAGCGTGACCTTGACCTTGTCGCCTTCCTCGAGGAAGCGGACCATCGCGCGCTTCTTGACGTCGTAGTCGTGGTCGTCGATGCCCGGGCGCATCTTGATCTCCTTGATCTCGATGACCTTCTGCTTCTTGCGGGCCTCGTTGGCCTTCTTCTGCTGCTCGTACTTGAACTTGCCGAAATCGAGCAGCTTGGCGACGGGCGGCTCGGCGTTCGGGCTGACCTCGACCACGTCGAGCCCGGCATCCCAGCCGAGCTGGAGGGCGTCGAAGACGTTCACGACCCCGAGCATTTCACCCTCGGCGCCGATCAGGCGCAGGTCGGGCGATTCGATTTCGTCGTTGATGCGCGGGCCATCCTTGGCGGGCGCTGATTCCTGGATCGGACGGGCGATGGCAATTCTCTTCTGGTGGTTGGAAACCGGGCGAATTTACGCGCGCAGGCCGCCAAGTCAAGGACGGTTCGGCTTGCGGGGGGCCGGCACCTTGCCTTCGCGCACGAAGAGCAGGCGCATCACCTCGTCCACGCCCAGGCCTTTCAGGCTCTCCCGGCGCAGGACCGCGACTTCGGCCCCGCGCGGCGCGCAGAGCTTGGGGTCCGATTCCGACGAGAACAGCACGACCGACGGGCAGCCCGCCGCCGCGATCAGGTGCATGGGCCCGGTATCGTTGCCGATCGCGGCCCCGGCCCCACGCGCCATCGCGGCGATGTCGGCGAAATTCGTCTGCCCGATCAGGTCGCGGCTGCGCGGGGCGACGGCGCGCACCGTCTCGCCCAGCCCCTTCTCGTCCGGGCCGCCGATCAGAACGGGTGTGGCGCCATGCGCCAGCAGCTCGGTCGCGAGGGCCGCGTACTTGGCGACGGGCCAGCGCTTGGCCGGCCGGCCGGCCGATCCGCCGGGCACGAGCAGCACGTAGGGATCTGGCAGCTTGAAACGCGCGAGATCCGCCGCGACCCAGCCGAGATCGGCGGGCGGCACGTCGGCGATGCCGGCCATCGCGAGCTGCTCGCGCTGGCGGTCGACCGTGTGCATGGAATCGCGCGCCGGGTTGGCGTGCGGATGGCTGCAGCCGGGTGCGATCCCCGACCATTCCGGCCGCTTGCCCGGCCCCATCAGGCGGAAATAGAGCGACGAGCGGTCGGAGGTCTGCAGGTCGTAGACGCGCGCGAAATTCCCGCCGCGCAGGCGCCGGCGCAGCGCGAACATGCCCGGCAGGTTCAGCTTGTGCGGGCGCGGATCGACCCACACCTCGTCGGCATAGGGGCTGGCGCGCAGGAAATCGGCGAAGGCGGCACCCGTCAGCAGCACGATGCGCGCGTCCGCATGGTGCTTTCGGATCGCCGCCATCGGCCCCAGCGCTTGCACCACGTCGCCCAAGGCACCCAGCTTGATGACGAGGATGTTCGCGCGCGCGGACGCCTCGCTCATCCCCAGACCTCGGGGTAGGTCTCGCGCAGCAGTTCCTCGTAGACGTCGAGCGTGGCCTGGCACATGCGCTCTTTGGTGAAGTTGACGCGCACATGGTCGATCGCGGTCTGCGACAGCGCCTTGCGCCCCTCGGCGTCGAGGTCGAGTGCGGCGCGCAGCGCGTCGGCGAGCTGGTCCACGCGGCCGGCGGTGAAGGTCCAGCCGGTCTCGCCCTCGATCAGGATTTCCGGGGCCGCGCCGTGCGCGGGTGCCACGACCGGGCGGCCCATCGCCTGCGCTTCGGCGACGACGCGCCCGAAGGCTTCCGGATCGGTCGAGGCCGACACGACGACGTCGGCCAGCATGTAGGCCGCCGGCATGTCGGCGCAGTGGTCGACGATGCGCGCGATCCCTTCGAGCCCGCGCGCGCGCGCGCGCTTTTCCAGTTCCGCGCGATAGGCCGTGCGCCCCTGGTCGGAGCCGACGAACAGCAGCACGAGATCGCGCCTGCCGAGCTTGGCGACCGCGTCGATCAGCAGCGTCTGGCCCTTCCAGCGCGTCAGCCGGCCCGGCAGCATGACGACCGGCAGCCCGTCGGGCAGGCGCCAGTCGGTGGCGAGCTTCACCTGCCGTTCGACCGACACGCGCGCGGGATCGAACTTCGCCACGTCGATGCCGCGATGGATCACGCGCACCAGCGTGCTGGGCACGTGGTAGGTGCGGGTCAGGTGG
>JAEUKY010000385.1 GCA_016794005.1 Rhodospirillales bacterium
GCCTTCGCCTTCGCGGCGGCCTCGTCGTTGCGCACGCCCAGCTGCATCCACAGCGTTTTGGCCCCCGCCGCGATCGCCTCGTCGGCGACGGGGCCGACATGCTCGGACGCGCGGAACACGTCGACCATGTCGATCGGCACGTCGATCTCCTTGAGCGAGGCGCGGACCTTCTCGCCGAGCAGTTCCTGTCCAGCCGAGGCCGGGTTGACGGGGATGACGCGGTAGCCTTTCGCCTGCAGGTATTTCATCGCGAAGAAGCTGGGGCGGGTCCAGTTGGTGCTGGCCCCCACCATCGCGATTACCTTCGTGCGGCGCAGGATGTTGCGGATATGCGCGTCTTCGTAGACCAGCGGTTCCAGATCAGCACCCTTTCCAGACGGGGGCGCGCTTCTCGATGAAGGCGTCGATACCTTCTTCGGCGTCGCGCGCCAGCATGTTGCGCGTCATCGTGCGGCTGGCATAGGCATAGGCGTCGTCGAGGCCCATGTCGGCCTGCGCGTAGAACGCTTCCTTGCCGATGGCTAGCGTCAGCGGAGACTTCGACGCGATCTGCACGGCCATTGAGTGCGTCGCTTCGGCAAGCTTCGCATCCGCGACCACGCGGTTGACAAGACCGGCCGCTTTCGCCGCCGGAGCGTCGAGCATGTCGCCGGTCAGCAGCATCTCCATCGCGACCTTGCGGCCCACGGCGCGCGACAGCGCCACCATCGGCGTCGAGCAGAAGAGACCGATATTGACGCCCGGTGTCGCGAAGCGCGCGGTCTCGGCCGCGACGGCAAGGTCGCAGGTTGCGACGAGCTGGCAGCCGGCAGCACTCGCCACGCCATGAACGCGCGCGATGACGGGCTTGGGAAGGCGCACGATCGCCTTCATCAGGCGCGAGCATTGCTCGAACAGCGCCTCGTACGCCGCCTGGCCAGGATTGGCGCGGACCTCCTTCAGGTCGTGGCCGGCGCAGAAGGCGGGACCGGCACCGGCGATCACGACGACTTTCACCGACGCGTCCGCCCGCAGATCGGCCAGCGCCGCTTCCAGCGCCGTCATCAGCCCGACCGACAGCGCGTTGCGCGCTTCGGGTCGGTTCAGCGTCAGCGTCGCCACGCCGTCCTTGTCGGCGCGCAGCAGCACGTTGGAAGCGGGGGCTGAGTCAGGCATGGACCATCGGCGGGTTGCGAAGTCTTTCCGTTCGGGGCAGTTTGCGGCCGTTCGGGTCGCCAATCAAGGTCGGGGCACGATGAGCCGCATCACCAAATCCGAAATCGCCGAGATCGTCGCCGAGGCGCTGCCGTTCGCCGCGTCGCTCGATCCGAAGATCGTGCGTCTGAAGGCCGGCGACGTCACGGTGCGCATGCCGTTCAGGCCCGACTTCATCCGGCCCGGCGGCACGATCGCCGGCCCTCTGATGATGGGGCTCGCAGACTTCACGATGTATGTGTGTGTGATGAGCCTGATTGGCCGCGTCGAGCTTGCCGTGACGACGAGCCTCAACATCAATTTCCTGCGCAAGCCCGCCCAGCGCGACATGCTCGCGCACGGCACGATGCTGAAACTCGGCAAGCGGCTGGCCGTGATGGAAGTGTCGCTTTATTCGGCCGGCGACAAGGAGCCGGTCGCTCACGTGACCGGGACCTATTCGATTCCGCCACGCGGATGACGAAATTCGCTGTCAGAC
>JAEUKY010000014.1 GCA_016794005.1 Rhodospirillales bacterium
CGAACGCTCGGGCGCCACGCGCCCGCTGCCCGTGATCCTGTCGCAGCCCAGGACCGCGGTCGCGATCTTCTCGGGCATCGTCGCCTACAGCGTGATGTCGCTGGTGATGAACGCCACGCCGCTGGCGATGATCGCGTGCGGTCACGCCTTCGACGACGCGGCGCGCACGATCCAGGCGCACGTGCTGGCTATGTTCGTGCCGTCTTTCTTCACCGGCACGATCATCGCGCGTTACGGGCTGCTGAAGGTCATGATGGCGGGTGCGGTGCTGCTCGTCGGCTCGGCCGCGGTCGTCATGTCCGGGATCGGATTCTGGAACTTCTATGTCGGGCTGATCCTGCTCGGCCTCGGCTGGAACTTCCTCTATATCGGTGCCACGACGCTGCTGACGGAAACCTACCGCCCGTCGGAGAAGGCGAAGATGCAGGCGGCCAACGACTTCCTCGTCTTCGGCACGGTTGCGGCCGCTGCTGCAGCGGCCGGCTGGCTGCAGAACACGCTCGGCTGGACCGCGATCAATGCGGGCGTTCTGCCGCTGATCGTCGCGTCGTTCGTGGCACTCGCATGGCTCTCCGCGCGCAGCGGAAAGACCGCCGCCGGCTAACCCGCGACCGCGACCCCGATTGCGATCGGGTGGAGCCAGAGCGCGAAAACGGCATAGGCGGCGAGGCCGCCGGCGACGGCGACGATATCGCTTCGGCCGAAAGCGACGGGTGCCGGATCCGCTTCGCCGCGCTCGCGCATCGACATGCGCGCATAGGCCGCCCAGGCAAGGAACCCTCCGAACAGCAGCATCGAGCCGAGATCGCCGTTGGCCAGCAGATGCGCCAGCGCCCAGCACTTGATCGCCAGCAGCATCGGATGGCGCGTCTTACCCTTGATCCAGCCACCGGGCAGGTAGGCGGTGGCGAGCAGGACGAACACCGGCAGGTTAAGCAGCATCGCAAAATGCGCGAGGCCGCGCGGCGGCGTCCAGACATCGATGTAGCCGGCCTCCCGGTAGGTGCCGAAGCCATGGATCACGAGCGCGAAGCCGGCGAGCGACGCGAGCGAGTAGAGCCCCTTGAAGCGCAGCGGTCCGAGCCGTTCGATCAGCCCGGCACGAAGTGCCCGACGCGTCGTCAGCAGGTGCGTGCCGAGAAAGAGGACGAGGCCGGCGACGAGAAGGCGCATGGCGAATCCGATCCGGAACGTTGAAAACCCCTGCAAATATGCGGGTTTGCGGTGCAAGCGCAAAGCCTTGCGCAGGCGGGGGGCATCTGGCATGTTCCGCCCGCTTTCCGGGGGCGCCTTGCGAGTCCGGAAGGAAGTCATTGAACCTAAAATAAAAATCGAGGACCGGAAGTCATGTCAGGCGCGTTTTGGCTCATCATTGCGTGCGGTGTGCTGGCAATCCTTTACGGGATTGTCGCCTACCGTCAGGTCGTCGCGGTTTCTGCCGGCAACGAAACCATGCAGAAAATCGCAGCCGCCATCGCCGAAGGCGCTGGGGCATATCTCAACCGCCAGTACCGCACGATCGCGATCGTCGGCGTCCTCGTGGCGCTGGTCCTCGCGTTCACGCTCGGCATCCACGTCGCCCTCGGCTTCGTGGTCGGCGCGGTGCTCTCGGGCGCCACGGGCTATATCGGCATGAACGTGTCGGTGCGCGCCAAC
>JAEUKY010000044.1 GCA_016794005.1 Rhodospirillales bacterium
TCGCCCTCGGCGAGCGGCGGCAGCAGGCGGTTCTCGTCGTCGTCGCCCTCGGACGGATCGTCGCGGTCCTCGCGATAGAGCGCGAGGAAGCCTTCGAACACCAGCGTCGAGCCCGTCGCGCGCAGGACCGTGCGACCGTCGGGCGAAGCGAGATCGACCGCGACCTGGTCGAGCTGCGCGCTTTCCATTTCGGAGGCGACCGTGCGTTTCCAGATCAGTTCGTAGAGCTTCAGCAGGTCGTCGGCGAGATAGCGTTCGACGTCCTTGGGGCGGCGCAGCAGGTCGGTCGGGCGGATCGCCTCGTGGGCCTCCTGCGCGTTCTTGGCCTGGGTCTTCCAGATGCGCGGCTGGTCGGGAAGGAACTTCTTGCCGTACTGCTCGGCGATCAGGGCGCGCGCGGCGCGCACCGCTTCGCCCGACAGCGTCACGCTGTCGGTACGCATATAGGTGATGAGACCGACGGTCTCGCCGCCGATGTCGAAGCCCTCGTAGAGCTGCTGGGCCATGCGCATCGTGCGCGAGGCGCCGAAGCCGAGCTTGCGCGAGGCTTCCTGCTGCAGCGTCGAGGTCGTGAAGGGCGCCATCGGGTTGCGGCGCACGCGCTTGCGCTCGACCGCCGACACCTTGAACGGGTCGCCGGCCTCGATCTTGGCCACGGCGGCCTGGGCGGCCGCCTCGTTCGCGAGGTCGAACTTGTCGAGGCGCGCGCCGTCGAGATGGGTGAGGCGGGCATCGAACTTCTCGCCGCCCTTGGCCGAAAACTGCGCGCCGATGGTCCAGTATTCGCGCGGGCGGAAGCGCTCGATTTCGTTCTCGCGCTCGCAGATCAGGCGAAGGGCGACCGATTGCACGCGCCCGGCCGAACGGCTGCCCGGCAGCTTGCGCCACAGCACGGGCGAAAGATTGAAGCCGACGAGATAGTCGAGCGCGCGACGCGCCAGATAGGCGTCGACCAGATCGCGGTCGAGATCGCGCGGATGGCGCATCGCCTCGACGATCGCGTTCTTCGTGATCTCGTTGAAGACCACGCGCTTGACGTCGACGTCCTTGAGCTTCTTGGCTTCCTCCAGCACCTCCTTGAGGTGCCACGAAATCGCCTCGCCCTCGCGGTCGGGGTCGGTTGCCAGGATCAGCGTCTTGACGCCCTTGAGCGCCTTCGTGATCTCGCCGACCGGCTTCTTGGCCCGGTCGCCGACCTGCCAGTGCATCTCGAACTCGCGGTCGGGCTCGACGGCACCGTCCTTCTCCAGAAGGTCGCGGACATGGCCGTACGAGGCGAGGACGCGGTACTCGTCGCCGAGGTATTTGTTGATCGTTTTCGCCTTGGAAGGCGATTCGACGATGACGAGTTTCATCGGTCCTTCCGCGTAAACCCCTGTTCGGGGCCGGTTCCTTCGGCGTCAGAGGCGCCGCGAGACCCGGTTGCCCGGCTGCCGGTCGATCGCCCCGGCCAGCTCCAGTTCGAGCAGGGCGGCCAGGACGACGGGGGCGGACAATTGGCACTCGCGCACGATTTCGTCAACTGAGGTCGGGGACGGGGCCAGCCGGGAGAGGATGGATTCCCGGGCTTTCTCTACGTTCATTTCGTCCATTTTTGAATTGTTTACGGAGATATCCTGATCTTTTTTATCAGGTTCGGAAACGGACCGGCGCAGGATGGCGTCCAGCACGTCGCGGGCGGTCTCGACGAGGGCGGCCCCCTGCCGGAGCAGGTCGTTCGTCCCGCTCGCCCGGGGGTCGAGGGGGGAGCCGGGAACGGCCAGAACCTCGCGCCCCTGTTCGCCCGCCAGCCTTGCGGTGATCAGCGATCCCGACCGCAGGGCCGCCTCGACCACCAGGGTCCCGAGCGTCATCCCGGAAACGATCCGGTTACGGCGCGGGAAGTGGCGGGCCTGCGGCGTCTCGCCGAACCGGATTTCGGAGACGACGGCCCCGCTTTCGACGATCCGGCCATAGAGGGCGGCATTCTCCGCCGGGTAGACGATGTCGATCCCGCCCGCCATCGCGGCGACGGTTCCGGTCGCAAGCGCCCCCTGATGGGCGGCCGTGTCGATGCCGCGCGCGAGGCCCGAGACGATCGTCAGGCCGGCCTGCCCGAGTTCCTCGGAAAGCAGGCGCGCGAACTTCTGCCCGTTCAGCGAGGCGTTGCGCGCGCCGACCACCGCAAGGCATGGCCGCTTCCAGACATGCGGGAAGCCGCGCACGGCAAGCAAAGGCGGGGCGTCCTCGATCTCGGCCAGCAGGGCGGGATAGTCGGGTTCGCCGCAGGCGACGAACCGCCCGCCGATTTTTGAAAGGTCCGCGATCTCGCGCTCGGCTTCCATGACCGAGGCGATGCGGATCGACTTCTTGCCCGCGCGGCGCGCCAGATCCGGGATCGCGGCAAGCGCTTCGGTCGCCGTGCGATAGCGGCGCATCAGCTGGAAGAACGCGACGGGGCCGACATTCTCGCTGCGGATCAGCCGCAGCCAGTCGCGGCGCTGGGTATCGGTAAGCTTGTCGTCTGCCATCGGCCGCGATTAACGCGCACGACCGGAGGCGAGTCAACTTACGGTTACCGTTATTTTTTCCGGCCTATTTTCGGTTCTTCGCCGGCAAGCAGGCGCCGGATGTTTGTATGGTGCTTGATCCAGACGAGCACCGCGACGGCGGCCCCGAACCACACAAGCTGCAGGTCGCCGCCCATCTCCTGGCCCGGCGCCCACAGGCGTGGCAGGTACCACGCATAGACGGGCGTCAAGGCGACAGACAGCAGCGAGGCGAGCGACGACATCCGGAAGACGGCCGCGACGATCGCCCACGTCGCGCAGGCGGCAAGGCCGAGCGTCCAGTCGATGGCGACGAGCGTGCCCAGCGTGGTCGCCACACCCTTGCCGCCGTTGAACTTGAGCCACACCGGGAACAGGTGGCCGAGCAGCGCGCCGAACCCCGCAAAGACGGCCGCGTCCGGTCCCCAGACCGCGCGCGCGACGAGTACGGCGAAGGCACCCTTGCCGGCGTCGAGCAGCAGCGTGGCGAGCGCGAGGCCCTTGCGCCCGGTGCGCAGCACGTTCGTCGCGCCGATATTGCCCGAGCCGATCGCGCGGATGTCGCCGAGGCCGGCCATGCGCGTGAGGACGAGCCCGAACGGAATCGATCCCACCAGATAGCCAGCGACCAGAGAGGCCGCCAGGAACGGCATCGCCGGCGAGATCGCCGTCGGATCGAACATCGCCATCAGGCGGCCGCGAAGATCGGGATGCCGGCGGCGACGGTGCGCAGCACGCGGCCCTGCACGAGCCGGTCGTCGAAGGCGGAGTTCTTCGATTTCGAGCGCAGCGCCTTCGCATCGACCTTCCACGGCGCTTCGGCATCGAACAGCACGAAATCCGCCGGCACGCCCTTGGCGAGACGCCCTTCCTTGAGGCCGAGCAGGTTCGCCGGACGGCTGGTGACGAGGGCGAGGGCCGCCGGCAGCGCAAGCTGGCCGTTGTGGACGAGATCGAGCGTGACCGGCAGCAGCGTTTCGAGCCCGACCGTGCCGAACGCGGCCTGCGCCAGCGGCAGCCGCTTGGAATCCTGGTCGTGCGGCGAGTGGTCGGACGCGATCGCGTCGATCGTGCCGTCGCGCAACGCATCGACCACCGCGCGCCGGTCGGCTTCGCCACGCAGGGGCGGCGAGACCTTGGCGAAGGTGCGGTAGTCGGCGAGGGCGAGTTCGTTGAGCGCGAAATAGTGCGGGGCGGTATCGCACGTGACGTGGAGCCCGCGCGCCTTCGCCGCGCGGATCGTGGCGAGCCCTTCGGCCGTCGAGACATGCGCGAAGTGCAGGCGCCCGCCGGTCAGCTCGGCAAGGCGCAGATCGCGCTCGATCTGCATGACCTCGGCCGCCGCCGGAATGCCGGGGATGCCCATGCGCGTGGCAAGCTCGCCTTCGGTCATCGCGCCGCGCGCGAGCTGGGGTTCTTCCGGATGCTGGATGACCGGCAGGCCGAAGCCGCGCGCGTAGGCGAGTGCACGGCGCATCAACTGGGCGTCGGTGATCGTGTGCGTGGCGTCGGTGAAGCCGAGGGCGCCTGCCGCGGCAAGCAGCCCGAACTCGGTCATCTCCTTGCCGTTGAGGCCGCGCGTGACGGCCGCATAGGTGTGCACCCGCACGAGGCTGGTTTCGCGTGCGAGACGCGCGACCGATTCGACCAGTGCCGCGTCGTCGATTGCCGGCCGCGTGTTGGGCAGGGCCACCATCGTCGTCACGCCGCCCGCGGCGGCGGCCTCGCTGGCGGTCGAGATCGTTTCCTTGTGCTCCTCGCCCGGTTCGCGAAGCTGCACGCGCATGTCGACGAGACCGGGGGCAAGGCACTTGCCGCCGCAGTCGATCGTTTCCATGCCGTGCGGGCCGGCGGCGGCGACGGCACTGGCCTTGGAAAACTGCGGGCCGATGTCGGCGACGGCACCGTCGCGCACGATGATGCCGCCCAGCGCGTCGGTCCCGGCGACGGGATCGACCAGCCGCGCGTTGACGTAGGCGACCGGCGGGCCGCCGCGACCGCCGGCGGTCTTGGCGGGGATCACGCCGTGCGGGAACCTCATGCCGGGCCCCCGTTGTTGGCGAGCAGGTTGCGCGTCAGCAGGTCGAGGCACGCCATGCGCACGGCGACACCCATCTCGACCTGCTCGCGGATCAGCGAGCGGTCGACGTCGTCGGCGACCTCGCTGTCGATCTCCACGCCGCGGTTCATGGGGCCGGGATGCATGATCAGCGCGTCGGACTTGGCGACCTCGAGCTTGTCGTAGTCGAGGCCGTAGAGACGGAAATACTCGCGCACAGACGGCACGAAATTGCCCTGCATGCGCTCGGTCTGTAGGCGCAGCATCATGACGATGTCCACGCCCTCCAGCCCCTTGCGCATGTCGTGGAACACCTCCACGCCCATGCGGTCGATGGCCGACGGCATCAGCGTGGGCGGGCCGACGACGCGCACGCGGGCACCCATCGTGGTCAGC
>JAEUKY010000068.1 GCA_016794005.1 Rhodospirillales bacterium
CCCAGCATCGTCGGGATTGCGAGGAAGAACGAGAATTCGGTCGCGGTCTTGCGGTCGACGCCCATCAGCAGGGCACCCATGATCGTCGCCCCCGAGCGCGACACGCCCGGGATCATCGCCACCACCTGGCAGCAGCCGATCTTGAAGGCGAGCAGCGGGGACATCTGGTCGACCTCGTGCGTGCGCGCCAGCGGCAGGTTGCGCTCGATCCACAGGATCGCGACGCCGCCGACGACCAGTGCCGTCGCCACGACCCACGGATTGAACAGCACGCCCTTGATGAAGCCGTGCAGCGTGAAGCCGAGCACGAGGGCCGGCACGAACGCGAGCAGCACGTTGAGCGCGAAGCGCCGGTCGGCCGGCTCGCGCGCCAGCCCGAACGCCACGCCGAACAGCCTGGCGCGGTAGGCCCACAGGATCGCGAGGATGGCGCCGAGCTGGATCGCGATCTCGAACGTGCGGCCGGGCGGTCCCTCGAAGCCGAGAAGTTCGGCCCCCAGCAGCAGGTGCCCGGTCGACGAGACGGGGACGAACTCCGTGAGGCCCTCGACGAGGCCCAGCAGGACCGCGTCGCCGTAGGTTCCCAACGCCATTTCGTCTAGCTCCCCAGCACCGCGAATCCGGCCCCCAGCAGTCCCAGTGCTATCGCCGCGACGAGCCCGAAGGCAAGCACGCCGGCGACGTAGCCGGCGATCACGAACCGCCCGTCGCGTTCGAGGATGCCGATGGCGAGCAGGGCGAGCGCGATCGCCGGCGGCGGATTGCCGAACGGGATCGGGGCCGCGAGAAGCAGTGCGACGGGAATGCCGAACAGCCCGATGAAGCGTTCGCCCAGCGGCGAGGTGAGGGCGGGATAGTGCGGCCCGACCCGGCTTTCCACCTTGCGCAGATGGGGCAGGAAGCGGCGCACCACGCCGGCATAGGTGGCGCGGTCGACGCCGCGGTCGAGAAGCGACGCCGGCAGCCACGGCTTGCGCACGCCGGCCAGCAGCAGGCCGCACATCACCGCGATGGGCAGGCCGGTCAGCGCCGAGAAGCCGGGAATCGAGAAGGGCAGGAAATTCGGCACGCACAGCAGCACGATCAGCGCGCCGAATCCGCGCTCGCCCAGCCCGTCGAGCATCTCGCGCAGCGCGATCGTGCGTCCGCGCGCCGGATCGAGCAGGCGCACGAAAAGGTCGGAAAGCGGCTCCGCCGCTTCGGGGGCTTCGGTCTTCACGCGTTCTCCGGGATCAGGCGGCCGTACCGCCGACGGTCAGCTTGTCGATCAGCAGCGTGGGCTGGCCGACGCCCACGGGCACGCCCTGGCCGTCCTTGCCGCAGGTCCCCACGCCCGGATCGAGCTTCATGTCGTTGCCGACCATCTTGACCTGCGTCAGCGAGTCCGGCCCGTTGCCGATCAGCATCGCGCCCTTGACCGCGGGGCCGACCTTGCCGTCCTCGATCAGGTACGCCTCGGCCGCGTTGAACACGAACTTGCCCGACGTGATGTCGACCTGCCCGCCGCCGAAATTGACGGCGTAGAGCCCTTTCTTGACCGAGCGGATGATCTCCTCGGGCGTGTGCGTGCCGCCTTCCATGACCGTGTTGGTCATGCGCGGCATGGGATGGTGGGCGAAGCTCTCGCGCCGTCCGTTGCCGGTGGGCTGCATGCCCATCAGCCGCGCGTTCTGGCGGTCCTGCATGTAGCCGACGAGGATGCCGTCCTCGATCAGCACGGTGCGCTGGCTCGGCGTGCCCTCGTCGTCGACCGTCAGCGAGCCGCGCCGGTCGCGCAGCGTGCCGTCGTCGACGACGGTGACGCCCTTCGCCGCCACGCGCTGGCCCATCAGGCCGGAGAAGGCCGAGGTTTTCTTGCGGTTGAAATCGCCTTCCAGGCCGTGGCCGATCGCCTCGTGCAGCAGGATGCCGGGCCAGCCCGGCCCGAGCACCACCTGCATCTCGCCCGCAGGCGCGGGGATGGAGCCGAGATTGACCAGCGCCTGGCGCACGGCTTCGTCCACGCCGCGCTTCCAGTTGGCGGAATCGACGACCGTCTCGAACGCGAAGCGACCGCCCCAGCCGTGCGAGCCGGTTTCCTGCCGGTCGCCGTCGCCCACGACGACCGACACGTTGAGCCGCACGAGCGGGCGGATGTCGGCGATGCGCTGGCCGCCGGCGCGCACGATCTGCACGGCCTGCCATTCGCCCGAGATCGAGCACATGACCTGGCGCACGCGGGCATCCTTGGCGCGCGCATAGGCGTCGATCTCGCCCAGCAGCTTCGCCTTGTCGGCGAAGGGCATCAGCTCCAGCGGGTTCTCGTCGGCATAGAGGATCGAATTGGTGCCCGTGGGTCCGGGAGCCGCCGTCCCGCCATGGCCCGAACGGATCGCCCCGACCGTGCGTGCCGCACGCCCGATCGCGTCGTGGCTGAGGTCGGAGGCGTGCGCGTAGGCGGCCGTGTCGCCGAGGATGGCGCGCAGGCCGAAGCCCTGTGCGGTGTCGAACGAGGCGCTCTTGAGCTTGCCGTCGTCCCACGAAAGCGATTCCGACTGGCGGTATTCGAGGAACAGCTCGCCGTCGTCCGCCCCTTTCAGCGCGTCCTCGACCTGGCGTTCGGCCTTCGCGCGGTCGAGGCCGGCCTGTCCGTAGAAAAGCGCGTCGGTGCGAGCGAGGTGGTTCATCGGGTTCGAGTTCTCCGGAGGGGTCCGCCGAGGAACATAGGACGGCGGGCGGCCGATTCCAATTGCCGTCCGGACGCCGTAAGCTCGCCGGCAGGGAGAAAACGATGCGCGAGCACCCCCAGCGCGTGGCCCTCGCCAACGAGGTCCATGCACGGCCGTTCCTGAGCCTGACCGCGCCCGAGCGCGCCAGCCACGTCGCGATGGCGTCGGGCGAGACGGGCGCGGCCGCCGACCGCGCGCATCTGGCCGCGCTGTGCGAGCGCTACGGTATTGCGCATCCGCCGCCGGGGGCGAACCATTTCGTCGCCGAGCTCGACGGCTTCCGCCTGAAGTGGGAGCGGCACACCGAGTTCTGCACCTGGACCTTCCTCAAGGCGGGCGCCTTCGACACGCCCTTCGCGCGGAACGCGATCGACCTCGCCCCGCCCGACTGGGTCGCCGCGATCCCGGGCGAACGGCTCGTCGCCGTGCACGTCGCCCTGCTGGCGCGCGACCGTGCCGCCCCCGACATCGACGGGATCGGCGGCTGGCTGCACGCCGACTACGTGGTCGGCAGCACGCTGGCCGGCGGCAAGGCGGTCGCGTGGACCGATTTCCGCCTGCATGCCGACGGGTTCGGCCGGATCGTCGTGCACGACCGCGGCATGGGCAACCGCCAGTGCGGCCGCGTGATCCAGCGCCTGCTGGAGATCGAGACCTACCGCACGATGGCGATGCTCGCTTTGCCGGTGGCGCGCGAGATCGGCCCGAGGATCACGGCGGTGGACGGCGAACTGCTCGCCATCATGGACGCGATGCCCAATTCGGCCGGGATCGCCGAACAGCGCGCCCTGCTCGACCGGCTGACCGCGCTGTCGGCGCATATCGAGCGCGCGACGGCGGCGTCGGACTACCGGTTCGGCGCCGCGCGCGCCTATTCCGATCTCGTCGCCAAGCGCGTGGCCGAACTGCGCGAAGAACGCATCGAGGGGCTGCAGACCTACCGCGAGTTCATGGACCGGCGCTTCGCGCCGGCCTTGCGCACCTGCGAGGCGACCGGCGAACGGCTGTCCCAGATGTCGCGCCGGCTGACGCGGGCGGGGGCGCTGCTGCGCACGCGCGTCGACATCGCGGTCGAGGCGCAGAACCAGGACCTGCTCGGCTCGATGGACCGGCGCGCCCAGCTCCAGCTTCGCCTGCAGGAGACGGTCGAAGGCCTGTCGGTCGCCGCGATCACCTATTACACGGTCGGTCTCGTCGCCTACGCGCTGCGCGCCCTCGACGCGGCCGGAATCCACATCGACAAGGATATCGGGACGGGCCTTGCGATCCCGGTCGTGGCGCTCGTCGTGTGGTACGGGCTGCGGCGGTTCCGCCGGTCGCTCGAGCGGGCCGCCCGCCGGCCCGGCTGAGACCGGTGCGGCAAAGCGACGCAGACCTGCATTAACCTATCCGAATCAACGGGTTGACCCGCAATCCGGCGATCCGGGCCGGGGCGGGGCGGGGCCGTCCGGCGCACCCCTTCCGGCGGAAGTTGAGCCGGGCACCGGCCTTCGTGTAGCTTCGCGGAACGCCCGACTCTATAAGGCGCTCGAAACCCCCGTTTTTCCGCCGCCGCGAACCCTCGCGACGGCGCAAACGCCCTTCGAAACCAATAGGCAGGACATGCTCACGAACGTATCCGTCCGCATCCGCACGGCGCTCGCCGTCACGTTCCTTGCGGCGCTCGCCGTCCTCGCCCTCGGGACCGGCACCGCCGAGGCGAACCAGCCCTATCCCTGGCAGCTCGGGCTCCAGCCCTCGGCCAGCCCGGTGAAGGAATATATCGGCTGGTTCCACAACATCCTGCTGGTCATCATCACGCTGATCACGGTGTTCGTGCTGGCCCTGCTGCTCTACACGATCGTGCGCTTCCGCGCCGCGTCCAACCCCTCGCCCTCGCGCGCCACGCACAACACGCTGCTCGAGATCGTCTGGACGGGCGTTCCCGTGCTGCTGCTGGTGCTGATCGCGATCCCGTCGATCGACCTGATCCGCGTTTCCGACAAGCCGCCGTCGGCGGACTTCACGCTCAAGGTCACCGGCCACCAGTGGTACTGGAAGTACCAGTACCCGGACCACGGCGACTTCGAGTTCGACAGCTACATGATCCAGGACGCCGACCTGAAGCCCGGCCAGATGCGCATGCTCGAGGTCGACAACCGCGTCGTGGTGCCGGTGGGTGCCAGCATCCGCGTCGTCATCGCGGGCTCGGACGTGATCCATTCGTGGTTCGTGCCGGCCCTCGGCCTGCAGAAATACGCGATGCCCGGCCGCCTCAACGAGACCTGGTTCAAGGCCGACAAGGCCGGCGTGTTCTACGGGCAGTGCAACCAGATCTGCGGCATCAACCACGCCTACATGCCGATCGCCGTCGAGGCGGTCGACAAGGCCACCTTCGAGCGCTGGGCGGCGGAAGCCAAGAAGCGCTTCGCCGACGGCGGCCAGGCGCCGCTCTCGGTGGCCGAAGTCCTGGCCCTCGACGCGCCGCGCGTCGCCCTCAACGTCTCCAAGTAAACCTCCCGCGCCAAGGAAACTCCCCATGGCCACCGCTCACGCCGCCCACGACCACCACGATCACGACCATCACGACCACACCCCCACGGGCTGGCGTCGCTGGGCCTATTCGACGAACCACAAGGACATCGGCACGATGTACCTCGTGTTCTCCGTGTTCGCCGCGATCCTCGGCGGCGCGTTCTCGGTGTGGATGCGCATGGAACTCGCGCATCCGGGCATGCAGTACATGGCCGACGGCCACGTCTGGAACATGGTCGTCACCGCGCACGGCCTGATCATGGTGTTCTTCGTCGTCATGCCGGCGCTGATCGGCGGCTTCGGCAACTGGTTCATCCCGATGATGTGCGGTGCGCCCGACATGGCGTTTCCGCGCATGAACAACATCAGCTTCTGGCTGATGCCGCCGGCCTTCCTGCTGCTGCTCGGTTCGGCGCTGATCGGCGGCGGTGCGGGCGTCGGCTGGACGATCTACCCGCCGCTTTCGGCCGCGCAGTACCATCCGGGCCCGGCGATGGACATGGCGATCCTGTCGCTGCACCTCGCGGGCGCGTCGTCGATCCTGGGCGCCATCAACTTCATCACGACGATCTTCAACATGCGCGCGCCCGGCATGACGATGCACCGCATGCCGCTGTTCCTGTGGGCGATGCTGCTGACGGCGTTCCTGCTGGTGCTGTCGCTGCCCGTGCTCGCCGGCGCCATCACGATGCTGCTGACCGACCGCAATTTCGGCACGCACTTCTTCGAGCCGGCCGGCGGCGGCGATCCGGTGCTGTTCCTGCACCTGTTCTGGTTCTTCGGCCACCCCGAGGTCTACATCATGATCCTGCCGGCGTTCGGGATCATCAGCCACGTGGTGTCGACCTTCTCGAAGAAGCCGATCTTCGGCTATCTCGGCATGGCCTACGCCATGACGGCGATCGGCGTGGTCGGCTTCGTCGTGTGGGCGCACCACATGTACACGGTCGGCCTCGACGTCAACACGCGCATCTACTTCACCGCCGCCACGATGGTGATCGCGGTGCCGACGGGCGTGAAGATCTTCTCGTGGATCGCGACGATGTGGGGCGGCTCGATCGAATTCCGCGTGCCCATGCTGTGGGCCGTGGGCTTCATCTTCCTGTTCACGGTCGGCGGCGTCACGGGCGTGGTGCTGTCGAACGCGGGCATGGATATAGCGCTGCACAACACCTACTACGTGGTCGCGCATTTCCACTACGTGCTGTCGCTGGGCGCCGTCTTCGGCATCTTCTGCGGCTTCTACTACTGGTGGCCCAAGATGACCGGGCGCGAGTTCCCGGAAAGCTGGGGCAAGCTGCATTTCTGGGCGACGTTCATCGGCGTCAACCTGACCTTCTTCCCGCAGCACTTCCTGGGCCTCGCCGGCATGCCGCGCCGCATCCCGGACTATCCGGACGCGTTCGCGGGCTGGAACCTCGTCTCGTCGTGGGGCGCCTACCTCGCCTTCGCGTCGTCGATGGCGTTCATCGTCGCGGCGATCTGGGTGCTCTACAACGGCAAGAAGGTCACCGCGGCCAACCCGTGGGGCCTGCCGGCCGACACGCTGGAATGGACGGTTCCCTCGCCCGCACCGCACCACACGTTCGAGGAACTGCCGGACTTCAAGGCCCCGGCGCACCACTGAGCCGGGCCGGGAAGGGAACGGAATGTCCGCCGACGGTTCCGCACAGGCGAGCCTGACGATCGACGAACTCCGCGCGCACGAAGGTGCGGGCGGGGTCGGCGATTTCGTGGCGCTGCTGAAGCCCCGGGTGATGAGCCTCGTGGTCTTCACCGGCCTCGTCGGGCTGATGCTCGCACCCGCGACGGTCCATCCGTTCGTCGCGGCCGTGGCGGTGGCGTGCATCGCGGTCGCGGCGGGTGCCGCCGGTGCCATCAACATGTGGTACGACGCCGACATCGACGCGCTGATGGCGCGCACGGCCGACCGCCCGATCCCCAAGGGCCGGATCGAGCCGGCCGAAGCGCTCGCCTTCGGCATCGTGCTCTCGGTCGCCTCGGTCGTGACGATGGCGCTGGCGACCAACATCGTGGCGGGAGCACTTCTCGCGGGTTCGATCGGCTTCTACGTCTTCGTCTACACGGCCTGGCTCAAGCGGCGCACGCCGCAGAACATCGTGATCGGCGGTGCGGCCGGCGCGTTCCCGCCGATGATCGGCTGGGCGGCCGCCACCGGCGACGTGGGCCTCGGTGCGGTCGTGCTGTTCGCCGTCGTGTTCATGTGGACGCCGCCGCACTTCTGGGCGCTGGCGCTGTTCGCGATGCGCGACTACGGCAAGGCCGGCGTGCCGATGCTGCCCAACGTCGCGGGCAAGCCCGAGACGCGCCGCCAGATCGTGATCTATTCGGTGCTGCTCGCCCCGCTGGGCGTGGCGCCCTATTTCTGCGGCATCGTCGGGCCGGTCTATGCGGTCGCGGCCGCCGCCCTCGGCCTCGTCTTCGTCGCGGGCGCCGTGGACGTGTGGCGCGACGGACGGCGCGAAGGCTCGGAAGCCGCCGACTTCCCCGAGACGGCGGCGCGCCGCCTCTTCGGCTATTCGATCGTCTATCTCTTCCTGCTGTTCGGCCTGATGGTGCTCGACCGCGTGCCGGCGGGGGCGGGTGCATGATGGCGGCCCCGGATCCGATGAAGAACCGCCGCGGCAAGAACCTGGCGATCGCGCTGACGGTCGCGGGGCTGTGCGCGCT
>JAEUKY010000099.1 GCA_016794005.1 Rhodospirillales bacterium
GCTGCGCATGGAGACGGTGCAGAAGGAAGTGCTCGACGACGTCGAGCGCGTGCTGCGCAACGAGTTCATGTCGAACCTCGCGAAGACGAGCCGCAAGGACACGCACGAGCTGATGGCGGAGATTTTCAATTCTCTGGATCGGCAGACCGAGGCGCGCTTCACGACGGCCCTCGAGGAACGTAACCGCGACAGTGCCGAGAAGATCAAGGCGCTGATGTTCAAGTTCGAGGATCTGGGCCGTCTGGATCCGGGCGGCGTGCAGACGCTGCTGCGCGCGGTCGACAAGGGCAAGCTCGCCATCGCGATGAAGGGTGCGAACGAACAGGTGCGCGACCTGTTCTTCTCGAACATGTCCGAGCGCGCCGGCAAGATGCTGAAGGAAGAGATCGAGGCGCTGGGCCCGGTGCGCGGCAAGGACGTGGCCGAGGCGCAGACCGCGATGGTCAACGTCGCCAAGGAGCTCGCCGCCAAGGACGAGATCGTCCTGTCGAAGGGCGGGGCCGGCGGCGAGGACGATCTCATTTACTGATCGTAGGGCGACGCCGATTTGGGTTACCACATGCAACGGTAACCTGTTTAAGCCGTTGATCCGGAACGCAGGTAACATGTAACGCGCGTTTTGCGCGGAATGTAGGTTTTCCGCCCGATCGTGGTGCGGTTCCAACGGGTTGGAACCTGCAACCACGGCCGGATCGGTAACATGCCTATTCACCTGTCAAACAGCGCACGGCCGTAGTCACCTCGACCGATGATGTGACTATAAGCTGCGCGAGGAATAATTACAATCAAAAGTACTTATGTATTCTACCCCTTCAGCACGAACCCGTAGCGCGCGAGGCTGGGGTCGGCACCTTCCTTGAGGTACGCCGCCTTCACCGCACTGACCGCGTCGGTCTCCAGCCCGGCCTTCTTCGCGTCGTACTTGTACATCTTCGCCGAGTTGTCCCCGAAGATCGCGGTCTTGACCGGGCCGTCGGCGGCACCCAGCGGTGCAAAGCCGTAGCGCTTCTGCATGTCCTCGGGAATCTCGAGCCGGCGCAACGCTTCGATCTGCCATTGCGGGGCGCCCGTCCAGATCGCGTCGGTGCCCCAGATCACGTGATCCGCACCCAGCCCCTTGACGAGGATGCCCATCATCGCGGCGCACAGGCGCGGCTCGACGACGGTGCTCTGCGCGAAGATCTGGCCGAGATCGCCGTAGACGTTCGACACGCCGAACTTCGCGGGAATGTCGGCAAGGTCGCTGACCCATTCGACGCGGCCCGTCTCCTCGAACTGGCGCATGCCGGCCCCGGCATTGCTGCCCGAGCCCCAGCGATAGGCCGAGTGGTAGATCACGAAGTTGATCTGCGGCCAGTCCTTGGCCGCCTTGCCCACGTCGTCGACGCGCGCGTACGGCGTGAGGTGCGGGAACTGCGCCTCGACGGACGGCGGATAGAGACCCTTGTGCACGCACACGATGTTGTGCCCGGCCTTCAGGATCTTCTCGTAGAACGGATAGAGGAGCTTCTCGTCGTCGAGCCGCCACGGATGGCGGGCGAGATTCTTGTTCGTGTTGTCGCCGACCGTGTAGCCCTTCCACGAGTCCGGCTTGTTGAGGGCGATGTCCTCGTCGACCTTGTCCATCCAGCCGGGCAGGCCGGGCATGAAGATCGCGTGCGCGAGGCAGCGGCGCGAACCGGCGGCCTGGTTGACCGTGTCGCGCGCGCGCCGCTTCATCTCGTTCGTCAGGAACCAGTCGCGCGGATCTTCCGAACCCGAGCCGCTGATGAGCGCCACCTTGGTGTCGCTGTCGAGGAACACTTCCTTGAACCAGCTCGGATACTTGAGGTCTTCCAGCGTCTGCGGCTTGCCGGCGAGGGCGGGGTTCCAGCCGGCCTGCCCGACCGCCTCGCGCGCGCGCACGAACCCCTGCAGGCGCGTGTCGTCGCGCAGGAAATGCGTGTGCACGTCCATGACGAACTGGCCGGCCAGCCCCTGGGCGCGCTGCTGCGCGACCTCGACGCTCGCCGCTTCGGCGCGGCCGACTTCGTAGAGCGGGCCGTAGACCTCGTTCATCGCGACGAAGGCGGCCGCCATGCCGGCCGACGTCTTGAAGAACTGGCGGCGCGACAGCCTGTTCTTCGATCCCATCTCGTCGCCCAGCGCTTCGAGGCGCGCCTGCACGCGCGCCTGCCGTTCGGTCTGGGCGACTGGCATGAACTCGTCCGAGGAAATCACCTGCGTGGGGATCGGCGTGCGCGCCGCGGCGGTCTCCGCGGGTACGAGCTGCGCCATTTCGGAATCGCTGAGCTGCGTCATCGTGAGCCTCCGGCGGATTGCGGCATTGGCCTGCGTTTCATAAAATCCTGATACAGGTCGCACATGCGGTCAATCCGGCGAACTGTTACAGCCATTGACCGGATCGGCCAGGCGGAACAGGGAGGCTTCGATGTCGGGACTTGCGCGAACCGTCCGGCTGCCGGACGGCACGGACGTGCCGGCGTTCGGCCTCGGCACCTGGCGGATGGGCGAGCGGAGGCAGATCCGGCAGGCCGAGGTCGCCGCACTGAAGGCCGGGCTCGATCTGGGCGTGCGCCTCGTCGACACGGCCGAGATGTACGGCGAGGGCGAGGCCGAAAGCATCGTCGGCGAGGCGATCGCCGGCCGGCGCGACGAAACCTATATCGTGTCGAAGGTCTATCCGCACAACGCCAGCCGGGCCGGGGTCGTCGCCGCGTGCGAACGTTCGCTGAAGCGCCTGAAGACAGACCGGCTCGATCTCTACCTGCTGCACTGGCGCGGCAGCCACAAGCTTTCGGATACGGTCGCGGGCTTCGAGGCGCTGATGGCGGCGGGAAAGATCCGCGCGTGGGGCGTCAGCAATCTCGACGTCGAGGACATGGACGAGCTGCACGCCGTCAAGGGCGGCAAGGCGTGTGCGACCAACCAGGTGCTCTACAACCTGGCGCGACGCGGCATCGAGGCGGGCCTGCTCGCGTGGAGCCGGAAGCACGGCATGCCGGTCATGGCCTATTCGCCGCTCGACCAGGCGCGCGTCCCGGGAGCACCGGGGCTTGCGGCGGTCGCCAAGCGGCACGGGGCGACGCCGGCGCAGATCATGCTGGCGTGGGCCGCGCGCCATCCCGACGCGATCGTCATCCCGAAGGCGACGAGGCTGGAACATCTGCGCGCGAACATCGCGGCGATGGAGCTGAAGCTGACGGCGGAAGACCTTGCCGATCTCGACCGCGCGTTCCCGCCGCCCAAGCGGCGGGCGGCACTCGAGATGCTCTAGGCGGCGGGTGCGACCTGCTCGCGCGCAAGCTCGCGCGTGCGGGCCTGCAGCTTGGCCAGCGCGCGTTCCTCGAGCTGGCGGACGCGCTCGCGGCTGACGCCGAATCGCTTGGAGAGGTCCTCCAGCGTCTCGGGCTCCTCGCACAGGTTGCGCGCGCGCACGATTTCGCGCTCGCGCTCGTCGAGGGTCATCAGCGCGCGTTCGACCAGATTGCGCTGCCAGCGGCGCTCGTCGTCCGCCAGCACGCGGCCTTCGACGTCGGCGTTGGGGTCCGCGATCTCGGTCGGCAGCGTCTCGCCGTCGCCGGTGCGCACGGGCGCGTCGAGCGGGACGATGGCGCCGCGCGCGGCGACCTCGATCTCGATCACGTCCTTCTCGCCCAGGTGCGTCGCCTTGGCGATCTTGGTCACGTCGGCCTGCGTCAGGCGCGTGTCGCCGTCGATGCCGAGCTTGCGCTTGACCGAGTTGAGGCTGAACAGCAGCTTCTTGCGCGCGACCGCCGTGCCGATCGTGACCATCGACCACGAACTCAGCACGAACTCCTGGATCGCGGCCTTGATCCACCACATCGCGTAGGTCGACAGGCGCACGCCCCGTTCCGGGTCGAAGCGCTTGACCGCATGCATGAGGCCGATATTGCCTTCCGCGATCAGGTCGGGGACGGGCAGGCCGTAGCCGCGGTACTTCCACGCCATCTTGACGACGAGGCGCAGGTGGCTGGTGACGAGCTTGTGGGCCGCGTCGACGTCCTGATGGTCGCGCCAGGCGCGGCCGAGGGCGCGCTCTTCCTCGGGCTCGAGCATCGGGAAGCGCTGGATCTCGGCCAAGTAACGGCCAAGTTCCGCACGGACGGAATTGCGGGGGATCGAAACGGCCGGCAGGTCGGCCGGAGAGGCTGCGTACGACATGGATCACCCTCCTTGAGGCTTGATCGTCGATCTGTTCGGACCCCATCTGGGCATCCGATAAAGACCAAAGTAAGGCGTCGGTCTTTGTTAATCAAGATTAATAAAATAGGGTTATTGCGTATCCAAATACCCCAATCCGGGGCGTCACGCCCCCCGGTCGAGGGCTTCCCAAGCCTGCTTCTTGCGGTAGATCGTCGAGGGGCTGATCTCGAGGAAGGCGGCGGCCCGCGGGATGTTGCCGTCGCAGGCGGCGATGGCCGCCTCGATGATCTCGCGCTCGGAGATCCACAGCGGGCGGATGCGCGGCTTGCCGCTCGACGTGGTCGTCGCCGGATCGTCGTCGACCGGTGCGGGCTTCACGATCGTCGGGACGCCGGCCCCGCGCGTGTTCTCGCTGATGTGGCGCGGCAGCATGTCGAGGCGCACGGCCTCGCCGTCGTGCAGGACCACGACCGAGCGCATGACGTTCTCGATCTCGCGCACGTTGCCGGGCCAGGCATAGGTGCGCAGCGCGTATTCGGCGTCCGGTGCGATGTCGCGGAAGCCCTTGCCCTCGTCCTTGGCGAAGCGCTGCAGCGCGTGGCGCGCGAGCAGGACCGCGTCGTCCTCGCGTTCGCGCACGGGCGGGAGCTGGACCGGGATCACGTGCAGGCGGAAGAACAGGTCTTCGCGCAGGCGCCCCAGCTTCACTTCCTGCCGCGCCTCGCGCGTCGACGAACAGACCAGCCGCACGTCGGCCGCCTCGCCCATGCCGCCGCCCATCGGCTCGACGATGCCGTTCTCGAGGAAGCGCAGCAGCTTGCTCTGCAGCCCGGCATCCATCTCGCCGACCTCCTCGAGGAACAGCGTGCCGCCGTTCGCGCGCACGAGCGCGCCCTTCTTGTCCTCGGTGGCGCCGTTGAAAGCGCCCTTGCGATGCCCGAACAGTTCGCTTTCGAGGGATTCCCGCGGCAGCGCCGCGCACGATACCGCGACGAACGGCCCGGCCGCGCGCGTCGAGCGGCGGTGGATCGCGTCGGCGCACACTTCCTTGCCGGTCCCGCTCTCGCCGCTGACGTAGATCGGCGCCTGGCTGGGGGCCGCACTGTCGACGATGCGGTAGACGCGCTGCATGGCCAGCGACGCGCCCACGAAGCCGAAATAGCGGTTGCGGCCGAATTCGGACTCGTAGGTGTCGACCGCGGTGCGCAGCCGGCGGCGCTCCATGGCGTTGCGCATCGTCACGAGCAGGCGGTCGCGCGCGAACGGCTTGACGATGAAGTCGAAGGCGCCCTCGCGCATCGCCTCGACCGCCACGGCGAGCGTGCCCGTCGCGGTCACGACCAGCGTTTCCAGCGGCAGGCTCTGCCGGCGGATCTCCTTGAGGACCGAGAGGCCGTTGCCGTCGGGCAGGTTGAGGTCGAGCACGACGGCGTCGAACGGCTCGGAACCGAGCAGTCCGAGCGCGCTTGCGACCGTTCCGGCGACCTTGACCCTATAGTCGGCCGAGCGCAGGTATTCTTCGTAGAGTGCGGCCGTGGCCTCGGAGTCCTCGACGACCAGAATCGCCGGCGAAGAACGCGTCGCGGCCTTGATTTCGCTCGCGGTGGGTAAAACTTCCGTCATTGGGCGGAGTATGTCCGGGGCGGTACTGCCGACGCAAGCGGTTAACGTCCGAGGCACTTGCACAAAGGGCTTCCATTGCAAATTTGTGCCGACTAAGGTCTGGCCAACGAGAAAACGCGGAACAGGTAATAAGTCCAATTCGGGGTTTCAGCGGGGCTGGGCGGGTGGAGTACTTCCTACAACAGTTGATCAACGGGCTCACGCTCGGTGCGATCTATGGTTTGATCGCGATCGGCTACACGATGGTCTACGGGATCATCGGCATGATCAACTTCGCCCACGGCGAGGTCTACATGATCGGGGCCTTCATCTCGGTCATCACCTTCACGATCCTCGGCCCCTTCGGGTTCGCAAGCCCGGTCCTCGCGATCGTCGTCGTGCTTATGGTCGCACTCGTCTTCACGTCGGTCTACGGATGGACGGTCGAGCGGATCGCCTACCGGCCGCTGCGCGGTTCGTTCAGGCTCGCACCGCTGATCTCGGCGATCGGCGTGTCGATCTTCCTGCAGAACTACGTGCACATGCTGCAGGGCGCGAAAATGAAGCCGGTGCAGCCGGTCGTGCGCGGCGGCTTCGTGCTGGCCGAGGAGGGCGGCTTCGTCGTCCAGATCACGTATCTGCAGATCGGCATCATCGCCGCCACGCTCGTGCTGATGGCCGGCTTCACGCTGCTGATCCACCGCACGTCGCTGGGCCGTTCGCAGCGCGCCTGCGAGCAGGACCGCAAGATGGCCGCGTTGCTCGGCGTCAACGTGGACCGGACGATCTCGCTGACCTTCGTGATGGGGGCGGCCCTCGCCGCGGTGGCCGGCCTCATCTTCACGCTCTATTACGGGGCCGTCGATTTCTTCATCGGGTTCCTCGCCGGCCTCAAGGCGTTCACCGCGGCGGTACTGGGCGGGATCGGGTCGCTGCCGGGCGCCATGCTCGGCGGCGTGCTGATCGGCCTCATCGAGGCGTTCTGGTCCGCGCATTTCCCGATCGCCTACAAGGACGTCGCGGTGTTCGGCATCCTCGTCATCGTCCTGATTTTCCGTCCGACCGGCCTGCTCGGCCGCCCGGACATCGAGAAGGTCTGAGCCCGCATGGACGGCACGAAGGCGGCGAACGCGCTGAAGGAAGCCGGGCTTGCGGCACTCGTGGCGCTGCTGCTGGCGGTTCCCCTGATCGGGTTCCGGCTGACCGAAGGCCTGCAAGGGCTGGGCATCGAGACGCGCTTCGACTGGGTCGCGTGGGGCGTGGGCGTCGTGTTCTTCGGGCGCTTCGGCCTCGCGCTGACGCGCGGTTCGCGCGGCGATCTGCTGGGCCATCTGCCGGCGATGCCGAAATTCCCGACCGGAACGGGGCGGACGGTCGCCGGGCTGCTGCTGCTCCTCGCGATCGCGATGCCGCTGCTGCCCGTCGCCGACCGCTACATGGTCGAGATCGCGATCACCGTCCTCATCTACGTGATGCTCGGCTGGGGGCTCAATATCGTCGTCGGGCTCGCAGGGCTCCTCGATCTCGGCTACGTCGCGTTCTACGCGGTGGGGGCCTACACCTACGCGCTGCTCGCGATCAATTTCGACATGTCGTTCTGGCTCTGCCTGCCGATCGCGGGCCTGTTCGCGGCGCTGTTCGGTATCATCCTCGGCTTCCCGGTGCTGCGCCTGCGCGGCGACTATCTCGCCATCGTCACGCTCGGCTTCGGCGAGATGATCCGAATCGTCCTGCTCAACTGGAAGGAATTCTCCGGCGGCCCCAACGGCATCTCGTCGATCCCGCGCCCCGATTTCTTCGGCTTCCCCTTCGCGCGCGAGGGCGAGCCGGGGCAGACCACGTTCCACCAGCTGTTCGGGCTGGAGTTCAGCCCGATGCACCGCATCATCTTCCTCTACTACCTGATCCTCGTCCTGGCGCTGCTGACCAACTGGTTCACGCTGCGCATGCGCCGGCTGCCCGTGGGCCGCGCGTGGGAAGCGCTGCGCGAGGACGAGATCGCGTGCCGGGCACTCGGCATCAACCCGACGAACGTCAAGCTGTCGGCCTTCGCGCTGGGCGCGATGTTCGGCGGCTTCGCGGGCGCCTTCTTCGCCACGCGCCAGGGCTTCATCAGCCCCGAGAGCTTCTCGTTCATCGAGAGCGCCGTGATCCTCGCGATCGTCGTGCTGGGCGGCATGGGCAGCCAGATGGGCGTGGTCATCGCCGCGGCCTTCCTGATCCTCGTGCCCGAACTGCTGCGCGACTTCTCGCAGTACCGGATGGTGCTGTTCGGCATGGCGATGGTGCTGATCATGCTGTGGCGTCCGCAGGGGCTGGTGGCGCACCGCGCGCCCAGCGCCAGGCTGGAGGCGGGCGCATGAGCCTGCTGACGGTCGAGCACCTGACGATCCGGTTCGGCGGCCTCGTCGCCGTCGACGACGTGAGCTTCGCCGCCGCCGACCGCAAGATCACCGCGATCATCGGCCCCAACGGGGCCGGCAAGACGACGGTCTTCAACTGCCTGACCGGCTTCTACAAGCCCGACGTCGGCCGCATGATGCTCTCGAAGGACGGCCAGGAATGGCTGCTGGAGCGCATGGAGGGGTTCCGGATTTCCCAGCAGGCGGGCGTGGCGCGCACATTCCAGAATATCCGCCTGTTCCCGAAGATGACCGTGCTGGAAAACCTGCTCGTCGCCCAGCACAACGTGCTGCAGGCCGCCTCGGGCTTCTCGATCGCCGGGCTGCTCGGGTTGAACAGCTACCGGACGGCCGAGCGTGCGGCGATCGAGTTGGCGCGTCACTGGCTCGACCGCGTGGGCATGGTGCATCTGGCGAACGACGAGGCCGGGAGCCTTCCCTACGGCGCCCAGCGCCGGCTCGAGATCGCGCGCGCGATGTGCACGGGGCCGCGGCTGCTGTGCCTCGACGAGCCGGCCGCCGGCCTCAACCCGGCGGAGTCCGCCGCACTCGCCGCACTCGTCCGGCGCATCCGCGACGAGGACGGCGTGGCGATCCTGCTGATCGAACACGACATGAGCGTCGTCATGGAGATCTCCGACCGCATCGTCGTGCTCGACCACGGGCGCAAGATCGCGGAAGGCACGCCCGACCAGGTGCGCGACGATCCGGAAGTCATCCGCGCCTATCTGGGTGCGGCCGAGGACGAGGTGGCTTCGTGACCGCCGCCAGGCCGCTGCTTTCGGTTCAGGACGTCAAGGCGAACTACGGCCCCGTGGAAGCGCTGCGCGGCGTTTCGCTCGACGTGTTCCCGGGCGAGATCGTGGCGCTGATCGGCGCCAACGGTGCCGGCAAATCCACGCTGCTGATGACGATCTGCGGCGATCCGCGCGCCAGCGCCGGGCGCGTCGTCTACGACGGCGCCGAGATCACGAACACGCCGCTGCACGAGATGGTGCGCCTGGGCATCGCGCAGTCGCCCGAAGGGCGGCGCATCTTCCCGCGCATGAGCGTGCTCGAGAACCTGCAGATGGGCGCTTTCGCCGGCGACCCGGCGAATTTCGGCGGCGATCTCGACCGCGTCTTCCGCCTTTTCCCGCGCCTTGCCGAGCGGCGCGACCAGCGTGCCGGCACCATGTCTGGCGGCGAGCAGCAGATGCTGGCGATCGGCCGCGCGCTGATGAGCCGTCCGCGCCTGCTCCTGCTCGACGAGCCGTCGCTGGGGCTCGCCCCGCTGCTCGTCGCGCAGATCTTCGCGACCATCAAGGAGATCAACCGCAGCGAGGGCGTGACCGTCCTGCTCGTCGAGCAGAACGCCTATCACGCGCTGCGGCTGGCCCATCGCGGCTACGTGCTGGTCAACGGCTCGATCCGGATGAGCGGGGCGGGGAGCGATCTCCTCGCCAATCCCGACGTCCAGAAGGCCTATCTCGCCGGGGGACACCACTGATGGCGAACGGGACGTCCCTGGCCGAGTTCCTGCTGATGACCGTCGTCATGTTCGGCGGTGCCGGGTTCCTCATGGGGCAGGCGCTGGCGCAGACCTGGCGGCCCTGGTGGCATGCGATGCCCTATTCCGCCCTGATGGCGGCGGCGAACCGGTTCCTCGCCTACGCGCTGTTCGGCGGGGACCTGCGCTCGGTGGGGCTGTTCGTTCTCGACTTCGCCGTCGTCGCCGGCCTCGCTATGCTGGCCTACAGGATTACCCGCGCGCGGACGATGACGCGGCAGTATCCTTGGCTCTACGAGCCGGACGGACTTTTCGGCTGGCGGACGCGGGACGCGTCGGCCGGCCCGCCTGCAGCCGGGTCCCAGGACCGGCGCGGGCATCGATGAAGACTTGGGACGTTTACTCAACCAGGAGAACTGACATGTCGATGAAGCGTAGAGACCTTCTGAAGGCGGGTGCGGGCGCCGCGGCGTTCGCGGCCGTGTCCCCGTCGATCGTTCTGGCCCAGGGCGGCCCGCTCACGATCGGCTGCGCCGGTCCGTTCACCGGCCCCAACGCGGCGTTCGGCGAGCAGCTGCGCCGCGGCTTCAACATGGCGATCGCCGACATCAACGCGGCGGGCGGCGTGACCGGCCGCCAGCTCGCCGGCGTGTTCGAGGACGACGCCTCGGATCCCAACCAGGCGCGCGCGGCGGCCAACCGCCTCGCGGGCCGCAAGGTTCCGTTCGTGCTCGGCCACTTCAACTCGTCGTGCTCGATCCCGGCCTCGGAAGTCTACGCCGAGGAAGGCGTGCTGCAGATAACGCCGGCGTCGACGAACCCGCGCCTGACCGACCGCGGTGCGAAGTTCAAGAACGTGTTCCGCACCTGCGGCCGCGACGACCAGCAGGGCGCCATCGCCGGCGCCTGGCTCGCCGACAAGTACAAGGGCAAGGCCGTCGCCGTCATCCACGACAAGACGACCTACGGACAGGGTCTCGCCGACGAGACGAAGAAGGCGATGAACGCCAAGGGCCTCACCGAGCGCCTCTACGACGGCGTGGGCGTGGGCGACAAGGACTTCACGGCGCTGATCACGCGCATGAAGAGCCAGAACGTCGAAGCGATCTACTTCGGCGGCCTGCACACCGAAGCCGCACTGCTCGTCCGCCAGGCGCGCGAACAGGGCCTCGGCGCGCAGATGGTGTCGGGCGACGGCATCGTCTCGGCCGAGTTCGCGTCGATCGCCGGCAAGGCGGCGGACGGCGTGATCATGACCTTCGACAGCGATCCGCGTAAGGCCGCTGGCGCCAAGCAGGTCGTCGAGCAGTTCGTCAAGCAGGGCTACGATCCGGAAGGCTACACCCTCCTGTCGTACGCCGGCGTGCAGGTGTTCGCGGGTGCCGCCAAGGCCGCGAACGGCACGGGCGTCAACGCGCTCGTCGCCAACATGCACGGCAAGTCGTTCGACACGGTGATCGGCAAGCTCACCTACGACAACAAGGGCGACCTCACGGCGCCGAACTACGTCTTCTACATCTGGAAGGACGGCAAGTACGCCGAGATGTAATCGGCGGACCCCGGTCCGATTCGGATCTCCAGCCGCCGGTCCCGGAAACGGGACCGGCGGTTTCTTTTTGTCCAGAGGCGGAAATCTGCGTTCCGTTTCAACGGCCAGGCGTATGGCCGGGGCTGTCATAATTCGGCAATCGAACCTCAATATTTTCGACCTGTCGGGTCACTAGGTTGCGTCCCGGGCGCTCCCGTCCCGACAATCGAGGAGGTTCCTCATGAACCACAGAACAGCATTCATCGCGGCTTCGGTCGCGACCGTACTTCTCTCCGGCTTCGCGGCCGCACCGGCCGACGCCCAGCAGGCGCGCGACCAGATCCGCATCGTCGGATCGTCGACGGTATTTCCCTTCACGACGGCCGTCGCCGAGCAGTTCCAGCGCACCGGCGGCTTCAAGGCGCCGATCGTGGAATCGACCGGCACGGGCGGCGGCATGCGCCTGTTCTGCGGCGGCGTCGGCGTGCAGCATCCCGACATCACCAACGCCTCGCGCCGCATGACGAAGTCCGAGTTCGAGCAGTGCAAGTCGAACGGCGTGACGGACATCGTCGAGGTCAAGATCGGCTTCGACGGCATCGTGCTCGCGGTCAAGAAGGGCTCGCAGAAGATGGACCTGACGCTGCGCCACGTGTTCCTGGCGCTGGCGCGGCAGGTTCCGGTCAACGGCCAGCTCGCCGCGAACCCCTATACCCGCTGGAACCAGATCGACGCCTCGCTGCCGGCACTTGAAATCGAGGTCATCGGCCCGCCGCCGACGTCGGGTACCCGCGACTCGTTCAACGAGCTCGCCATGCTCGCCGGATGCGGTCAGGTCGCCGAGATGAAGACGCTGATCCCCGACAATGCCGCGCGCGGCCGCGCCTGCCAGGCGATCCGCGAGGACGGCAAGTTCATCGAAGGCGGCGAGAACGACAATCTCATCGTCCAGCGTCTCGCCACCGGCCGTCCGGGCACCATGGGGATCTTCGGCTTCTCGTTCCTCGAGGAAAACCCGGACAAGATCGAGGGCAAGGCGATCGCCGGCATCGAGCCGAACCCGGACACGATCGCGGACGGCAAGTATCCGATCGCCCGCGACATGTACATCTACGTCAAGCGCGCGCATGTCGGCGTGATCCCCGGAATCCGGGAGTTCGTGACCGAGTACACCAGCGCCCGCGCGATGGGCGACAACGGGTATCTGGAGAAGAAGGGCCTCGTGGTGCTTCCAGCGGCGGAAGCCGCGAAGGTCCGCGCCAGTTCGCTCGCGCTCCAGCCGCTGACGATGTAACTGCCGGCGCGTCGGTCCCGGGTCCGGGGCCGACGCGCTTTCTATCCTTTCTGACGCCAAGCGCGGGGGCGCACGACGGCCAGATGAACACGATCTTCCTGCTTTGCGTTCTGCTCGTCCTGTCCGCCGTCGGCTACCGGATGGGCAAGGCGTCCGCCGTCGGCCGCCAGAACGGCGGGACGGTGCGCCTGCACTCCCTTCCTTCGTATTATGGCTACTACGTCGCGCTGTGGTGCGGACTTCCAGCACTTCTCCTCGTCGTCTTGTGGACGGCTTCGTCCGACTGGATCGTGAAGTCCCTCGTCGTTTCGGCGCTGCCCGACGAGATCCGCGCGCTTCCGGCCGACAAGCTCAGTCT
This sequence comes from Rhodospirillales bacterium, assembly GCA_016794005.1. GTDB lineage: Bacteria > Pseudomonadota > Alphaproteobacteria > CACIAM-22H2 > CACIAM-22H2 > Tagaea. The sequence goes on from JAEUKY010000099.1 coordinate 12,841, forward strand.
CGTGGTCACGGATATCCGCAACATCGCGGCCGGCAATATCGCGTCCGCAGCGGCGACGCCGGCCGTGCAGGCTGCCGTCGATACCTATCTGAATCTCGCGGGAATGGCGCGTTCCGCGATGTGGCTCGTCGGGCTTGCGGCCGCGATGTTCGGCCTTCTGCTGGCCCGCAGCCACGTCGCCCCTTCGATGCGGGCACGCAACCGGGTCGAAGGCATCATCGGCGCCGTCCTGATCGTCTGTTCCGTCATCGCCGTGCTGACGACGGTCGGCATCGTGCTTTCCCTCGTTTTCGAGGCGGCGAGATTCTTCGTCGCGATTCCGGCGGCCGATTTCCTGTTCGGACTGACCTGGAGCCCGCAGACGGCCATCCGCGCCGATCAGGTCGGATCGTCCGGCGCGTTCGGCGCGGTTCCGCTCTTCACCGGCACGCTTCTGATCGCCACCATATCGATGCTGGTCGCCGTGCCGGTCGGGCTCATGTCGGCCGTCTACATGGCCGACTATGCTCCGGCCAGGGTCCGCTCGATCGCCAAGCCGCTGCTCGAAATCCTCGCCGGCATCCCGACGGTCGTATACGGCTTCTTCGGCGCCCTCACGGTCGCGCCGTTCGTGCGCGAGGCGGGCGCGCTCGCCGGTCTCGAGGTCGCATCGCAGTCGGGGCTGGCCGCCGGCCTCGTGATGGGCATCATGATCATCCCCTTCGTTTCGTCGCTGTCCGACGACGTCATAAACGCCGTCCCGCAGTCCATGCGCGACGCGTCGTACGGTCTCGGCGCGACCAGGTCCGAAACGATCAAGAAGGTGGTCCTGCCCGCGGCACTGCCGGGCATCGCGGCATCGGTCATCCTCGCGTTCAGTCGCGCGCTTGGAGAAACGATGATCGTCGTGATGGCCGCCGGTCTCGCCGCCAACCTTACGGCGAACCCGCTCAATGCGGTGACGACGGTGACGGTGCATATCGCCGCGCTGCTGGTGGGCGATCAGGAGTTCGACAGCCCGAAGACCCTCTCGGCGTTCGCGCTCGGTCTCGTCCTCTTCGCGGTCACGCTCGCGCTCAACATCCTCGCGATGCGGATCGTCCGGAAGTACAGGGAGCAATACGAATGACCGACATGTCGGTTCCCGCCGCGCCCGCGTCGCGCCATACGGGCCCCGAAGCGCGCCTGCGACTGGAAAAGCGCTATGCGTCCGAGCGCCGGTTCGAACGCTACGGAATGGCGGCCCTGTCGTTCGCGATCGCCGCGCTGTTCCTTCTGCTCTGGACGATCCTGTCGAACGGCGCGACGGCGTTTTTCCAGACGCATATCCGCCTCGAGGTGCATTTCGATCCGGCCACGATCGACCCCGACGGGAAGCGCGATCCGGCGGCGTTCCGGCAGGCAAACTGGGCGGCGGTCGCGCGCGCCGCGCTCCAGGAGAAGTTCCCCGAGGTCCGCGGCCGCCTGCCGCTGCGCCAGCTCGATGCGCTTCTTTCCGACGGGGCGCAGATCGAGCTTCTCCGGATGGTTTCGGCGGACCCCGGTCTCCTGGGGCAGCGCCGCGAGGTCTGGCTCCTCACGTCGTCCGACGTCGACATGATCCAGAAGGGGCACTCGGCGCGCGACGTGCCCGAAGCGTCGCGCCGCGTCAACGACGCCCAGCTTTCCTGGCTCGACAGGCTCGCGGCCGAAGGCCGTCTGGAGAAGCGCTTCAACACGCGCTTCTTCACGGCGGCCGACAGCAGGCAGCCGGAGCTGGTCGGCGTCTGGGGCGGCGTCGTCGGCTCGTTCCTTACGCTGGGAATGACGCTGCTTCTGGCGTTTCCGATGGGCGTCGCGGCGGCGATCTATCTCGAGGAATACGCCCCGAAGAACCGGTTCACGGACCTCATCGAAGTCAACATCAACAATCTCGCGGCGGTGCCGTCGATCGTGTACGGCCTGCTCGGCCTTGCGGTCTTTCTCCAGTTCTTCGGCATGCCCCGGTCGGCGCCGATCGTCGGCGGCGTCGTGCTCGCGCTGATGAGTCTCCCCATCATCATCATCGCGTCGCGCGCGGCACTCCGATCGGTGCCGCCTTCGATACGCGAGGCGGCACTCGGCATCGGCGCCTCGAAGATGCAGGCGATCTTCCACCACATCCTTCCGCTCGCCATGCCGGGCATCATGACGGGAACGATCATCGCGCTGGCGCACGCTCTGGGCGAGACGGCTCCGCTGCTGATGATCGGCATGGTCGCCTTCGTCGTCGACATTCCGGCCGGCCCGCTTTCTCCGTCGACCGTGCTCCCGGTCCAGATCTTCATGTGGGCGGACAATCCCGAGCGCGGCTTCGTCGAGAAGACGTCGGCGGCGATCATGACCCTGCTCGTGTTCCTTCTCCTGATGAATGCGGCCGCGATCTGGCTGCGCAAAAAATTCGAAAGACGGTGGTAGGCCATGGATGCGACAGTCACGACACAGAACGTTTCCGGTGCGACGGTACCTGTTCCGATGCCGATGCCGGCGTCGAAGGTCGCGGCACGCGGTGTGAACGTCCACTACGGGGCGAAGCATGCGCTCAAGTCGGTCGACATCGACATTCGGGAGAATCAGGTAACGGCGTTCATCGGCCCGTCGGGTTGCGGCAAGTCGACGTTCCTGCGATGCATCAACCGCATGAACGACACGATCGCGTCCTGCCGGGTGACCGGAGATCTGCGGCTCGACGGGCAGGACATCTACGACCGTTCCGTCGACGTCGTGCAGCTGCGCGCGCGCGTGGGCATGGTCTTCCAGAAGGCGAACCCGTTCCCGAAGTCGATCTTCGAGAACGTCGCCTACGGCCCGAAGATCCACGGGCTTGCGACCAAGCGCTCCGAGTTCGAGGAGATCGTCGAGAAGTCCCTGCGCGGAGCCGGCCTGTGGGAAGAGGTGAAGGACCGGCTCGACGATCCGGGTACGGGCCTTTCCGGCGGACAGCAGCAGCGCCTGTGCATCGCCCGTGCGATCGCGGTCTCGCCCGAGGTGATCCTGATGGACGAGCCGTGTTCGGCACTCGACCCGATCGCCACGGCGCATGTCGAGGAACTGATCGACGGCCTGAAATCGGACTATACGATCGTCATCGTCACGCACAACATGCAGCAGGCGGCCCGCGTTTCGCAGCGCACGGCGTTCTTCCATCTGGGGACGCTGGTCGAGGAGGACGATACCGCGAAGATCTTCACGAATCCCCGCGACGAGCGCACGCAGGGCTACATCACCGGCCGCTACGGCTGACCGGCGCAGGAGAAGCCGACATGGCAAACGAACACATCGTCAAATCCTACGACGAAGAACTCAAGCGGCTCACCAACCTGCTCGCGCGGATGGGCGGTCTCGTCGAATCGCAGATCGCCACGGCGATCCAGGCCGTCGTCCAGCGCGACGCCGAGCTCGCCGCCACCGTCGTCAGCGTCGACGTCAAGGTCGACGATCTGGAGCGCGAGATCGACGATCAGGTTCTGCGCGTGATGGCGCTGCGCCAGCCGGTCGCCGGCGACCTGCGGCTGGTGCTGGGGGCGCTGCGGATCGGCGCCGACCTCGAGCGCGCGGCGGACTACGCCAAGAACGTCGCGAAGCGGGCCAGCGTGCTGGCGCAGGTGCCGCCGCTGCGGCCCGTCCATTCGATCCCGCGGATGGGTGCGATGGTCCGCGAGATGCTGAAGGACGTGCTCGACGCGTTCGCGGCACAGGACCTCGTCAAGGCGGTTTCGGTCTGGAACCGGGACGAGGAACTCGACGAGATGTACTCCTCGCTGTTCCGCGAACTCCTCACCTACATGATGGAGGACCCGCGGAACATATCGGGCTCGACGCATCTGCTGTTCATCGCGAAGAACATCGAGCGGATCGGCGACCACACGACGAACATCGCCGAGACGATCCATTTCCTCGTCAAGGGCGTTCCGCTGCGCGAGGCGCGCCCGAAGGGCGACGCGTCCAGTTTCGCGGTCGTGACCGCCGATGCGAAGAAGGCATAGGGAGGACGATTTGAAACCGCATCTTCTGATCGTCGAGGACGAAGCCGCGCTGGTCGAGCTTCTCCGCTACAACTTCGAGAAGGAGGGGTTCCGCGTGTCCGTCGCGACCGACGGCGAGGCGGCCCTCGTGGCGGTCGCCGAAGCGCGGCCCGATCTCGTGATCCTCGACTGGATGCTTCCGCACGTGTCCGGACTGGAAGTCTGCCGGCAGGTCCGCCGCAAGGCCGACACCCGGGACCTTCCCGTCATCCTGCTCACCGCGCGGGGCGAGGAAAGTGACCGTATCCGCGGGCTCGAGGTCGGTGCGGACGACTATGTCGCGAAGCCCTTCAGCCCGTCGGAGCTGATCGCGCGGGTACGCGCGGTCCTGCGCCGCTCGAAGCCGTCGACAGCACAGGACCTGCTGACATTCGGCGATCTGGTCATGGACCTTTCCGCGCACCGCGTGCTGCGGTCCGGCCGGCCGATCCATCTGGGCCCGACCGAGTTCCGCCTGCTCCGCTTCCTTCTCGAACGGCCGGGGCGCGTCTACAGCCGCGAACAGCTTCTCGACGCCGTCTGGGGCCGCGACATCTATGTCGAGCCGCGGACGGTCGACGTGCATATCCGCCGGCTGCGCAAGGCGATCAACTCGCCGGGCGACTCCGACCTGATCCGGACGGTGCGCTCGGCTGGCTATTCGCTCGACGAAAGTGCCGATGCCTGAGGTCGTCAATAGGGTGGCGTAGTTCGGGTATCCCGATATGATATGCGGCATGACGAAGCCGCATCTCACGCCGAACCCCGAACGGCTCAGCGCCACCGCCCAGCGCGCCGCGATCGGTGCCGGAAAGCTCGACGCCCAGACTCTCGTCCGCGAATGCCTGTCGCGCATCGACGAGCGCGACAAGGACGTGAAGGCCTGGGTCCATGTCGACCGGCGCGAAAGCCGGGGCCGGGCCGAAGCGCTGGACAAGATTTCGCGCACGCAGCCGCTGCACGGCATCCCCGTCGGGATCAAGGACCTGATCGATACCGCCAACCTGCCGACCTCCTACGGCTCGCCGATCTATCGCGACCATCGGCCGAAGGCGGATGCGGCCTGCGTCAAGAAGCTCGTCGCGGGCGGGGCCATCGTGCTCGGCAAGACGGTCACGACCGAGTTCGCGTATTTCTCGCCCGGTCCCACGCACAACCCGCATCTGCGCGGCCACACGCCGGGCGGATCGTCGTCCGGCTCGGCGGCGGCCGTCGCCGATTTCCAGGTGCCGATCGCGCTCGGGACCCAGACGGCGGGGTCGGTCATCCGGCCCGCCGCCTTCTGCGGCGTGGTCGGCTACAAGGGCACCTACGGCTGGACGGACATGACCGGCGTGAAGCCGCTGTCGCCGGCCCTGGATACGCTGGGCGTGTTCTGCCGTGCGGTTTCGGACCTCGATCTCGTCCGGCGCGCGCTGGTCGGCCTTCCGCCGAACGGGCAGGGTGCGGGCGCACGCAACCCGCCGCGCATCGCGATGTGCCGCACCCCCTACTGGCCCGAGGCGGATGCCGAGACGAACGCGCTTTTCGAGCGCGTCGTCGGCAAGCTGATCCGTGCGGGCACGGGCTTCGGATCGTTCGATCCCGACGAGACGTGGAACGGCCTCAACGACGCGCAACTCGCGATCATGATGCGCGAGGCGACCAAGGCCCTCGCCAAGGAACGGGCGGAGCATCCCAAGCTCCTCTCCGGCCGCCTTGCGGAGCTTCTGGAAGACGGCGACAAGGTCGGCATCCGCGAGGAGACGGCCGCGAAGGCGCTGGCGACGAAGTGCCGGAACCGGCTTGCGCAGGTCTGGCGGGATTTCGACGTGATCCTGGCTCCGGCCGCACCGGGGGCGGCCCCGCGCGGGCTGGAGCGCACGGGCGATCCGGTGTTCAACCGGATGTGGACGCTGCTGGGCAATCCTTGCATCGCGCTGCCGGCCGGCAAGTCGGACAACGGACTGCCGCTGGCGATCCAGCTCGTCGGGCCGCACAACGAGGACAACGCGCTGATCGCGCACGCGGCGTGGATCGAGGCGCAGCTCGCGGGCTAGCCGGCCGACGGAAGCCGCAGATGGCAGGCGACCTGATGGCCGGGCGCGAGTTCCCGGATCTGCGGCTCTTCGGTCTTGCAGCGCGCCACCGCATAGGGGCAGCGCGTGTGGAAGCGGCAGCCCGACGGCGGGTTGATCGGCGAGGGCACGTCGCCGGCGAGGATGATCCGCTTCTTCTTCAGGCGCGGGTTCGGCTGCGGGGCCGCCGACAGCAGCGCCTCGGTATAGGGGTGCTGCGGGCGCGCGAAGATCGTGCGGCGGTCCGCAATCTCGACGATCTTGCCGAGATACATCACGGCCACGCGATGGCTGATGTGCTCGACGACCGCCAGATCGTGCGCGACGAACAGGAACGACACGCCGAACTCCGCCTGCAGGTCGGTCAGCAGGTTGATGACTTGCGCCTGCACCGAGACATCGAGTGCCGAGACCGGCTCGTCCGCGACGATGAGCTTCGGGCGGACGGCGAGTGCCCGCGCGATACCCAGACGCTGGCGCTGCCCGCCGGAGAACTCGTGCGGATACTTCGCCATCTGCTCGGGCCGCAGGCCGACCTTCCCGAAAAGCCAGGCGACGCGCTCGCGCGCCTCGGCGCCCGTCGCGATGCCGAAATTCTTCAGCGGCTCCGCGACGATCTCGCCGGCGGAAAGACGCGGGCTCAGCGACGAGTAGGGATCCTGGAAGACCACCTGCAGGTCGCGCCGGTGCGGCCACATCGCCGAGCGGCTCAGGCCGTCGATCCGCTTGCCCATCAGCCGCACGGTGCCCGATGTCGGGTCGACCAGTTTCAGGATCGCCTTGCCGGCCGTCGACTTGCCGCAGCCGGATTCGCCGACCAGGCCCAGCGTCTCGCCGGAATCGACGTGGAACGTGATGCCGTCGACGGCGTGGACGGTCGCGACCTCGCGGCCGAACAGCCCGCCGCGGATCGGGTAGTGCTTCTTGAGATCGACGACCTGCAGAAGAGGGCCCGTCATCGCGGCGGCTCCGGCAGGCGGTCGCTTTCCCAGCAGGCCGCGAAATGCCCGTCCGCCTTGCGCTCGAACGGCGGCGCTTCCTCGCGGCATTTCGGGCGGGCATAAGCGCAGCGCTCGGCGAACGCGCAGCCGGCGATGGCCTGCGTCAGGCGCGGCACGATGCCCGGGATCTCGATCAGACGGGTCCGGCTGCCTTCTTCGGCACCCAGCCGCGGGATCGAACCCATCAGGCCGAGCGTGTAGGGATGACGCGGGCGGTCGAAGAGGGAGTCGACCGCCGCTTCCTCGACTTTCCGGCCGGCGTACATGACGACGACGCGCTGGGCCGTCTCGGCGACGACGCCCAGATCGTGCGTGATGAGCACGATCGCGGCCCCGATCTTGCGCTTCAGCTCCAGCATCAGGTCGAGGATCTGGGCCTGGATCGTCACGTCGAGCGCCGTGGTCGGCTCGTCGGCGATCAGGACCTTCGGATTGCACGCGAGCGCCATCGCGATCATCACGCGCTGGCGCATGCCGCCCGACATCTGGTGCGGGTATTCGCCCGCGCGCCGCGCCGGCTCGGGAATGCGCACCAGTTCCAGCATCTCGACCGCGCGCGCCTGCGCGGCCTCGGCCGACAGGCCCTGATGGAGTTCGAGCGTCTCCGCGATCTGCTTGCCGACGGTGAGAACCGGATTGAGGCTCGTCATCGGCTCCTGGAAGATCATCGAGATCTCGTTGCCGCGTATGCGGCGCATCTCGTCTTCGCTAGCCGCCAGCAGGTCGCGGCCCTCGAAGCGGATCGATCCCGAGACGATGCGCGCGGGCGGCGACGGCAGCAGCCGCAGGATCGACATCGCCGTCACCGACTTCCCGCAGCCGCTCTCGCCGACGACGGCCAGCGTTTCGCCGGCCTGCACCGAATACGACACGCCGTCGACGGCGCGCACGACGCCGTCGCTGGTGAAGAAATAGGTGCGGAGATCGTCGATCTCGAGGAGTGCCGTCCCGGCCATCGCGGCGCTCACATCTGCCGGGCGAGACGCGGGTCGAGCGCGTCGCGCAGCCCGTCGCCGAGCAGGTTGATCGCGAGCACCGTCAGCGAAAGGAAGGCCGCCGGAATCAGGATCAGCTGCGGGCGCACCTGGAAGATCGCGCGGCCCTCGGCGATGATGTTGCCCCAGGTCGGGATCGACGGCGGCAGGCCCGCGCCGATGAAGGAAAGGATCGCCTCGGTGATGATCGCCGAGGCGCAGATATAGGTCGCCTGGACGACGACGGGCGCGATCGTGTTCGGCAGGATGTGGCGGATCAGGATGCGCGGCGTCGACGTGCCGGCCGCGATGGCCGCCTCGACGAAGGGCTGTTCGCGCAGGCCGAGCACGACGCCGCGCACGAGCCGGGTCACGCGCGGCACCTCGGCGATCGCGATGGCGAGGATGACGTTCTCGAGGCTGGCCTTCGTCAGCGCCATCAGCGCGATGGCGAGCAGCACGGACGGGATCGACATCAGCCCGTCCATGATGCGCATCAGGATCGCGTCGATCCACCGGCTGAAGCCGGAAACCAGCCCGAAGAACAGCCCGGACAGCACGGCCGCGGCCGCGACGGCGAAACCGACGAACAGCGAGGCGCGCGCGCCGTAGATCACGCGGCTGTAGACGTCGCGCCCCAGCGCATCCGTCCCGAACCAGTACTGGTCGGACGGCGGCCGCAGGCGCCGGATGGGCGACAGTGCGGCCGGATCGACGGTGCCGAGCCAGGGGGCGAGCAGGGCGATGCCGACCATGACGGCGATCAGTCCGCCGCCCAGCACGATCGACAGGTTGCGCCGCCACCATGCGCGGCGGCGTCCCTGCAGCTGGGCCTGCGTGGCCGGTGCGACGAGCGTCAGCGCCATGCCGCCCTCAATACCGGATGCGCGGGTCGAACAGCGAGTAGCTGAGATCGACCAGAAGGTTGATGAGGACGTAGACGAACGAGAACATCAGGATCACGCCCTGGATGATCGGATAGTCGCGCCGGAGGATCGCGTCGACCGTCATGCGGCCGAGACCGGGGATGGCGAACACGCTTTCCGTGACGACGACCCCGCCGATCAGCAGCGCCACGCCGATGCCGACGACCGTCACGATCGGCACGGCCGCGTTCTTCAGCGCGTGGCGGAGCAGGACCTTCTCGGTGCCCAGCCCCTTGGCGTTGGCGGTGCGGATGTAATCCTGGCTGAGGACGTCGAGCATCGCCGCGCGCGTCATGCGCGCGATCAGCGCGATGTAGATCGTGCCGAGCGCCAGCGAAGGCAGGATCAGCTGTCGCAGGAACGGCCAGAAACCCTCGCGGATCGACACGAACCCCTGGACCGGCAGCCAGTCGAGCTCGAGCGAGAAGAGGAAGATCAGCACGTAGCCCAGGACGAACACCGGAACCGAGAAGCCGAGGACGGCGAACATCATCACGAGCCGGTCGAGCCACCCGCCGGCCCGCGCCGCGGCGAGGACGCCGAGCGGGATCGCGACCGACACCGAGAGGACGATCGTCGTCAGCGACAGCGAGATCGTCGCTTCGAGCCGCTGGCCGATCAGCGTGGAAACGGGGAGGGCGGAGAAGATCGAGTTCCCGAAATCGCCCTGGAGGATCGCGAAAAGCCAGGTCGAGAAGCGCACGAGGAACGGCTCGTTGAGGCCGAGCTGCTGGCGGATTTTCTCGATGTCGTCGACGGTGGCGAGATCGCCAGCGATGATCGCCGCCGGATCGCCGGGCGAGAAATAGAGGAGCGAGAAGACGAAAAGGGCCACCACCCCCATGACGGGGATGGTGGCCAGAATGCGTCGGACGATATAGGCGAACACGCTTGGTAACCCGATCTATATCGTCCGTCGTTTCGTCAGCGCTTGTCGACGTTCCAGAAGAACGGGACGGGGGAAATCACGATCCCCGTGACGTTCTTGCGGAAGGCCGTCGGCTGCTGGAACTGCCCGGTCGTGACGTAGGGCACTTCCTTGACCGCGTTCTCCTGGATCTGGCGGGCGATGGCCGTCTGCTCGGCGGCCGTCGCGGCGGCGAGCCAGCGGTCGCGCAGCGATTCCGCCGTCGGATCCGTCGGCCAGCCGGGCCATGCGGCCGCACCGTGGCCGCGCAGCGGCGCATGCAGCGCCGGGTTCACCAGATCCGGACCGACCCACCAGGTGTGGAAGATCGACCAGCCGCCCTGCTCGGCCGGGTTGCGGCTTGCCCGGCGGGCAAGGACCGAACCCCAGTCGGTCGCGACGAGCTCGACGTTCATCCCGAGCCGCTTCAGCAGATCTTCCGTGACGAGGCTCTGGACGTGGTTGGTCGGGATGTCGGTCGGCGAGATGATGATGACCTTCTCGTTCTTGTAGCTCGACTCCTTGAGGATCGCCTTCGCGCGGTCGAGATTGCCGGCAAGTGCCGCCGCTCCGACGTCGCTCGACAGCGGGGTGCCGCACGGGAAGACCGACTTGCACTCCTTGTAGTATTCCTTGCTGCCCGCGATCGCCTGCAGATAGTCCGACTGGTTGACGGCCATCTGCACCGCCTGGCGGACCTTCGCGTCGTTGAAGGGCGGATGCAGGTGGTTGAAGCGCAGCATCGCGACCGAGCCCATCGGATCGATCTGCTCGAGCGAGATGTCGCGGTTGCGCGCAAGCTGCGGCATCAGGTCGAACAGCGGCTGTTCCAGCCAGTCGACCTCGCCCTGGGTGAGAGCCGCCGCGGCGACCGCACCGTCGGGAATGATGCGCCATTCGACGCGATCGACCTTGACCACCTTGCCGCCGGCTGCCCACGAAGGCGGCTCGCTGCGCGGCTTATAGTCGGCGAACTTCTCGTAGACCGCCTTCTGGCCGGGCACCCACTGGTCGCGCACGAAGCGGAACGGACCGGAACCGGTCGCGTCCTGGATCGGCGTGGCCGGGTCGGTGTTCGCGATCCGCTCCGGCATGATGAACGGAACCTGGCTCGACAGCTTGCCGAGCGCGTCGATCATCAGCGGGAAGGGTTTGGTGAGGCGGATCGCGAAGGTCAGCTCGTTTACGACGTCGTAGCCGGCGACGGCCGCGGCAAGCGTCTGGCCGAAGCTGTCGCGCGCCGACCAGCGGCGGATCGATGCGGCCGCGTCGGCACCGCGCACGGGCGTGCCGTCGTGGAACTTCATGCCCGAGCGCAGCGTGAACTCCCAGCGCAGGCCGTCGGGGCTGGTCGACCACTTGTCGACCATCTGCGGCTGGATCTTGAAGTTCGCGTCGGTGGCGAACAGCGTGTCGTAGACGAGATAGCCGTGGTTGCGCACGACGTAGCCGGTCGTCGCGACCGGATCGATCGCGGGCAGGTTCGAGTGCGGGATGAAGCGAAGCACCTTCTGCTGGGCGCTTGCGTCGCCGGCAAGACCGAAGCCGGCGGCGAATGCCGCCAGCGCGGTCGCGGCCGCGAGCCGATGGAACGTCTTTTTCATGTCTTTGGTCCTCCGATGTCGCCCCGTTCGCCGTTCGCCGGTCGATACGAGTGCCGATCAAGTGTCCCTCGAAAGTGCCAAAAGCATGCCACAGACCGCGGGCGCGTCAAACCTCTTGCGCGACCGTCGGCGGGAACGGACCGGGATCGAGCGGGTGGATCGGACGGGGCAGGTTCCGATAGACGAGCTTGGAATTGTCCGAGGTCGTCACACCTTCACCATCGAGGGTAAAGGTTGCGCGGGCCAGCGGAGCGAAGCCCGCCCGGTAGTGGATGCGCGATTTCAGCAGCAGGAACCGCTGGCGGGTCGGGTCGATCCCGTTCGCCGTGAAAATGCCGGTATCCCAAGGTTCGTGATGGCGGGAAACCACGACGATCCGCATCCGGCCCGTGTCGAGCACGGCGGTCGGCCCGGTATTGACCAGAACGCCCGTGTACATCGGGCCTTCGACGCGCCATTTCCCGTCCGCGAGGTTGCGGACGGTGCCGGAGACCCGCAGCGGCCGGCCGGGCAGGTCGATCGACGGCATGTCGCACTTTCCGCCGAGGTCGAGCGTGACGCGCGAGCCCAGACCGGCGGCCTGCATGGCCGAGACGGCGGCCGGATCCCAGACCGTCGCGACGGCGACGTCGTCGAGTTCCTGGCGCAGCACTTCGGCGATCGCCGCCATGACGTCGGACGTTCCGCCCGAGCCGACATTGTCGGCGTGGTCGAGCAGGACGATGGGCGAAGCGTTGACTTCCTTCGCGCGCGCGACGGTCGCCGCGATCGGCGCGTGGACATGCGTGAAGTTTTCGCGCGCCTTCCACGTCGCGTCGAGAAGCGCTTGCGTCGCCGCCGCGGCCTTCGACCGGTCCGCATCGGCGACGACGATGGCCGAGTTTCCGGCGATCGGAATGTCCGCCATCGGAAAGCCGCCGAAGACCGTGGCGCACAGGATGCCGGGCCGGGTTTCCATCTCCGCGGCCATCGCCTGGAGTTCCTTCATCGGGGTATCGGCCGTTCCCTGCCGCAGCGTCTGCGACAAGAGAGGCAGGCGGCCCCATGCCATCACCGGACGGCACTTGCCGTCGATCGCGTCGATCACGACCTTGCCGACGCGTTCGGCGACTTCGTACATGTCGACGTGCGGATAGGTCTTGTACCCGATCATCGCGGTGCAGTTTCCAACCATCTCGGCCGACAGATTGGCGTGCAGGTCGTAGGTGACGGCGATCGGAAGACCGGGATGGCGCGCGCGGATGCGTGCCAGCAGCGTGCCTTCCCCGTCGACCGTATGTTCGCAGACCATCGCGCCGTGCAGGTCGAGGAGCGCTCCGTCGCAGCCTTCGTCGATCGCCGCGAGGATGCGCCCGGCGAGATGCTCGTAAGCCTGTTCGGTGACGAGGCCGCCCGGCATCGCTTCGGCCGCGACCGGTGTCGCGATCTCGGCGCCGCGCGCCTTGGCGAGCTTCATGTAGGCCGCAAGCGGCATCGCCGTATTCTCGTATGCGGCGACGACGTCCGCGTCGTACTGCAGGCCCCACTGACCGAAACGCTCAAGATCGGTCACGATCGGCGAGAACGTGTTGGTTTCGTGCTTGAGCATGGCGAGGACGAGGCGCATCGAGCGGGCTCTTTCGGAATCGGCTTCGGACGTGCGAGCATAGCGCCCCCGTCCGGAGTCACAAATGTCCGATCTCGCCCTTTTTTCCGTCGCCGAGCTCCTGTCCGGATTTGCGCGCAAGCGCTTCTCGCCGGTCGAAGCGGCGAAGGCCGCACTGGCGCGCATTTCCCGCCTCGATCCGACCTTCAACGCATTCTGCCTCGTCGACGAGGAGTCGGCACTCGCGTCGGCGCGGGCTTCTGAAGCGCGATGGGTGCGCGGCGAGCCGCAGGGAACGCTCGACGGGGTTCCCGCGACGATCAAGGACCTCCTGCTTACGGCCGGCTGGCCGACGCTGCGCGGTTCGAAGCTCGTCGACAGGAAGCAGACCTGGAACGAAGACGCGCCGGCGGTGGCACGCCTTCGCGAGCGCAACGCCGTCCTGCTCGGCAAGACGACGACGCCGGAGTTCGGCTGGAAGGGCATCGGGGATTCGCCGCTGACCGGCATCACCCGCAATCCGTGGGACCCGACCAGGACGGCCGGCGGCTCGTCGGCCGGTGCCGCCGTCGCGGCGGCACTCGGCATGGGCGCCCTCCATGTCGGAACGGATGGCGGCGGATCGATCCGCATGCCGGCCGGCTTCTGCGGGATCTTCGGCCTCAAGCCCACCTATGGCCGCGTGGCGGCCTATCCGGCCTCGCCGGCGGGGCTGCTGGCGCATATCGGCCCGATGACCCGCAGCGTCGAGGACGCCGCACGGATGATGGAAGCGATCGCGCGACCGGACGTGCGCGACGTTTTCTCGTTGCCGCCGGACGACGGTTCGTGGCTGCTCGACCTCGAGAAGGGCGTCGCGGGCATGCGGATCGGATACAGTCCGCGGCTCGGCGTCGCGACCGTCGATCCGGAGATCGCCGCCGCC
>JAEUKY010000101.1 GCA_016794005.1 Rhodospirillales bacterium
TCTTCTTGACGATCGCCAGACCGAGGCCGGTGCCCTTCGCCCGTGTCGTCATATACGGCTCCGTCAGGCGGTCGCGGTCCATCTTGGGAAGGCCGCGTCCGTTGTCGGCCACGCTGACGAGCGTGCGGCCTTGCGCGTCACAGGAAACATCGACCGCTATATGTGGTGCAGGAAGATTTGTCCCCTCGCGACCTTCGATCGCGTCGAGCGCGTTCTGCAGCAGATTCGTCAAGGCTTGGCCGATCTGGCCAGCGTCGAGCCGAAGCATCACGGGCGAGTCCGGAAATGCCGTATCGAACCTCGCGCCGGCCCGACCGTTCGCCTGAAGAAACACGGTGCGCCGGACGAGCTCGGCGACATTCTCGGTCCGCATGCGCGGCGCAGGCATGCGCGCGAACGACGAGAACTCGTCGACCATCCGTCCGATATCCTCGACCTGGCGCATGATCGTTTCGGTGCAGAGCCGGAACGTGTCGGGATCGCTCTTGATCTCCGACAGATACTTGCGCTTCAGCCGTTCGGCCGAGAGCTGGATCGGCGTCAGCGGATTCTTGATCTCGTGTGCGATACGCCGCGCGACGTCGGCCCAGGCGGCCGTGCGCTGGGCGGCCTCCAGATCGGTGATGTCGTCGAACGTGACGACGAGGCCGATGGCGCCGTCGTCGAGCCGCGTGCCGGCGATGCGGACCACGAAGGTCCGCTTCCGGTCCTTGCGGACAAGCTGGATCGTGCCCTGGGCGGGCTTGTCGGGATTCGCCGTCGCCGCCTCGATCAGGGCCGACATTTCGGGAACCAGGGCGGCGAAGCTCTGGCCCGTCCGGGCCGCAAGGTCCGTGTCGAGCAGGACCGACGCCGAACGGTTCGGCAGGTCGATGGCGCCATTGGCATCCAGCGCCACCACGCCCGCCGTGACGCTCGCAAGCACCGCCTCGGTGAAGCGACGCCTGTTCTCGATCTGCGCGTTCGCGTCGATCAGCTCGCCGCGCTGCGCCTCGATCTGCGAAGTCATCCTGTTGAACGCGCGCGACAGCGTGCCCAGCTCGTCGTCCCGGCTGCTTTCCTCGACGCGCGTCGAAAGGTCCCCCGCACGGATACGCTCGGCCGCCCCGATCAAGGCGCCGACGGGACGCGCCAGCCGGTTGGCGACCGCGATCCCGATCCAGATCGCGGCCAGAAGAAGAAGAAGCGCCACGATCACGAAGATCATCGCGAACGTCACCTGAAGGCCTTCGCGACGGCCTTCGAGCGATTCGTAGAGCTGGACCGCGAGGCGCGTCCGGTCGAGATGCTGGACCACGCGCGGTTCGACGAAACGGCCGATCAGGAGGAACGTGTCGTCGAATCCCTCGATCCGGGTCAGGGCGCGCACGCGATCGTCGCGCGATGCACCCTCGGTCTCACTGGCTTCCGGCGTGAAGACGACCACTTCTCCGGTCCGCGCGCGGTCGAGCCCCCAGAACGGCACGACGAGCTGGAGCGTGAAGCCGACGCGCGCATAGATGCGTCCGCGTCCGTCGAAAACGACGGACTCGTTGAGCGCGCGCACCCCGGTCTGGCTGTCGACCAGCCGCTGGATGGCTTCGCCGTCGGCCAGCACGAGCGACCCCTCGCGCGAGATGTCGCCCGCCATCGCGATGATGTCGCCCCGGATGTTGCTGCGGTGCTCGTCGAGATAGGCCTCGGCGGCGGCCAGCGACTGTCCAACCGCCTGCCTGACCGGATCGGAGAACCATGCCTGGACGCCGAGATTGAAGAAGAGCGCCGTCGCGATCGCCATGATCGCCGTCGGCGCGCCCGCGATGACCGTGAACAGCGCCACGAGCTGGACGTGAAGCCGCGCCCCGGCAAGGCCGCGCCGCCGCTCGATCCAAAGGCCGACGAGTTCGCGCGCGACGACGGAACCGAGGGCAAGGACCAGGACGAGGTTGACCAGCAGCAGCCACGTCACGGTCCGGGGATCGGGGCCGTCGGCGCCGGTGATGACGAGATAGCTGACGCCGCCGGCCAAGATCGACAGCACCGCGAGCAGGAAGGCGAGCTTGCGCGACAGGCCGACGCGCGTCGCCCATCGGCGCAGGCGCGCGATTGCCGAAGCGGGATCGGATACCGGAGAGGCGTTCGCGGGGTCTTTCATCCGTTCGTGCGCCGGCGCTGGGGAAGCGGAAGTTCCGCTTCCGCGCTGCCAGACGTTACTTTAGGCCACGAACAACCTGGATGTCCAACTCGCGGATTTTCTTGCGCAAAGTGTTCCGGTTCAGGCCGAGAAGCTGCGCCGCCTTTATCTGGTTTCCGCGCGTGGCCGACAGCGTCAGCGACAGGAGCGGCCGCTCGACCTCGCGAAGTATCCGGTCGTAGACGCCCGCCGGCGGCAACCCGTCCTTGTGCGCGCCGAAATAGGCCTTGAGATGGCGGTCGACGGCCGAACCGAGGGATTCGTCCGACGGCGCCGTCTCGCTCGCGACCGCGGGGGCCGCGTCGGCAAGCTCGGCCTCGATGATGTCGATGCCGATCACTTCCTGCGAATAGAGCGCCGAAAGCCGGCGGATAAGGTTCTCGAGCTCGCGCACGTTGCCGGGCCAGCGATGCTGCTTCAGACGCTCCATCGCTGCGGCATCGATCGTCTTGATCGGCAGGCCCTCGGTCGATGTCGTCTGCAGGAAATGGCGGACCAGCAGCGGCACGTCGTCGGCGCGCTCGCGCAGAGGCGGCAGGCGGATCGGCACGACGTTGAGGCGGTAGAAGAGATCCTCGCGGAAAAGCCCCTGGCGCACGAGCTGGCGCAGGTCGCGGTGCGTGGCGGCGACGATGCGCACGTCGGCGCGGATGCGCGTGCGGCCGCCGACGGTCGTGTACTCGCCTTCCTGCAGGACGCGCAGCAGGCGCGTTTGCGCCTCGATCGGCATATCGCCGATCTCGTCGAGGAACAGCGTGCCGCCCTGGCTCTGCTCGAAGCGGCCGGCATAGCGCGACGTGGCGCCCGTGAAAGCGCCCTTCTCGTGGCCGAACAGCTCGCTTTCGATCAGTTCGCGCGGGATCGCGGCCATGTTGAGCGCCACGAACGGGCCGTTGCGGCGCTTGCCGTAATCGTGAAGCGCGCGCGCGACCAGCTCCTTGCCCGTGCCGGACTCGCCCGCGATCATGACGGTCAGGTCGGTTCCCATCAGGCGCGCGAGGACGCGATAGATCTCCTGCATCGCCGCCGAGCGGCCGATCAGTGGCAGCTTCTCGTCCGGCTCGTCGGGATCGCCGTCGAACGCGATAGGCGCCTTGGGTGCGGTCAGCGCTCGCTCGACGACCGAAACCAGTTCCTTGAGGTCGAAGGGCTTGGGCAGGTACTCGAACGCGCCCCTCTCGGTCGCCTTGATGGCGGTCAGCAGCGTGTTCTGCGCGCTCATGACGATCACGCGCAGGTCGGGGCGCACCTTGCGGATGCGCGGAACCAGATCGAGGCCGTTCTCGTCCGGCATCACGACGTCGGTGATGACGAGGTCGCCTTCGCCGTCGGCGACCCACTTCCACAGCTGCGAGGCGTGGCCGGTGAGACGGACGTCGTGGCCGAGCCGGCCGAGCGCCTGGTTGAGGACGGTACGGATCGCCTTGTCGTCGTCGGCAACCAGAATTGTGGCCTGAGCCATTTGGACCTTCTATCCCTCGGTTCCCGCGTCGAGCCCCTGCTCGCCGCTGGTGACCGGTAGCCGCACACGGAAAACCGTCCGGCGCGGCTGGCTGTCGAACTCGATGACGCCGCCGTGGTCGCCAACGATTTTGGCGACCAAAGCAAGTCCTAGGCCAGTCCCCTTCTTCTTCGTCGTGATGAACGGCTCGAAAAGATGCGGCCGAACGTCCTCGGGGATGCCCTCCCCGTTGTCCTGGACCGAAACGACGAGCGGCAGCGAGACCCGCTGCCCCGATCCGGGCACGGCAAAACGCACGCCCTGCTGGAACGCGGTCGACAGGACGATCTCGCCGCCCGAGCGCGGCACGGCCTCGACCGCGTTCTTCACGAGATTGAGGAAAATCTGGATCAGCTGGTCGTTGTCGCCGAGAACTGCCGGCAGCGATGGATCGTAGTTCTCCGTGAAGCGGACGTTCCGGCCGAAGCCGCTCTGCGCCAGCATCCGGACATGGCCGAGAACCCGGTGGATGTTCACCGGCCCCATCTCGATCGGCAGGCCGTCGTTGAAGATCTCCATCCGGTCGACGAGCGCGCGGATGCGGTCGGCCTCGTCGCAGATCAGCCGGGTGAGCTCGCGGTCCGCCGACTGGGCCGTCTGCTCGAGGAGCTGGGCCGCGCCGCGGATGCCGGAAAGCGGGTTCTTGACCTCGTGCGCGAGCATTGCGGCCATGGCGCTGACCGAACGGGCCGCCTTGCGGTGGACAAGCTGGCGGCCGATCTTGCGGGCGATCGAGCGCTGCTGGATCGTGACGACGACGAGTCCGTCGATCTCGCCCTCGACCATCGCGGCGGCGCGCACCGAAACGAGATGGCTGCCGATGCGCGGCGCGTCGATCGTGATCTCTTCTTCCGACACGCTGGCGCCGTACTGGCGGGCCTGCTGGATCGTGCCGAAGACCGGATTGTCCTCCGGCAGGAACTCGGCGAGCCGCCGGCCGAGCATCATGCTCGCCCCGAGTTCGAAGAAGTTCTCGGCCGCCGGATTGACGTAGCGCAGCACGGCATCGGCATCGAGCACGACCACCGCATCGGGCAGTGCTGAAAGGATGGCGCCCAGATCCGGCAGGCCGATGCGCAGCGGCGTGACGACGCCGACCTCCGCCTTGGGCAGTGCGCGGGCCATCTACGCGGCTTCCTTGAGGCCGGCGACGGCCCCGCTGTCGTTGGCGGGCTGGCATCCGGCCTCGATCGCCCGGCCCCACACGGCGCGCACCAGATCCTTCACCTTCTCCGGCTCGGTCAGCGTCATGACGGTCGAGCGGAACTCGGCCGCACCCGGGAAACCCTTGGCATACCAGCCCAGATGCTTGCGCGCCATGCGCAGGCCCGTCTCGACGCCGTAATGGACGAGCATGTCGTCGTAGTGCTCGAGCACGATGCCCATCTGCGTCTCGAGCGGCGGATCGGCGCGACGCTCGCCCGTCGCGAGGAAATGGATCGCGTTGGCCGGGAACCACGGCCGACCGCACGCCCCGCGCCCGATCATCACGCCGTCGGCGCCCGACTGGTCGAGGGCGGC
>JAEUKY010000139.1 GCA_016794005.1 Rhodospirillales bacterium
GGCTCGTCGCAGACGATGAATTCCGGCTCCATCGCGAGCGCTCGCGCGATCCCGATGCGCTGGCGCTGGCCGCCCGACATCTCGTGCGGGTAGCGCTCGGCCATGTAGGGGAACAGGCCGACCTGCACGAGGAGTTCGGAAACGCGCTCGGCAGCGGCCTTCGCGTTGGGCACCAGCTTGTAGACCATCAGCGGCTCGGCGATCGTCTGGCCGATCGTCATGCGCGGATTGAGCGAGCTGAACGGATCCTGGAAGATCACCTGGATCTTGCGGCGGATCTGGCGAAGCTCGTTGAGGTCCTTGTGCGCGATGTCCTCGCCCTTGAAGCGGATCTCGCCGGCCGTGGGGTCCTCGAGCCGCAGCACGAGCCGGCCGACGGTCGTCTTGCCGCAGCCGGATTCGCCGACCAGCCCCAGCGTTTCGCCGGGGGCGATGTCGAACGACACGTCGTTGACCGCGCGCACCTCGCTGGTCGTCGTGGAAAACAGCCCGCCCTTGCGCGCCACGGTGAAGAACTTCTTGAGGTTCCGCACCGACAGAAGCGGGGCCGCGTCCTTGGCGATGCGCGAGCCCGCGTCGGTGCGCACGATCTCGGCCGGCTTCAGCGTTCCGGCGACCAGTTCGCGCGCGCGCAGGCAGGCCGAGAAATGGCCGGCCTCGACCTCGACCAGCGGCGGGTCCTGCTCGCAGATGTCGGTCTTGAAGCCGCAGCGCGCGGCGAAGCGGCAGCCCTTGGGCGGGTCCAGAAGGTTGGGCGGCAGACCCTCGATCGTCTCGAGCTTCACGCCGCGCGGCCGGTCGAGGCGCGGCACCGAGCGCATCAGCCCCAT
Source organism: Rhodospirillales bacterium (assembly GCA_016794005.1). Lineage (GTDB taxonomy): Bacteria > Pseudomonadota > Alphaproteobacteria > CACIAM-22H2 > CACIAM-22H2 > Tagaea. The sequence goes on from JAEUKY010000139.1 coordinate 831, forward strand.
CGCGTAGGGATGGCGCGGACGCAGGAACACGTCGTCCGCACTCCCCTGCTCGACCACGCGCGCGGCGTACATCACGTTGACGCGGTCGGCATAGCGCGCGACGACGCCCAGATTGTGCGTGATGACGATCAGCGCGATGTTGAGCTTGCGCGACAGCTCCTTCATCAGCTCCAGGATCTGCGCCTGGATCGTCACGTCGAGGGCGGTCGTCGGCTCGTCGGCGATGATGAGCTTGGGGTTGCACGCGAGCCCGATGGCGATCATCACGCGCTGGCGCATGCCGCCGGAGAACTGGTGCGGATACTGCTCGAGCCGCCGTTCGGGATCAGTGATGCCGACCATCTTCAGGAGCTCGACCGCGCGGGCGCGCGCCTGCTCCTCGGTCATCTTCAGATGGATGAAGAGCGGCTCCATGATCTGCAGCCCGATCGGCAGGACCGGGTTGAGCGAGGTCATCGGCTCCTGGAAGATCATCGAGATGTCGCGCCCGCGCCGCTCGCGCATCTCGTCGTCGGAGAGGTCGAGGAGGTTGACGCCCTCGAACATGATCCGGCCGTGGACGACGCGGCCGGCGGGCTTGGCGAGCAGGCGCATGACCGCAAGCGAGGAGACCGACTTGCCGCAGCCGGACTCGCCCACGATCGCGAGAACTTCGCCCGGGCGAACCTCGTAGGACACGCCCTCGACCGCGCGCACGACGCCGCGCGACGTCACGAAGTGGACGTGCAGATCCTCGACCGAAAGAAGGGGCGGAGTCTTGACGGAACTCGGGGCTGCGGCAGTCGACTGCAAGGCGATTCCTCGGGAGTCTGCCCGTAATTTGGGCGGCCTGTCTGCTTCCGGGTGCGCGGAACGATGCCCCGCACCTCTTTATCGGGCTTCGGGGCCTTGCCTATCACGTGTTTCAAATTGTTTCCAGCGCTCAGGCATTGCCGGCACGCACCGCTTCGACGACCGCGTCGGTCACCTTTCGCGTATCGGCGGTACCGCCCAGATCGGCGGTGTGGAAACGGCGATCGGCCGTCACGCGCTCGACTGCGGCCATGAGTCGCGCCGCCGCCGCGGGCTCGCCCAGATGCTCGAGCATCATCACCGCCGACCAGAAGGTGCCGACCGGATTGGCGATGCCCTTGCCCATGATGTCGAACGCAGAACCGTGGATCGGCTCGAACATCGACGGGAATTTCCGCTCGGGGTTGAGGTTGGCGGTGGGCGCTATGCCGATCGATCCGGCGAGTGCGGCGGCGAGATCGGAAAGGATATCGGCATGCAGGTTCGTCGCGACGACCGTGTCGAGCGAGGCGGGCCGGCGGACCATGCGCACGGTCATCGCGTCGACCAGCTCCTTTTCCCACGCGACGTCGGGGAAATCGCGCGCGGTCTCGGCCGCGATCTCGTCCCACAGCACCATGCCGTGGCGCTGCGCGTTCGACTTGGTGACGACCGTCAGCTTCCTTCGCGGGCGCGACCGCGCCAGCGCGAAAGCGAAGCGCATGATGCGCGCCACGCCTGCGCGCGTGAAGATCGACGTCTCGGTCGCGACCTCTTCGGGAAGGCCGCGATGCGACCGGCCGCCCTGCCCGGCATATTCGCCCTCGGAATTCTCGCGCACGATGATCCAGTCGAGATCCTTCGCCGTCACGCCGGCAAGCGGCGAGGAAATTCCCGGCAGGATGCGCGTCGGGCGCACGTTCGCGTACTGGTCGAAAGGCTGGCAGATCGCCAGGCGCAGCCCCCACAGCGTGACGTGGTCCGGCACGTCGGGCATGCCGACGGCGCCGAAAAGGATCGCATCGAACGGCTTCAGCTGCGCAAGCCCGTCCTCGGGCATCATGCGGCCGTGGCGCTTGTAGTAGTCCGATCCCCAGTCGAAGCTCGTCACGTCGAGCGCGAACCCGTCGCGCGCAGCCAGCGCCTCGAGCACGCGCACGCCCGCGGGAACCACTTCCTTGCCGATTCCGTCGCCCGGAATCGCGGCGATGCGATGGCGCTTCATGGGTGGGTCCCCTTCTTCACATTGCGTCGATCGAGGCGGACTCTGATATACGAAATCGTCGGTGATCGGTAGGGATCGGAGGGCGGACGGCGGATGTCGGTTTGGGGAAGTCTTCTCGGCGGGACGGCCGGTTACGCGCTGGGCGGCCCGCTGGGGGCCCTGCTCGGTGCCGCGGCCGGCCACGCGATCGCGCGCGCCGCGTTCCGCAAGCCCGACGACGACGCGGCCGACCGGCAGATCGCCTTCACGATCGCGACGGTGGCGCTCGCCGCCAAGATGGCCAAGGCCGACGGCGAGGTCTGCGCGCGCGAGAAAGCGGCGTTCGCGCGCCTGTTCCGCTTCGACGAGACCGAGCGGCGCAACGTCGAGCGCGTCTTCGATCTCGCCACGAAATCGACCGCCGGCTACGAGGCCTATGCCCGCCAGGTCGCCGGGCTGTTCCCGAAGGGTGCGCCCGCACTCGAGGAACTTCTCGACTGCCTGTTCCACATCGCCGAATCCAACGGCGAAGTCACCGCGTCGGAAACCGCCTATCTCGCCGAGGTCGCGCGGATCTTCGGCATCGACGCGCGCGACTTCGAAGCGCTGCGCGAGGCCCAGCGCGGGGCCGACGGCGCCGATCCGTGGCGCGTGCTGGGGCTTTCGCCCGACGCCGACGAGGACGGCGCGCGCAAGGTGTGGCGCGAACTGGTGCGCACGCACCATCCCGACATGCTGACCGGCCAGGGCATGCCGCCGGAGTTCGTGGCGCTGGCCAACGAACGCCTCGCCGTCATCAATGCGGCCTGGGACAGGGTCCGCGCCATCAAGGGCTGGAAATGAAGCCGATCGACGTCGCACTCGTAGTTGGCGTGATGGTGTTCTGGGGGCTCAACTTCGTCTTCGGGAAGTGGGCCGTCGTCGAACTGCCGCCGATCTTCGCCATCGCGTGCCGCTTCACGCTGGTGGCCCTCATCCTGCTTCCGTTCGTGCGCATGCCGCGCGGCGATCTCGTGCGCATAGCACTCCTGTCGCTGTCGCTCGGCTGCATCCATTTCAGCCTGTTCTTCACGGGTCTCGCCGGCCTCGATCCGGGCCTCAGCTCCATCGTCGCGCAGAGCCAGGCGCCCTTCGCCACGCTGATCGGCGCCGTCCTCTACAAGGACTATCCCGGCTGGCGGCGCTGGCTCGGCATGGGACTGGCGTTCGTGGGCATCTGGCTCGCCACCGGCGAACCGCGCGTGGGCGGCAGCTATGTCAGCATCGCGCTGTGCCTTGCGGGCTCGCTCTTCTGGGCGGTCGCCAACTTCCAGATCAAGGCGCTGGGCCGGGTCGACAATTTCGCGCTCAACGCCTACATGGCGCTGTTCGCCGTTCCGATGCTGCTGTCGGTTTCCTTCACGCTTGAATCCGGCCATGTCGAGGCGATCCGCAACGCCAGCGCCTATGCGTGGTTCGGTGTCGTCTACATGGCGGTCGTCATCTCGGTTTGCACCTACTGGGTCTGGTACCGGCTGCTGCGCCGCTACGAGGTCAACCTCGTCGTGCCCTATTCGCTGCTGGTGCCCGTGTTCGGCGTGATGTCGGGCGTGCTGCTCGCCGACGATCCGCTCGGCTGGCGCACCATCGCGGGCTGCATCGTGACGGTCGCGGGCGTGGGCATCATCACGATGCGCCGGCCCGGCATGGCCGATCCCGAAGCGCAGTCGAAGTCCGCATGAAGCGCGTCGCGTCGCCCTCGCCCAGTTTCGACGCGCGGCCCGCCGGCGTGCGGCCCGAGCTGCTGGTCCTGCACTACACCGACACGAACGCGCTCGCCGACACGCTCGCCATCCTGCTCGATCCGGCGCGCAAGGTCAGCGCCCACTACGTCGTCGACGAGGACGGCACGGTGCATGCGCTCGTCGACGAGGCCGCGCGCGCCTGGCATGCCGGCGTTTCGTGCTGGCGCGGCCATCGCGACGTCAACGCGCGCTCGATCGGCATCGAGATCCAGAATCCCGGCCATCGCTGCGGCTACCGCGCGTTCCCCGACGCGCAGATCGACGCGGTGATCGCGCTGTGCCGCGAGATCGCCGCGCGTCACGCGATCGCGCCGCGCGACATCGTCGGCCATTCCGACGTGGCGCCGTCGCGCAAGTGCGATCCGGGCGAACTGTTCCCGTGGGCGCGGCTCGCAAAGGAAGGTGTGGGGCTCTTTCCGTCCGGCGTGGCGCCGCGCCGGCGCGTCGTGCGCGATTTCGGTCCCGGCGATTCCGACGAAGCGGTGCTGACGGCACAGAACGGTCTCGTGCGCGTCGGCTACGACTGCCCGGTCACCGGCACGCTCGACGAAGCCACGCAAGCCGTGCTCGTCGCGTTCCAGCGGCGCTTCCGTCCCGCACGTTTCGACGGCCGGCTCGACGGCGAGACGCAGGCGCGGTTGACCGCGTTGCTCGCCCAAATTTTCCCCTAGACAAATTCCGGCGTTGAGTTATAAAAACTCAACTACATCAATATCTTACAATCGTATAGGGGCTGCAATGGTAGTCGCTCTTTACCCGGCCATTCTCGAATTCAACGACCCGGAATTCGTGCTGACGTTTCCCGACCTGCCCGGCTGCCGGGCTGCCGGGCCCACGCAGGACGATGCCGTGTGCAACGGCCTGTCGGCGCTGACGCTGTGGCTGGAAAAACGGGCCGGCGCGGGCGACGAGCCGCCGGAACCCACGCCGCTCGACCGGCTGCCGGCCGAGCGCAGCCCGCGCGAAGTCGCGCGCCTGCTGCTGAAGGCCGACGTCACCGGCCGCGTGCTGCGCCTCAATATCAGCCTGGACGAGGGCATCGTCTCGCTCGCCGACCGGCGGGCCGGCCATCAGGGCATGACGCGATCGGGCTATATCGCCTCGCTGATCCGCGCCGATCTCGCGCGCGTGGGCCGCGCACGCCGCTAGTTGACGGCGCTATCCGTTCGGCGCATCTAGGCGGCGCCAGACGGTCGGATGGCCGCGGGGGCGCAAGCCCTCGAGGAAAGTCCGGGCTCCACGGAAATGAAGGTGCCGGGTAACGCCCGGCGGGGGCAACCCCAGGGACAGTGCAACAGAAAGCAAACCGCCAACCGGGCTTCGGCCCGCGGCAAGGGTGAAAGGGTGGGGTAAGAGCCCACCGCGGACGCGGCAACGCGGCCGGCACGGCAAACCCCACCTGGAGCAAGACCAAATAGGGGCGGCACGCGGAGCCTTCGGGCGCCGCACTCGATTTCCGGACAGCCGCCCGGGTCGGTCGCGTGAGGTGCCTGGCGACAGGCATCCCAGAGGAATGGTCATCGCCGGTCCCGCAAGGGGCCGGAACAGAACCCGGCTTACAGACCGTCTGGCGTTTCCATCAAATCGACAGGCTGCGCCTCGCCCGCGCCATCGCGGCGCCGCGCGCTTGCCCGAATTCCCGAGTATGTAAGTCGGACTCTCCCGTTAAATTTGGTTAATGCACCCTTGATTGCGACCAAGAGAACGGAACGTGTTCGTGCCGGAACAGGGGCTTAGCCCATTGACGCCCATATACACCCATGCTATCCCATATTGTCCCACGACCTCTAACCTTCGCGAAGGTGAGGCGCGTGGGGCCGCGCGGAAAGACGAATTTCTCCCGTTTTTCAAAGCGTTGCACAGCAGGGGACGGGACTGGGGACAGCGGCGCGGAAGATGGCCAAGACCGCGTTCATCGGCACATACCGTTTCAGGATCGACCGGAAGGGGCGCGTCTCCGTTCCGGCCGACTTCCGGGCCGTGCTCGCCGCCAAGGGCGAGGACGGGCTGAACGTGCTGCCGTGGGCCGGCCCCTCGGTGCGCGCGATCGGCAACGACGTGCTCGCGAAGATCGCCCAGACCGCCGATCCGCTCGCCGCGTTCAACGCCGCCCCGCTCGACAACGCCGCGATCCTCGCCGCCGACCTCATCCCGCTGTCGCTCGACGCCGAAGGCCGCGTGCTGCTGCCCGAAGCGCTGGTCGCGCACTGCAAGCTCGGCGAGATCGCCGCCTTCGCCGGCCGCAACACGTTCTTCGAGATCTGGAACCCCGAAGCGCTCGAGGCCTACCAGGCCGCGCGGCGCGCGGGCCCGGGAGCGTGAACCGAATGACGCAGCCGGTCGCGCCCGACAATCCTTCCTCCGACGCGGCGCATGTCCCGGTCCTGCTCGCCGAAACGCTGGCCGCTCTCGCGGTGCGCGACGGCGGGCGCTATCTCGACGGCACGTTCGGCGCCGGCGGCTACACGCGCGCGATCCTCGACGCGGCCGACTGCCGCGTCGTGGCGATCGACCGCGATCCCGAAGCGCTGGCGCGCGGGACGGCCCTCACGAAGAAGTTCGGCGCGCGGCTGACGCTGGTCGAGGGCCGTTTCGGCAATCTCGACGCGGCGGCGCGCGAGGCGGGATTCGATGCGCTCGACGGCGTCGCCCTCGATCTCGGCGTGTCCAGCCCGCAGATCGACGAGCCTTCGCGCGGCTTTTCCTTCCGCTTCGACGGCCCGCTCGACATGCGCATGGAGAAGAGCGGGACGAGTGCCGCCGACATCGTCAATTCGTGGGGCGAAGGCGAACTCGCCGACGCGATCTTCCAGCTCGGCGAGGAACGCCATTCGCGCCGCGTGGCGCGCGCGATCGTCGCCGCGCGCAAGGAAAAGCGCATCGAGCGCACGGGCGAACTCGCACGCATCGTGCGCTCGGCCGTTCCGCGCTCGAAGGACGGCATCGATCCCGCGACGCGCACGTTCCAGGCTCTTCGCATCGCGACGAACGACGAACTCGGCGAACTCGCGCGCGGCCTCGCCGCCGCGGAACGTGCGCTCGCTCCCGGCGGCCGGCTTGCGGTCGTCTCGTTCCATTCGCTGGAAGACCGCGCGGTCAAACGCTTCCTGAAGGCGCGTGCGGGCGAAGCCGACCGCGGCTCGCGCCATCTGCCCGCGCGCGCGGCGGGTGCCGCCCCCAGCTTCCGCCTCGTCTCGCGCAAGGGCATCCGGCCCGGTGCGGCCGAAGCCGACGCCAATCCGCGCGCGCGCTCCGCCACGCTGCGCGTCGCCGAACGCACGGCGGCTCCCGCCTGGGTCGCGGAGGACGCGGCATGATGCGCATCGCGACATGGCTGTGGGTCGCCATCGCCGGCGCCATGGGCTACGGGCTCTACCAGCTCAAGCACGAGGTGCTGGCGCTGGAGAACGAGCTGTTCCGCCTCAACCGGCAGATCGTCCAGGAACAGCAGAACATCCACGTGCTGAAGGCGGAGTGGAGCTACATCAACCAGCCCGGCCGCCTGCAGCTCCTCGCCCAGCGCCATCTCGACCTGCAGCCGATGACGCCCAGGCAGTTCGGGCGTCTCGACGCGCTGCCCGCCCTGCCCGCGCAGATCCAGCCGGCAACGCCCGGCGTGCGCGCGACCGCCGCCCCCGCTCCCGCCCGCCCGACGGAGACGCGATAGATGGCGACGCGCCTTTCCGACATCGTGCGCGCCATCCCCGCCCGCCTGCGCCTGCAGGGAAGTGCGGCGCGCTCGATGGAAACGGCGCGCCATCGCCTGGTCGTCGGCGGCCTGCTCTTCTCGGTCGCCTTCGCGGTCGTCGCGATCCGCCTCGTCGACGTCACGCTGCTGGCCGAGGCGCGCGAGCCGCGCGCCGCACGCGTGCCCAACACGGGGCCCCTCGATCTTGCGCGCGCCGACATCGTCGACCGCAACGGCGTGCTGCTCGCCACCTCGCTCGTCACGCAGTCGCTCTACGCCAACCCCAAGCTGATCGGCGACGCCGAAACGGTCGCGCGCCGCCTCGCCGCAGTACTGCCCGGCCTCGACGAGAAGACCGTGCGCGACCGGCTCGCCGCCGACGCGCGCAGCTTCGTGTGGATCCGGCGCAACCTGACGCCGCGCCAGCAGTACGAGGTGAACCGGCTGGGCGTGCCCGGCCTGTTCTTCCAGCGCGAGGAACGTCGCGTCTATCCGCACGGCACGCTTCTCAGCCACGTCGTGGGCTTCTCCGACGTCGACAATCGCGGCCTTGCGGGCGTCGAGCAGGCGTTCGACGAACGCCTCAAAGCCGACGCCGAGCCGCTGAAGCTCGCCGTCGACGTGCGCATCCAGCACGCCGTGCGCGAGGAGATCCAGCACACGATCGACGACTTCAAGGCGATCGGCGGCATGGGCGTGCTGCTCGACGTCAACACCGGCGAGACGCTCGCGATGGTCTCGCTGCCCGATTTCGATTCGAACGCCCCCGGCCTCGCCGACGCGGAATCGCGGTTCAACCGCAACACGCTCGGCACGTACGAGATGGGCTCGACCTTCAAGATGTTCACGGCCGCGATGGGGTTCGATTCCGGTGCGGTCCGCATGCAGGACAGCTGGGACGCGAGCCGCCCCTACACGATCGGCCGTTTCACGATCTCGGACTTCAAGGGCAAGAACCGCTGGCTGTCGACGCCGGAGGTCTTCATCTATTCGTCCAACCTCGGCGCGCTGCGCATGGCGCTGCAGATCGGCGTGACGCGCCAGCGCGACTTCCTCGACCGCGTCGGCTTCCTGAAGCCCTCGCCGATCGAGCTGCCGGAAGTCTCGCATCCGCTGATCCCGAAACCGTGGCGCGAGATCAACGCCATGACGATCTCTTTCGGCCACGGCATCACCGTTTCGCCCATGCAGCTCGTCGCCGCTTCGGCCGCGTCGGTCGGCGGCGGCATCATGCGCGCACCCACGATCCTGGCGCGCGAACCCGGCGCCAAGGTTCCCGGCGAGCGCGTGATGAGTGCCGCCGCATCGACCCAGCTCAACCAGCTCATGCGCCTCAACGTCGAGCGCGGCTCGGGGAAAACGGCCGACGTCGCCGGCTATTTCGTCGGCGGCAAGACCGGGACGGCCGAGAAGATCCAGCGCGGCGGCTACAAGAAGAACGCGCGCATCTCGTCCTTCGTCGCCTCGTTCCCTGCGCACGCCCCGCAATACGTGCTGCTCGTCATGATCGACGAGCCGCAGGGCAAGCGCGAGACCGGCGGCTACGCGACCGGCGGCGTCGTCGCGGCCCCCACGGCGGGCCGGATCATCGCGCGCGTCGCCCCGATCCTCGGCGTGCAGCCGATGAACGAGACGCCCCCCGACATCACGCGGCCGCTGCTCGCGTCCGCGGGCATCCGGTAGGGGGCAGATGAAATTGGGCCTGCTCCTCGACAACGAAACGACGCTTCGCAACGCGGCCGGACGCGATCCCGAGATCGCCGGCCTGACCGCGGATTCGCGCGCCGTCGCCGCGGGATTCCTGTTCGCGGCACTGCCCGGCGCGAAACACGACGGGCGCGCCTATGTGGGCGAAGCGCTGCGCCGCGGGGCGGCCGCGATCCTGGCGGGCCCCGGGCTCGACCTGCCGGCGGGCGTTCCCTATGTCGAGGCCGCGAATCCGCGCCGCGCCTTCGCGCGCGCGGCGGCACGCTTCGCAGGATCCCAGCCGCGCACGGTCGTCGCCGTGACGGGGACCAGCGGCAAGACGTCGGTCGCCAGCTTCGCGCGCCAGATCTGGAGCCACGCCGGCCGCAAGGCCGCCAGCCTCGGCACGCTCGGGCTCGTCGCGCCGCACGCCTCGCGCTACGGCGCGCTGACGACGGCCGATCCGGTGACGCTGCACAAGGATCTCGCCGAACTCGCCGCCGCCGGCGTCGACCATGCCGCGATCGAGGCGTCGAGCCACGGGCTCGACCAGTGCCGGCTCGACGGCGTGACGCTGACGGCCGCCGCCTTCACCAATCTCAGCCGCGACCATCTCGACTACCACCCGTCGATGGAGGCCTATTTCGCGGCCAAGCGCCGGCTTTTCGACACGCTGCTGCCGCAGGGTGCCGTCGCCGTGCTGAACGCCGACGTTCCCGAGTACGAGGCCCTGCGCGCTGTGTGCCTTGCCCGCCGCCAGCGCGTGATCGCCTATGGCCGCGCGGGTGCGGACATCCGCCTCGTCTCGGCCACGCCGGTTCCGCAGGGCCAGGATATCGAGATCGCCGCGTTCGGCGGTGCGCGCCGCATCACGCTGCCGCTGGCCGGTTCGTTCCAGACGATGAACGTGCTCGCCGCGATCGGGCTGACCGTGGGCACCGGCCTTTCGCCGCATGCGGCTCTCGACGCGCTGACCGCACTCGAAGGCGTGCCCGGCCGGCTGCAGCTCGCCGGCGTCAAGGACAACGGCGCTTGCGTCTATGTCGACTACGCGCACAAGCCCGACGCGCTCGCGACCGTGCTGAAGGCGCTGAAGCCGCATGTCGAGGGCAAGCTTGCCGTCGTGTTCGGCTGCGGCGGAGACCGCGACGCCGGCAAGCGCCCGATCATGGGCCGGATCGCCGCCGAACTCGCCGACCGCGTCGTCGTCACGGACGACAATCCGCGCTCGGAAGATCCCGCGGCGATCCGCGCCGCCGTTCTCGCCGCCGCACCCGGTGCGCGCGAGATCGGCTCGCGCGAGGACGCGATCCGCATCGCCGTCGGCGAACTGGAAGCCGGCGACGTGCTGGTGATCGCCGGCAAGGGCCACGAGCAGGGCCAGATCGTCGGCACGACCGTGCTGCCGTTCGACGATCTCGACCAGGCGCGCCGCGCGCTGGCGGGGGGCGACGCATGACGGCCGCCCTGTGGACCGCCGAGGAAGCCATGCACGCGACGGCCGGCCGTCTCGCCGGACCCGGCGGCTGGAAGGCGACGGGCATCTCGATCGACACGCGCACGCTCGAACCCGGCGACCTGTTCGTGGCGCTGAAGGGCGAGGCGAACGACGGCCACGCCTATGTCGCCGCCGCCCTTTCCAAGGGGGCCGCCGCCGCCCTCGTCGACAACGACAACGATTTCGCCGGCCCGTGCCTGGTGGTTGCCGACACGCTGAAGGGTGTGGCCGATCTCGGCCGCGTCGCGCGCGCGCGCGCCGACGTGCGCGCCCTCGCCGTCACCGGCTCGATCGGCAAGACCGGCACCAAGGAAGCGCTGGCCCACGCGCTTTCCCGCCAGGCGCCCACGCACGCCGCGCGCGCGTCGTTCAACAACCATATCGGCGTGCCGGTCACGCTCGCGCGCATGCCGCGCGACGCGGTCTACGGCGTGTTCGAGGTCGGCATGAACCATGCGGGCGAGATCGCCCCGCTGGTCGCCATGATCCGGCCGGAAGTGGCGCTGATCACGACGGTCGAGGCCGTGCATACCGAGAATTTCGCCGACGGGATCGCCGGCGTGGCCGCCGCGAAGGGCGAGATCTTCTCCGCCGGCGGGCCGTTCGCGCACGGCAATCCGGGTACGGCCGTGCTGCCGGCCGACAGCCCGTTCCACGACTTTCTCGCCGCACGCGCGCGCGAAGCGGGCTGGGGCCGCACGCTGGGCTTCGGCACGCACGCCAAGGCCGACGCGCGCCTCGTCGACTGGACGGGCGACGCCGAGAAGGGTCGCGCGCGAGTCGAACTGTTCGGCCGCGCGCTCGACTTCGAGATCGGCGCCCCCGGCCGCCACTGGGCGATGAACCTGACGGGCGCGCTGCTCGCAATCGCCGCCCTCGGCGCCGATGCCGAAGCGGCCGCCGCGTCCTTCGCGTCGATCGCGACGCCGAAGGGCCGCGGCCAGCGCCACACGGTTTCCCTGCCGGGCGGCGGCACGTTCCTGCTGATCGACGACAGCTACAACGCCTCGCCGCCCTCGATGCGCGCGGCCTTCGCGGTGCTCGCCAGCGCCGTGCTGCCGGCGGGCGGGCGGCGGATCGCCGTGCTCGGCGACATGCTGGAGCTGGGCCCCCAGGCCGGCGAACTGCACGAATCGCTCGCCGAGGCGCTCGAGGCGAACCGCATCGATCGCGTCCATTGCTGCGGCCCGAACATGCGCCGCCTCCACGGGAAACTGCCGGCGCGCATGCGCGGCGTCCATGCGGCGAACTCGGCCGACCTCGAACCCGCCGTCCTCGCCGACATGCGCGCGGGCGACGCGGTCACCGTCAAGGGATCGCTGGGCAGCAAGATGGGCCGCATCGTCGAGGCGCTGCGCGCCCTCGGCGCCACCGACACACAGGGCCGCAGGGCCGCGGGCGGAAGGTAAGCAAGCGAATGTTCTACAATCTCCTCGTCCCGCTCGCCGACAGCTTCACGCCGTTCAACGTGTTCCGCTACATCACGTTCCGGTCGGGCGGGGCCGTGATGACCGCCCTGCTGATCGCCTTCCTGTTCGGCGAAAGCGTCATCGGCTGGCTCAAGTCCAAGCAGCCCGAGCCGCCGATCCGCGCCGACACGCCCGAGCGCCACGCGCTGACCAAGAAAGGCACGCCCACGATGGGCGGCGTGCTGATCCTGCTGTCGCTGGGCGTCTCGACGCTGCTGTGGGCGGATCTGCGCAACGGCTATGTGTGGGCGGTGCTGACCGTCACGCTGGGCTTCGGCGCCGTCGGCTTCTACGACGACTACCTGAAGCTGACGAAGAAGAACTCGAAGGGTCTGGCCGGGCGCTGGAAGCTCGTCTTCCAGACGCTGATCTCCGTCCTCGCGACCGCGTGGATCGTCTATCTCACGCGCGAGCCGCTCTCCACGCAGATCGCGATCCCCTTCTTCAAGGACCTGCTGATCGATTTCGGCATCTTCTTCTTCCCCTTCGCGATCTTCGTGATGGTCGGCTCGTCCAACGCGGTCAACCTGACCGACGGGCTCGACGGCCTCGCCATCGTGCCGGTGATGATCGCGGCGGGCTGCTTCGCGGCCTTCGCATACGTCGCGGGCAACGCGATCTTCGCCAACTACCTGCTGATCCACCACGTGCCCGGTTCGGGCGAGCTCGCCGTCGTGTGCGCGGCCATCGTGGGCGCCTCGCTCGGCTTCCTGTGGTTCAACGCGCCGCCCGCGATGGTGTTCATGGGCGACACCGGCTCGCTGTCGATGGGGGGTGCGCTGGGTGCGGTCGCGGTCGTCACCAAGAACGAGTTCACGCTCGCCATCGTCGGCGGCCTGTTCGTGGTCGAGGCCGTGTCGGTCATCGTGCAGGTCGCGTCCTTCAAGCTCACCGGCCGGCGCATCTTCCTGATGGCGCCGCTGCACCACCATTTCGAGAAGATGGGCTGGGCCGAGCCCACCATCGTGATCCGGTTCTGGATCATCGCCTCCATCCTCGCGCTCGCGGGTCTCGCGACGCTGAAGCTGAGGTAGCGCGATGATCGACGTCTACCCCTTCCACGGTTTCCAGGTCGCCGTCCTCGGGCTCGGCCGGTCGGGCCTGCCGACGGCGCAGGCGCTGGCCGCGTCGGGGGCCGAGGTGTGGGCGTGGGACGACAGCGAGGATCGCCGCGCGGAAGCGCGCGCGGCCGGCGTCAATCTCGTCGACCTCCACAAGGCGGATCTGCGCGAACTCACCACGCTGGTCCTGTCGCCGGGCATCCCGCACACGCACCCGGCCCCGCATCCGGTCGCGACGCGCGCGCGCGAGGCCGGGCTCGAGATCGTCTGCGACGTCGATCTCCTGTTCCGCTGCCAGCGCGAGGCGGCCTATGTCGGCGTGACGGGCACCAACGGCAAGTCGACGACGACCGCGCTGATCGGCCACGTGCTGAAGCATGCGGGCCGTCGCGTCGAGGTCGGCGGCAATATCGGCACGGCGGCCCTGTCGCTCGAGCCGCTCGCCGGCGGCGGTACCTACGCGATCGAGATGTCCAGCTACCAGCTCGAGCTCGCCCCCACGGCCGTGTGGGATATCGGCGTTCTGCTCAACGTGTCGCCCGACCATCTCGACCGCCACGGCGGCATGGACGGTTACGTCGCGGCCAAGCGGACCATCTTCCAGCGCCAGGCGCGCCAGCACCTTGCCGTCGTCGGCGTCGACGACGCGATCTCGGCCGGCATCCACGATGCGCTCGTGCGCGCCGACGACCAGAAGATCGTCGCGATCTCCGGCTCGCGGCGCCTGAAGCGCGGCGTCTACGTCGCCGACGGCACGCTTTTCGACGCGCGCGACGGCAATCCCGCCGCGATCCGCGACCTTTCGGACTGCCTGACGCTTCCCGGCGCCCACAACCACCAGAACGCCGCCGCGGCGGCGGCCGTGGCGCTGAATATCGGGATAGCACCCGCCCGGATCGCCGAAGCGCTCGACACCTATCCGGGCCTCGCGCACCGGCAGGAACGCATCGCCACGCTCGACGGCGTGCTGTTCGTCAACGACAGCAAGGCGACCAACGCCGACGCGGCGGCGCGTGCGCTGGGCTGCTACGAGAACATCCACTGGATCGCCGGCGGCCAGGCCAAGGAGGGCGGCATCGAAAGCCTGCGCGCGTTCTTCCCGCGCATCGCGCACGCCTGGCTGATCGGCGAGGCCGCGAACGATTTCGCGCGCACGCTGGGCGACGTGCCGCACACGGTCGCGGGCGATCTCGCCACGGCCGTGCGCAGTGCGGCCAAGGCCGCGAAGCCCGGCTCGGTCGTGCTGCTGTCGCCGGCCTGCGCGTCGTGGGACCAGTTCAGGAACTTCGAGCATCGCGGCGAGACGTTCCGCGGCCTCGTGGCCGGGCTCTCCGGCATGGAGGGGCTTGCCGCATGAACTTCACGCGCGCCGACAACTCCGTCATGGCCCGCTGGTGGTGGACGGTCGACAAGTGGCTGCTCGTGGCACTCGCCCTGCTTATCGGCATGGGCATGGTGATGATCATGGCCGCCTCGCCGGCCGTCGCCTCGCGCGTGGGCCTGGGTTCGTTCCATTTCGTCACCAAGCAGCTCCAGATCCTGCCCGTCGCCGTGCTCATCATGCTCGGCGTGTCGATGCTGGAGCCGCGCCAGGTGCGCGGCCTGGCGCTCGCCGGCTTCGTGGGCGCTATGGCGCTGCTGTGCCTGACCTTCGTCGTCGGCATGGAGATCAAGGGGGCCAAGCGCTGGATCAGCCTGCCCGGCATGTCGCTGCAGCCGTCGGAATTCGTCAAGCCGACGCTGGCGATCGTGTCGGCCTGGCTCTTCGCGCTGTCGCGCAAGAAGGAAGGCTTCCCGGGCGACTTCATCGCCATCCTGCTCTACGGCTCGACGATGGCGCTGCTGCTGCTGCAGCCCGACATCGGCATGGCGTTCGTCGTGTCGGCCGTGTGGTTCGCGCAGTATTTCCTCGCGGGCCTGCGGATGCTGTGGGTCGTGGCGCTCGGCACGGCCGGCGGCGGGGCGGGCGTGCTGCTCTACATGACGTTCCCGCACTTCACCAGCCGCGTGAACCGCTTCCTCGATCCGGCGTCGGGCGACACCTACCAGATCAACACGGCGATGGAAGCGTTCATGAACGGCGGGCTGTTCGGCCGCGGACCGGGCGAAGGCACGGTCAAGTCGTCGCTGCCCGACGCGCATTCGGACTTCATCTTCGCCGTCGCGGCCGAGGAGTTCGGCCTGATCCTGTGCCTGATCGTCGTGGCGCTCTACGCCTTCGTCGTGCTGCGCGGCTTCGCGCGCGCGCTGCAGGAGACCGATCTGTTCTCGCTGCTCGCGGTCGCGGGCCTGTGCGTGCAGTTCGGCGTGCAGGCGCTGGTCAACATGGGCTCGACGCTGCACCTGATCCCGACCAAGGGCATGACGCTGCCCTTCGTCAGCTACGGCGGCTCGTCGCTGCTGGCCATCGCACTGGGCATGGGCTTCGTGCTGGCCTTGAGCCGCAAGCGCTTCGGTGCGGGAGAGACGCTATGAGCGCGCCGCTCGTCGTCCTCGCCGCCGGCGGAACCGGCGGCCACGTGTTCCCGGCCGAAGCGCTGGCGGGTTCGCTCGCCGCGCGCGGCTTCCGCCTCGCCCTCGTCACCGACGACCGCGGCACGAAGTACGGCGGAAGTCTCGGCGCGCTCGACACGCACCGCCTGCCGATCCGCAGGATGACGGGCGGCTTCTTCCGCCGTTTCGTCGGCGCGCTCAGCCTGCTGCCCGGCTATTTCGCCGCACGCTCGCTGCTGGAGCGCCTGAAGCCCGATGCCGTCGTCGGCTTCGGCGGCTATCCGAGCCTGCCCACGGTCGCCGCCGCGCGCCGCCGCTTCCACACCGCCATCCACGAGCAGAACGCCGTTCTCGGCCGCGCCAACCGGCTGGTCGCCGCGCATGTCGACGCCATCGCCACGTCCTTCGCGCAGACGCGCGGCGCCGGCGACAAGGCCACGCTCGTCGGCAATCCGGTGCGCGCGGAAGTCGCCGCGTTGCGCGGCCTGCCCTTCGCGATGCCCGCCGCCGGTGGTGCGCTGCGCATCCTCGTCACCGGCGGCAGCCAGGGCGCTTCGGTGCTCGGCCGCGTCGTGCCCGCCGCGATCGGCCTGCTGACGCAAGAACAGCGCGCGCGCGTCGCCATCGTCCAGCAGTCGCGCCAGGAAGACGCCGAGACGGTGCGCACGCGCTATCGCACGCTCGGCTTCGCCGCCGAGATCGAGCCGTTCTTCGCCGACCTGCCGCGGCGCATCGCCGACGCGCACCTCGTGATCGCGCGCGCGGGAGCGTCGACCGTCGCCGAGCTTGCCTGCATCGGGCGGCCCTCGCTGCTCGTCCCGCTGCCGTCGGCGACCGACGACCACCAGACCGCGAACGCGCAGGCGCTGGCCGCCGCCGGCGGCACGTGGCTCGTCCCCGAACCCGAATTCACGCCGGCCGATCTGGCGGCGCGCCTTTCGGCACTGCTCGCCGATCCGGCCCCGCTCGCCGCCCTCGCGGCGGGTGCCCACGCCTTCGGACGCCCCGACGCGGGCGACCGCCTTGCCGATCTCGTCCAGCGCCTCGCGGAGGGCAAAGCATGAGGGCCCTTCCCCTCGACATCGGCCGCATCCACTTCGTCGGCATCGGCGGCATCGGCATGTCCGGCATCGCCGAGATCCTGCACAATCTCGGCTACAAGGTGCAGGGTTCCGACCAGTCGGACGGCGGTAACGTGAAGCGCCTCGTCGGCCTCGGCATCCCCGTCGCCGTCGGCCACCGCGCCGAGAATATCGGCGAAGCGGAAGTCGTCGTCGTGTCGACCGCCGTGAAGGCCGACAACCCGGAAGTCCAGGCAGCACGGCAGAAGCTGATCCCGGTCGTGCGGCGCGCGGAAATGCTCGCCGAGCTGATGCGCCTCAAATGGGCGATCGCCATCGCGGGCACGCACGGCAAGACGACGACCACGGGCCTCGTCGCCGCGATGCTGGAAGCGGCGTCGATGGATCCCACGATCATCAACGGCGGCATCCTCAACGCCTACGGCACCAACGCGCGGCTGGGCTCGGGCGACTGGATGGTCGTCGAGGCCGACGAGAGCGACGGCACCTTCATCAAGCTGCCCGCGACCATCGCGGTCGTCACGAACATGGATCCCGAGCATCTCGACTACTGGGGCACGTTCGACGCCGCGCGCAAGGGCTACCAGACCTTCGTGTCGAACATCCCGTTCTACGGGTTCGCAGCACTCTGCATCGACCATCCGGAAGTGCAGGCGCTGATCGCCTCCACGCTCGACCGCAAGATCCTGGCCTACGGCTTCTCGGCACAGGCCGACGTGCGCGGCGTCAACATGCGCCTCGACGCGGCGGGCGGGCATTTCGACGTGCGCCTCTCCGGCCGCGCGGGCGAAGAACGCACGATCAACGGGCTGAGCCTGCCGCTGGTCGGCCAGCACAACGTGCAGAACGCGCTCGCCGCCGTCGCGGTCGCGGTCGAGATGGGCATCGACGACGCGACGATCCGCAAGGCGCTTGCCGGCATCAAGGGCGTGAAGCGCCGCTTCACGAAGACCGGCGTCGGTGCGGGCCTAACCGTGATCGACGATTACGGCCACCACCCGGTCGAGATCGCCGCCGTGCTGAAGGCCGCGCGCAGCGCCACGTCGGCCGGCGTCGTCGCGGTCGTGCAGCCGCACCGCTACACGCGGCTGAAGTCGCTGTTCGAGGAATTCTGCACCTGCTTCAACGACGCCGACGCCGTGATCGTCGCCGACGTCTACGCCGCCGGCGAGCAGCCCATCGAAGGCTCGTCGAAGGAGGCGCTGGTCGAAGGGCTGCGCGACCACGGCCATCGCCGCGTCGTCGGCCTCGAAGCGCCCGAGAAGCTCGCCGAGACGGTGCTGGCGCAGGCCAAGCCCGGCGACATGGTCGTGTGCCTGGGTGCGGGCAACATCACGCAGTGGGCCTACGCCCTTCCCGGCGAGCTCGACGCGCAGAGGAGCAAGGCATGATGGTCGCGACCCAGTCCTTGCGCCTCGTCGACCGGCTGCCGAAGGTGCGCGGCACCTATCGTGCGAACGCCAATCTCGGCCAGTACACGTGGTTCCGCGTCGGCGGACCCGCCGAGGTGCTGTTCCGCCCGGCCGACGAAGCCGATCTTGCGGTCTTCCTCGCGGGCAAACCCGCCGACGTGCCGGTCACGGTCATGGGCGTGGGTTCGAACCTGCTGGTGCGCGACGGCGGCGTGCCGGGCGTGACGATCCGGCTCGGCAAGGGCTTCGCGGGCATTTCGCACGACGGCAGCATCCTGCGCGCGGGTGCCGCGTGCCTCGACCTCAACGTCGCCCTGCAGGCGCGCGACTGGGGCCTTGCCGGCCTCGAATTCCTGTCGGGCATCCCCGGCACGATCGGCGGGGCGCTGCGCATGAACGCGGGCGCCTACGGAAGCGAGATGAAGGACGTGACGCTCGCCGCCGAAGCGCTCGACGCGAAGGGCGAACGCCAATACGTGACGAACGGGGCGCTGTGCTTCGGCTATCGCCACACCGGCATGCCGGCCGACTGGATCTTCGTGGCGGCCGAACTCAAGACCGAGGCGGGCGAACCCGAAGCGATCGCCGCGCGCATGATGGAGATCCAGGCAAAGCGCGAGACAGCGCAGCCCGTGCGTGCGCGCACCGGCGGATCGACCTTCGCCAATCCCGACGGCGCGAAGGCGTGGGAACTGATCGACGCCGCCGGTTGCCGCGGGCTGACGCGCGGCGGCGCCATGGTGTCGGAAAAGCACTGCAACTTCCTGATCAACACGGGCGAAGCGACCGCCGCCGATCTCGAGGATCTGGGCGAGGACGTTCGCGCGCGCGTATTCGCGAAATTCGGCGTCGATCTCAAGTGGGAGATCAAACGCATCGGCATGCGTCTGGAGGGCGGCCAATGACCCGCGTCCTCGTCCTGATGGGCGGTCTTTCGACCGAACGCGAGGTGAGCCTCGTGTCGGGGCGCGAGTGCGCGGCCGCATTGCGCGCCAAGGGCTACGTCGTGGTCGAGCACGATTTCCGTTCGCTCGAAGGGCTGGTCGCCGCGTTGGCCGACCGTCCGGACGCCGTCTTCAACGCGCTGCACGGCCGCTATGCCGAGGACGGCACGATCCAGGGCGTGCTCGACCTCGCGCGCGTGCCCTATACGCATTCGGGCCTGCTCGCCTCGGCGATGGCGATGGACAAGCCCGTCGCGCGCAGGCTGTTCGCGGCACACGGCCTGCCGGTGGCGCAGGGCGGCGTCTACCACCGCGACGACGTGCTCGCCGGGCGCGCGATGCCGGTGCCGTTCGTGATGAAGCCGACGAACGAAGGCTCGTCCGTCGGCGTCAAGATCGTGCTGGAGAAGTCCGATCTCGAGGCGCTGGCGTCCGAGCCGTGGGCATTCGACGACGAGGTGCTCGTCGAGCGCTACGTGCCGGGGCGCGAGCTGACGGTCGCCGTGCTCGGCGCCAACGGGTCGGCCAAGGCGCTGGGCGTGCTGGAAATCCGCCCCAACAACGGCTTCTACGACTACGCGGCCAAGTACACCGACGGCAAGGCGATCCATCTGTGCCCCGCCCCCATCGACGCGCGCGCCTACGCGCAGGCGATGGCGATGGCGCTGGAAGCGCATCGGGCACTCGGCTGCCGCGGCGTCAGCCGGGCCGACATCCGCTACGACGACACGCGCGGCGAGCCGGGCGAGCTGTGCCTGCTCGAGGTCAACACGCAGCCCGGCATGACGCCGCTGTCGCTGGTTCCCGAGATCGCCGCTTCGACCGGCATGAGCTTCCCCGACCTGTGCGCCTGGCTCGTCGAGCATGCGCGCCACGACGGGCCCGTCCCCAAGGTGTCCGAATGATCCTGCGCCGTTCCAAGACCAAGAAACCCGCGCGCCGCTTCGGCTGGCGCCGCATCCTGTCGACCCGCCCGTCGGCGCGCGCGGTGAAGCTTTCGCTCGCCGCCGTCCTCGCCGCGTCGATGGGCGGCGGCGGCTGGTGGGCGTGGTCGCACGGTGCCGCCGAATCGATCGACGACCTGCGCGTCGACGCGGGCCGCGCCGCGATGGCCTTCAGCGCTCGCATGGGGCTGGCCGTCCACGACATCCGCATCGAGGGCCGCGTGCAGACCGATGCGCGCGACGTGCGCGCCGTTCTCGACGCGCGCCGGGGTGCCCCCATCCTCGCCTTCGATCCCTACGCGGCGAAAGCCGAGCTCGAGCGCCTGCCTTGGGTGCGCAACGCCACGGTCGAGCGCCGCCTGCCCGACACGATCCTCGTCCAGCTCGACGAGCGCGTTCCGCTCGCACTCTGGCAGCGTCAGGGCCGCTTCACGCTGATCGATTCGGAAGGCAAGGAGATCCCCGGCACCGATCCGGCGAAATTCTCCGACCGGCCGATCGTCGTCGGCGACGACGCGCCCGAGCATGCCGCCGCACTGATCGCCCTGCTGGAAACCGAGCCGGCACTGCTGGCGCGCATCGCCGCCGCCGTGCGCGTGGGCGGCCGGCGCTGGAACCTGCGGCTCGACAACGGCGTCGACGTCAACCTGCCGGAAGCCAATCCGGGTGCGGCCTACGAGCGGCTCGCCCAGCTCGCGCGCGACAACGGCCTCATCGACCGCAACCTCGTCGCGGTCGACCTGCGCCTGCCCGACCGCCTGATCCTTCGCGTCGGGCGCGAACAGCCCGCTTCCATCCCCACCCAGACGGCGCCGGCACCCGCGCGCCGCCCCAACAAGCCGACCTGAGGAGCCACGCGACGTGCGCAAGAGCAAGCGGAAATCCCGGAACGGCCTGATCGCCACGCTCGATCTGGGTTCGACCAAGGTGGCCTGCTTCGTCGCCAAGGCCGAGGCCGACGGCTCGGCCCGCGTCGTGGGCATCGGGCACCAGATCAGCCACGGCGTGAAGGGCGGGGCGATCGTCGATCTCGAAGAGGCCGAGAACTCGATCCTGTCGGCCGTCTCGGCGGCCGAGCAGATGGCCGGCGAGACGCTGAAGAGCGTCGTCGTCAACCTGATCGGCGGCCATCCGCAGTCGCGCACGGTGCCGGTCGAGGTGGCCATCGCCGGCCACGAGATCGCCGAACACGACCTGCGCAAGGTGCTCGACCAGGCGCGCCAGACCCAGCAGGCGCCGGACCGCCGGCTCATCCACCAGATCCCCGTCGGCTTCACGATCGACGGCAGCCGCGGCATCCGCGATCCGCGCGGCATGTGCGGCGACCGGCTCGGCGTCAACATGCACATGCTGACGGCCGGCAACGCCGCGGTGCGCAATCTCGAAAGCGTCGTCGCGCGCTGCCATCTGGAAGTCGAGGACATCGTCGTGCCGGCCTATGCCGCGGGCCTCGCCTGCCTCGTCGAGGACGAGATGGATCTGGGGACCTGCGTCATCGACATGGGCGGGGGGACCACGTCCTTCGCCGTGTTCTTCGACGGGCACTGCGTCTATGCCGACACGATCTCGGTCGGCGGGGCGCACGTCACCAACGACATCGCGCGCGGGCTTTCCACGCCGCTCGCCTACGCCGAACGGATGAAGACGCTGCACGGCAGCTGCATCCCGTCGGCCGCGGACGAGCGCGAGATCATCGACGTGCCGCTGGTCGGCGAGGAAGAACACGCGCAGGCCAACCACGTGCCGAAATCGATCCTGACCGGGATCATCGCGCCGCGTCTGGAAGAGACGTTCGAGATGGTGCGCCAGCGCCTCGAAGCCTCGGGCTTCGACCGCATCGCGGGCCGGCGCGTCGTGCTGACGGGCGGCGCTTCGCAGCTCCAGGGCGTGCGCGAGCTCGCCGCCATGGTCCTCGACAAGCAGGTGCGCATGGGCAAGCCCATCCGCCTGCAGGGTCTGGCCGACCAGACCGGCGGTCCCGCCTTCGCGGCGTGCGCCGGGCTCGTCGCTTTCGCCCTCGCCAAGGGCTCGGAATCCCTGCGGCCGGAAACCGCACCCGCACCGGGTGCCGGGATGATCGGCCGCTTCGGAATGTGGCTGAAGGAGAACCTATGACGGGAGGACCTTCACCGCCGCGACGAAGACGCAGACACCGTCCCGGCCCGCGCCAAGCGGGCCACCAGATCAACCAGCTTCACGGAACTCACAGGCATCGGAGGTAACGACCATGGCAATCACTCTCGGAGTCCAGCCCAGCGAACTGAAGCCGCGCATCACCGTCGTCGGTGTGGGCGGTGCCGGCGGCAACGCCGTCAACAACATGATCCGCGCCAAGCTCGAAGGCGTGGAGTTCGTCGTCGCGAACACCGACGCCCAGGCGCTCGGCCAGTCGATCGCGGAACGCAAGCTCCAGCTCGGCGTGGGCGTCACGCAAGGGCTGGGTGCCGGTTCCCGCCCCGACGTCGGCCGCGTAGCCGCGGAAGAATCCATGGGCGACCTGCTGGAGCACATCCAGGGCTCGCACATGGTGTTCGTCGCCGCCGGCATGGGCGGCGGGACCGGCACGGGTGCCGCCCCCGTCATCGCGCGCGCGTGCCGCGAGCACGGCATCCTGACGGTCGGCGTGGTGACCAAGCCCTTCCACTTCGAAGGGCAGAACCGCATGCGCCTGGCCGAAGCCGGCATCGAGGAGCTTCAGCAGACGGTCGACACGCTCATCATCATCCCGAACCAGAACCTGTTCCGGGTGGCGAACGAGCGCACGACCTTCGCCGACGCCTTCAAGATGGCCGACGACGTGCTTTACTCCGGCGTGCGCGGCGTCACCGACCTGATGGTGATGCCGGGTCTCATCAATCTCGACTTCGCCGACATCCGCTCGGTGATGGGCGAGATGGGCAAGGCGATGATGGGTACGGGCGAGGCCGAGGGCGACAACCGCGCCATCGACGCCGCCCAGAAGGCGATCTCGAACCCGCTGCTCGATGACGTGTCGATGAAGGGCGCCAAGGGCGTGCTCATCAACATCACCGGCGGCATGGACATGACGCTGTTCGAGGTCGACGAGGCCGCCAACCGCATCCGCGACGAGGTCGATCCGGACGCGAACATCATCTTCGGCTCGACCTTCGACGAGAGCCTGAACGGCCGCATGCGCGTGTCGGTCGTGGCGACCGGCATCGAGGCGATCGCCGCCGCGATGCCGCTGCCCGACAAGAAGGTGGTCAACATCCGCGCCACCGCGCGTCCGGCCCCGATGACCACGACGGCGCCTGCCGCCGTGGCCGCGGCGACGGCGATCCCGCCGGTCCCGGCCTATGCCCCGACGGTGGCGCAGGCCGCTCCGCAGCCCGCACCGATCCAGCAGGGTGCGACCGCGCTGAAGATGGAACCGGCCCCGATGCCCGAACCCGTCCCGGCGCCCGCCGCGGCGGAGACGGTCGTCGAGCCGGCCCCGGCCGCCGAGGCGTTCATCCCGCCCAAGCCGGTCGAGGTCGCGGCCCCGGCCGCAGCCGCCCCGGCCCAGCCGGCCAACCCGTTCGCGGAAGCCGAACTGGTCAACGCGGCCAAGGCGGCGGCACCGGCCAAGGCGGCCGCCCCGCGCCGCGACACGCTGTTCTCGCGCATGATGCGCGGCAGCGCGCCGCGTGCCGAGGGCGAAGCCGCCCGCCCGCAGCCCACGCTGGTCGCACCGGTCGGCGGCATCATGCCGGCACCGGCCGCCACGGCGGCGGCTCCGGCGCCCGTCGCCGCGGCCCCCGCGCCGACGCCGGCACCGCAGCCGGCTACCGCGCAACCGCGCCTGGGCGGGCTCGACCCGTCGGACCGCGTCCAGTCGAAGTCGGAAGACGATCTGCTGGAAATCCCGGCGTTCCTGCGCCGCCAGGCGAACTAGGCCGCGAACCGCAGGTCGCCATGCCTGCAACAGTTCGCAACAAAAGGTGACTTGAGGCTCCGAGGGCGGTCTTGTACCAACCCTCGGAGCCTCAAGGTTTTTTGAGGGGAAGAAGGCAAGGCGGCCCGGCGTTGTGGTCGCAAGGTGCCTCGCCCCACGGAGTTCGGATTTGCTCGGCAAGCGTACACAAAAGTCGCGTACCGTTGCGCAGCGCACCCTGAAGGGTCCGATCGCGTGCACCGGGACGGGCCTGCATTCCGGCCGCAAGGTCGCCATGCAGCTGCTGCCGGCCGCCCCCAACCACGGCATCGTCTTCCGCCGCCGCGACATTCCCGGCGATGCAGGCGTCCTGAAGGCCGATTTTCGCGCGGTGCGCGACACGCGCCTGTGCTCGATGCTGGCCAACGATGCCGGCACGAAGATCGGCACGATCGAACACCTGATGGCCGCCCTCTACGGGGCAGAGATCGACAACCTGATCGTCGAGCTCGACGCCGACGAGGTTCCGGTCATGGACGGCTCGGCCGCCCCGTTCCTGTTCCTGGTCGACTGCGCGGGCACCATCGAGCAGGCGGCTCCCCGCCGCGCCATCGAGATCCTCGCCCCCATCGCCTACAGCGAGGGCGACGCGCATATCGAGCTGGCGCCGGGTGCGGGCTTCTCGGCCGAATTCGAGATCGATTTCGCCAACGAGGCGATCGGCCGGCAGGCCATCCACGTGGCGCTGGAGCCGGCCGGCTTCCGCCAGGACATCGCCCGCGCGCGCACCTTCGGCTTCGAGCACGAGGTCGCCTCGCTGCGCGCGATGGGTCTGGCGCGCGGCGGCTCGCTCGACAACGCGGTCGTCGTCTCGGGCGAACGCATCCTCAACGAGGACGGCCTGCGCTTCGACGACGAGTTCGTGCGCCACAAGGTGCTGGACCTGGTCGGCGACTTCTATCTCGCGGGCGCCCCGATCCTGGGCCATGCCCGCGCCCGGCGCACTGGCCACCGGCACAACAACGCGCTGCTGCACGCGCTGTTCGCCGCCCCCGCCGCCTGGCGCTGGACCGAGATTTCGCCCGACACCTATGCCCGGCCGCCCGCCCGGGCGAGCCTCGCGTCGGACTGACCCCGCCCGTCCGGCAGGGCTGAATTTCCCCCGGAACTCCCCTATATTAAGGTCATGACCGCGAAACGCGCCGCCCGACCGATTCGCCTTGCCGCAGCCCTGGCCGTGGGCCTGCTCGCCGCCGCGTGCAGCGGCACCGAGGAAGAGGCCTATGTCGAGCGGCCGGTCGAGGAGCTCTACAACAACGCCGTCAACGCGATGTCGACCGGCAACTACCGGCGCGCGGCCAAGCTCTTCGACGAGGTCGAGCGCCAGCACCCCTATTCGGTCTGGGCGACGCGCGCCCTGCTGCAGGCGGCCTACGCGCACTACCAGGCGAACAGGTACGACGACGCGATCGTCGCGATCGACCGCTTCATCCAGCTGAACCCGTCCAACCGCGACGTCGCCTACGCCTATTATCTGAAGGCGCTGTGCAACTACGAGCAGATCACCGACGTGGCGCGCGACGCGCGCATGACGGAAACCTCGCTGCAGGCGCTGCAGGAAGTGGTGCGCCGCTTCCCCGAGACGCCGTTCGCGCGCGACGCGCGCGTCAAGATCGACCTGACCTACGACCATCTCGCCGGCAAGGAGATGGAGGTCGGCCGCTTCTACCTGAAGCGCGGCCAGTGGCTTGCAGCGATCAACCGCTTCCGCACCGTCGTCGACAAATACCAGACGACCGGCCACGTGCCCGAGGCGCTGCACCGCCTCGTCGAGGGCTACATGGCGCTGGGCCTCGTCGACGAGGCGCGCCGCTCGGCCGCCGTCCTCGGCCACAACTATCCGGGCAGCGAGTGGTATCAGGACTCCTTCGCCCTCGTGGGTACCGGCGAACTGCCGAAGGACGACCGCCCGGGCCTCGTCTCGCGCACGCTCAACGTGCTCAATCCGCTGAACCTGTTCTGACGGGAACGGCCGTCCGTTCTAGGAATAAATAACGAGAACATATTGACAACATCCATGCGGCGGCGCTAGCGTCGGAGCTGCGATTCCCCTCCCCGGCGACGGAGTTTTCCCCGCGATGCCACGCCCGTTCCTCACGCTGGTGCCGCCCGCCTTCCCCGCAGGCGATTCTCCCGCTACATCGAAGGCGATGCTCGCTTCGCTCGCCATCCGCGACTTCGTCCTGATCGACCGGCTCGACCTCGCCTTCGAGGCGGGCCTGGCGGCGCTGACGGGCGAGACGGGGGCGGGCAAGTCGATCCTGCTCGACGCGCTCGGTCTCGCACTGGGCGGCCGGGCCGAAGCCGGGTTCGTGCGCAAGGGGGCCACGCAGGCGAGCGTGGCCGCCAGCTTCGACGTCGAGGCGGGGCACCCGGCGCTGGCGCGCCTTTCCGAACAGGGGCTCGACCTGCCCGAGGCCGGCGCGCCGCTGATCCTGCGCCGCGTGCTTTCCGCCGACGGGCGCAGCCGCGCCTTCGCCAACGACCAGGCCTGCTCGGTCGGCCTGCTGCGCGAGCTTGGCGAGACGCTGGTCGAGGTGCACGGCCAGTTCGACACGCACGGCCTGTTCGACGCGTCCACCCATTGCGGCCTGCTCGACGCGTGGGCCGATCTCGTTCGCCCGGCCGCCGAACTCGCGCGCCTGCACGCCGACTGGCGCGCGAAGACGCGCGCGGTCGACGAGGCGAACGAAGCCGTCGCGCGCGCGCGCGCCGAGGAAGACTATCTGCGCCACGCCGTGGGCGAACTCGACGCGCTGGAGCCGAAGGAAGGCGAGGAAAAGACCCTCGCCGAACAGCGCGCGATCCTGCAGGGCCGCGAGAAGCTGGCCGAAGCCCTTGCCGAAGCCGCCGCCGAGATCGGCCAGCACAAGGGTGCGGAAGGCGCCTTGCGCGCGGCCCAGCGCGCCCTCGAACGCGTCGCCCCGCATGCGGGCGAACGCTTCGACCGCGCCATCGCGGCCCTCGACCGCGCCGCCTCCGAAGCGATGGACGCCGCGGCCGAGATCGAGGCGGCGGGCGAAGCGCTCGCCGAAGGCGGCAGCGATCTGGAAAAGACCGAGGAGCGGCTGTTCGCGCTCCGCGCACTGGCGCGCAAGCACCGCACCGACGTGGACGGGCTGGCCAAGCTGCGCGCCGAGATCGCGGAGAAGCTTTCCGCCCTCGACGACGGCGAGGCGGGCCTGAAGAAACTCGCGCAGGAAGCCGCGGCCGCGAAATCGGCCTTCCTTGCGGCCGCGAAGGCGCTGTCGGTCGCGCGCAACGCCGCCGCGGGCAAGCTCGACAAGGCGCTGGCCAAGGAACTGCCGCCGCTGAAGCTCGACAAGGCGAAGTTCCGCACGCGCATCGCGCCGCTGCCGGAAGCCGACTGGCACGCCGGCGGCATGGATTCCGTCGCGTTCGAGGTGGCGACCAACCCCGGCAGCGAGCCGGGCCCGCTCGCCAGGATCGCGTCGGGCGGCGAGCTTGCGCGCTTCATGCTGGCGCTGAAGGTGGTGCTCGCGCGCGCCGACGCGCGCCGCGGCCTCGCCCCCGCCCTCGTGTTCGACGAGGTCGACGCCGGCATCGGCGGGGCCGTCGCGGCGGCCGTGGGCGAACGCCTCGCGCGCCTCGCGCGCGAAGCCCAGGTGCTGGTCGTCACGCACAGCCCGCAGGTGGCCGCGCGCGCCGACACGCATCTGCGCGTCGCCAAGACCGCGACCGCCAAGACCGCCGCCACGCGCGTGGAAACGCTCGACGCGCGCGCGCGGCGCGAGGAGATCGCGCGCATGCTCTCCGGTGCCACGATCACCGATGCGGCGCGCGCGGCAGCCGACGCGCTGCTGGCGAGCCCGGCCGCATGAGTGCCAAGAAGAAGGCGGCGAAGAAAGCCGACTATTCCGAAATCGCGATCGACGATCTCTCCGCCGGACAGGCGGCGGCCGAACTCGAACGGCTGGCGAAGGAGATCGTGCGCCACGATCTCGCCTATCACGGCAAGGACGCGCCCCTCGTTTCCGACGCGGCCTACGATGCGCTAAAAAAACGCAACGCCGCGATCGAGAAGCGCTTCCCGCTGCTGCGGCGCGGGGATTCGCCGTCGGACAAGGTGGGCGCACCCGCCGCCGCCGGGTTCGGCAAGATCCGCCACGAAGTGCCGATGCTGTCGCTCGACAACGCGTTCGACGAGGCGGACCTGCGCGAGTTCGGC
>JAEUKY010000175.1 GCA_016794005.1 Rhodospirillales bacterium
CACGCCCTGCCCCTTCATGTACGAGACGCATTCGCGCCAGCGCACGCGGCCCGTCACCTGGCGGACCAGCAGCTTGGCGATCTCGCCGGCGTCCGAAACGGCCGACGCGGTCACGTTCGCGACCAGCGGCACGCGCGGCGGCGCCATCTTCACGGCGGCGAGCGCTTCCTGCATCACGTCGGCGGCCGGCTGCATAAGCGAGCAGTGGAACGGCGCGCTGACCGGTAGCAGCATCGCGCGCTTGGCCCCCTTGGTCTTGGCGATCTCGAGTGCGCGTTCGACGGCAGCCTTGTGGCCCGAGACGACGACCTGCCCCGGCGCGTTGTCGTTCGCGCACTCGCAGACTTCGTCCTTGCCGTCGGGCGACGAGCGCGACGCGGCCGCCACTTCTTCGGCGGCCGGAAGATCGAGCCCGAGCAGGGCCGCCATGGCGCCGGTCCCGACCGGAACGGCCTTCTGCATGGCTTCGCCGCGCTTGCGCAGCAGGCGGGCGGCATCCGCGATCGCGAACGTGCCGGCCGCGGCGAGAGCCGAGTATTCGCCCAGCGAATGGCCCGCGACGAACGACACGTGCTTGCCGAGATCGAGCTTCGCCTCGCTCTCCAGCACGCGCATGACTGCGATCGACACGGCCATCAGGGCGGGCTGGGCGTTGGCGGTCAGCGTCAGTTCGTCGGCCGGGCCTTCGAACATCAGCTTCGACAGCTTCTGGCCGAGGGCGTCGTCCACTTCCTCGAACACGAGGCGGGCGGCGGGAAAAGCGGCGGCGAGATCCCGGCCCATGCCGGGCGCCTGGCTGCCTTGGCCGGGGAATGTGAATGCGCGCATCGTGTGGGAAATCCTGTCGAATTCTTGGGCAGGGACGAGCGCTCCCGTAACCGTCACACATTCGCAAGTCAAGCCGCCGCCGCGCGACGATATGCCCGGTTGCGTTCCATTTCAGGCTCTATAGGATTGCGAGCTTGGACGCATAACTCATTGAATTGGAGTGACTATGCTTCGTCGAATCGCATTCGCCATCCTGCTTTCGCTGGCGCCTGTCGCAGCAATGGCCCAGCAGGGCCCGATCCGCGTCGAGACGGCCTGGGCGCGCGCAAGTGCGGGCGAAGCGAAGAACGGGGCCGCCTATCTGACGCTCCATAACACCGGCACGGCCCCGGACAAGCTGCTGTCCGCGGCCTCCCCGGTTGCCGGAAAGGTCGAGCTCCACAACCACATCATGGTCGGGAACGTCGCCCAGATGCGCCCCGTCGACGCGATCGAGGTCTCGCCGGGCTCGCCGACGGTCCTGCAACCGGGCGGCCTGCACGTGATGCTGCTCGACCTCAAGGCCCCCCTTAAGGCGGGCCAGAGCTTCCCGGTGACCCTGACTTTCGAGCGCGCCGGCAAGATCGAGGCGAACGTGGCCGTCCAGGCCATCCGGGCCCCCGCCCCGACCGCCCCCCGGCACGGCCACGGAAGCTGAAAACCCCTGCCGGACCCCGCTCTTGCGGGGCCGGGGGATTGCGTGTATACCCCGCGGCCTCAACGACGGACGGGGCCATATCCCGTCCGTTCTCCTTGCCGCCTTCCCCGGCCCCCGATGGGCACAGATAGCGGCTTGGACCCGGACCCGTGGCGGCGCTCGGCCGACGCGGGGGTCTTGGGTCCGAAACCCGAGAGGAGCTGCCGATGGCGTTCTACGAGAACGTATTCATCGCGCGTCAGGACTTGGCTCAGCCCCAGGTCGACGCGCTTGCCGATCAGTTCACCGCCACGCTCAAGGAACTGGGCGGCGAAGTGAAGAAGCGGGAATACTGGGGTCTGCGTTCGCTGACCTTCCGCATCAAGAAGAACCGCAAGGCCCACTACGTGATGCTGTGCATCGAGGCGCCCGCAAAGGCGATCGCCGAGATGGAGCGCACGATGGGCCTCAACGAAGACATCCTGCGCCACCTGACCGTGCGCGTCGACGCGATCGACGAAGCGCCGTCGGCGATGATGCAGAAGCGCGACGAGCGCGAAGGCCGCGGCGACCGCGAAGGCGGCGGCCGTTACGGCGACCGCGACAACTTCCGTCCCCGCCGCCGCGACGCGGATGCGGGCGAGCCGGCCGCTATCGAAGGAGCGATCTGACCATGGCGAATCCCTCGAACGAACGTTCCTCGGGCGAACGCGGCGAACGCGGCGAACGCGGCGAAGGTGGCGGCGGCTTCGGCGGCCGTCGTCCGTTCTTCCGCCGCCGCAAGTCGTGCCCGTTCTCGGGCCCGAACGCGCCGAAGATCGACTACAAGGACGTCCGCCTGCTCCAGCGCTTCGTCTCGGAGCGCGGCAAGATCGTCCCGGCGCGCATCACGGCCGTTTCGGCACCCAAGCAGCGCGAGTTGGCGCGTGCGATCAAGCGCGCGCGCTTCCTCGGCCTGCTGCCCTACGTGCTGAAGTAACAGGGTTCGCCCGGGGGCAGCCCCGGACGGCCCGGCACAAGGACGGCAGATGCCGACGACCTTCGCGATGATTGCGGTCGCTGCGGGTTCGGCGAGTGCGCTGGTTTACGCCTCGCTGCTCACCGCCTCGCCCGCCGCCTTCCTGCTCGCGTACCTGGCGCAGCTCCCGCTTTTCGCGGTCGGGCTGTGGATGGGGACGGGCGCGGTGGCGCTTGCCTCGATGGCGGGCATCGTCGTGACGTTCGTCGCCGGCGGCTTCGTGTTCGCGCTGATCTACGCGGTGGTCAACGCCGCTCCGGTCCTCGTGCTCGTCCGCCAGTCGCTTCTGTGGCGGCCGGCGGCGGGCGGTGGACCGGGCGACGTCGAATGGTACCCGCCGGGCGGCCTGGTGACCGCACTTCTCGGACTGACGGCTGCACTGTTCGCCGGCGTGGCGATCTCTTTCGCCGGACAGCCGGGCGGCCTCGAAGGCACGATCGAGACGTTCATCGTCGAGACGTTCCGCAGGCTGCGCGGCCCCGCCGGCCTGCAGATCGCCAATCTCGAGGAGTTCGCCGCCCAGATCGCGCGCCTGTTCGCCGGAATCGTCGCGGTGTCGTGGATGATCATGACGCTGGTCAACGGCATTCTCGGCCAGGCGCTCGTGCGGCGCGCGGGCGTCAACCGGCGCCCCTCGCCGCAGATGGCCGACATCGAACTGCCGGGCTGGTTGATGGGCCTCACCGCGATCTTCGCGGCGGGCTCGTTCCTCGACGGCTTCGGCGGGTTCGCCTCGCGCAACATGATGGCGATCCTCGTGGCGATCTACGCGCTCGCGGGGCTGGGCATCGTCCATGCGCTGGTGCGGAACCTGAACTGGCGCGGTATGGCGCTGGGTGCGGTCTACGGTTCGGTCATCGTCTTCGGCTGGCCGATCGTCGTGCTGGCCGTGCTCGGCCTCATCGAACCCTATGCAAACCTCAAGGCGCGCGGGCCGAAGGGCTCGCCGCCCGTTACGTAACCCAATCGAACGACGGCAAGGTCAAGGAGACAAGACATGTCCCAGATGGACGTAATTCTGCTGCAACGGATCGAATCGCTCGGCCAGATGGGCGATGTGGTCAAGGTCAAGCCCGGTTTCGCGCGCAACTACCTGCTGCCGCAGAAGAAGGCGATGCGCGCGACGAAGGAGAACATGGCGTTCTTCGAGAAGCAGCGCGCCCAGCTCGAGGCCCAGAACCTCAAGCTTCGCGCCGACGCGCAGGCCGTGGCCGACAAGATGGGCGACAAGTTCGCCGTCGTGATCATCCGCCAGGCCGGCGAGACCGGCATGCTCTACGGTTCGGTGTCGAGCCGCGACGTGGCGGCCGCGATCACCGAAGCGGGCGTGACCGTCACGCGCGCGCAGGTGCTGCTCGACCAGCCGATCAAGGCGCTGGGTCTGGTCAAGACCCGCGTGGCGCTGCACCCGGAAGTCGCCGTCGCGATTACGGTCAACGTCGCCCAGACGCCTGAGGAAGCCAAGCTCCAGGCCGAAGGCAAGGCGCCGAAGCCGACGGCCGAAGCCGCACCGGCAGCCGAGGCGACCGCCCCGGCGGAAGAGCCCGCCGTCGAAGCGGCGCCCGCCGCCGAGGAACCGGCCGCCGAGAAGCCGGCGAAGAAGGCCCGCAAGACGAAGGCGAAGGAAGAGGCGTAAGCCCCTCACCCTCCGCTCACTTCGTCGATCTTGCCGATCAGCGGCGCGCGTCATCCGGACGCGCGCCGTTTTTCGTTTCTTGCGCAGCGTCCGCTGTTGTCCACACAATCCACTGGATAACTTCCAAATCGAGTCGATCCGTCGCAATTCGTTTGTTGCCCGAGTGCAGACGCGCCTATGGTCGCGACCCCGATGGAAACTCCTCTGCCCAGCAACGTCGCTCCCTTTCCGAACCGCGCCGGCGACGAGCCGGCGCCGCGGATCCCGCCGCACAATTTCGAAGTCGAGATGGGATTGCTGGCGGCCCTGCTCGCCAACAACCGCGCCTTCGAGAAGGTCAGCGAACTTCTGCTTCCCGAGCATTTCGCCGACGGACGCCACGGGCGCATCTACGATGCGATCGGCAAGCTCGTGCAGAAGGGCCAGCAGGCGAACGCCGCGACGCTGAAGAACTATTTCGAGCACGACGGCGAGCTGGCGGAAATCGGCGGGGCCGAGTATCTCGCGCGCCTGCAGGCCGCCGCCGTCACGATCATCAACGCGCAGGATTACGCGCAGCGCATCTTCGATCTCTATCTGCGCCGGCAGCTGATCGACATCGGCACCGACGTCGTCAACGAGGCGTTCGCCTTCGACGTGGACAGCGACGCCAACCAGAAGATCGAGGCGGCCGAACAGAAGCTGTTCGACCTTGCCGAAAAGGGCCAGGTCGAAGGCGGCTTCAAGACATTCAACAAGGCGCTGACGGCTGCCATCGATATGGCCACCCTCGCCTACAAGCGCGACGGGGCCGTAACCGGCATCACGACGGGTTTCGCCGATCTCGACGACAAGCTCGGCGGCCTGCACAAATCCGACCTGATCATCCTCGCGGGCCGCCCGTCGATGGGCAAGACCGCGCTCGCCACGAAGCTCGCCTTCAACGCGGCCCTCGCCCGCCAGAAGTGGCTCGATCGCGCCACGCTCGAAGGCCTCGACAAGGACGATCCCGACGCCGAAGGCGGCACGGTCGCGTTCTTCTCGCTCGAAATGTCGGCCGAACAACTTGCCAACCGACTTCTGTCCGAACAGGTCGAAGTCCCTTCCGACAAGATCCGGCGCGGCGAGGTTTCGGGCGAGGACTTCCCCAAGTTCGTCGAGGCGGCCCAGCGCCTCGCCACGCTGCCGCTGCATATCGACGATACGCCGGCCCTGTCGGTGTCGGCCGTGCGCACGCGCGCGCGGCGGCTGAAGCGCACGCACGGGCTGGGACTGATCGTCATCGACTATCTCCAGCTTCTCGCACCGCCGCCGGGCAGCCGTGCGGAGGGCCGCGTGCAGGAAATCTCGGCGATCACCCGCGGCCTCAAGGCGCTGGCCAAGGAGCTGGACGTGCCGGTCGTGGCGCTGTCGCAGCTTTCGCGCGCGGTCGAGCAGCGCGAAGACAAGCGCCCGCAGCTTTCCGACCTTCGCGAATCCGGCACGATCGAACAGGACTCCGACGTCGTCATGTTCGTCTACCGCGAGGAGTACTACCACAGCCGCGCCGAACCCTCCCGCCGCCCGGAGGAGGACGAAAGCAAGTTCAACGAGCGGCACCAGAAATGGCAGGAGCGCGGCGAGCAGGTGATGAACGTCGCCGAGGTCATCCTCGGCAAGCAGCGTCACGGCCCGATCGGCACGGTGCGCCTGCGCTTCGACGGGCAGTTCACGAAATTCTCGGACCTCGCCGCGTCGGACTACCTGCCCGACATGCATGACTGACGCGCGTCCAGCTTCGCTGCTTACCGTCGATCTGGCCGCCCTCGTCGCCAATTGGCGCAATCTTGCCGCGCGCGTCGCACCGGCGAAGTGCGCCGGCGTCGTCAAGGCCGACGGTTACGGTCTGGGTGCAGGCCCCGTGGGCAGGGCGCTCTACCGCGCGGGCTGCCGGCATTTTTTCGTCGCGCGCCTCAACGAAGGGCTGGAGCTGCGCGACTATGTCGGCGAAGACGCTTCCGTCTGCGTGCTCGACGGGCTCGGCCCCGACGAAGCCCCCCTCTTCCGTCGCCGCGACCTCACGCCAAGTCTCAACGACCTCGGCGAGATCGAGGCCTGGGCGAACGCGGCGCGTGCGGCCGGCGAGAAGCTGAAGGCCAATCTCCATTTCGACACCGGCATGTCGCGCCTCGGCATTTCGCCGCGCGATACCGAAAGGCTGATCGCCGATCCTTCGATCCTTTCGGCGCTCGACGTGCGCTTCGTGATGAGCCATCTCGTCAGCTCCGAAGAGCCCGACAATCCGATCAACGCCGAACAGCTCCAACGTTTCCGCCGCATCCGCGCCGCGTTCCCGAAGGCGGCGGCGAGCTTCGCCAATTCCTCGGGCGTGTTCCTGGGGGCCGACTACGCGTTCGACCTGGCGCGGCCGGGCTGCGCCGTCTACGGCATCAATCCCACGCCGGGACGTCCGAACCCGGTGCGCACGGTCGCGCGGATGGAAGCGCGCATACTTCAGGTGCGCGAAATTGACCACCCCCAGACCGTTGGCTATGGTGCGACTTGGCAGGCGAGTCGAGCGACGAAAGTCGCAACGATCGCCTGCGGTTACGCCGACGGGTGGCTTCGCTCGCTTTCCGGCCGGGGTGCCGCCTATGTCGGCGAAAAGCGGGTTCCCTTCCTCGGTCGCGTTTCCATGGATCTGATCACCCTCGATGTCAGCGATGTACCCGAAGCCGTTCCCGGCCGCATGGTCGAGCTTCTCGGCAGCCGCATGACCGTCGACGAGGTCGCCGACATCGCCGGGACGAACGGGTACGAGGTGCTGACGCGCCTGGGCAAGCGCTTCGCGCGCAGCTATCTCGAGCCTGCCGCATGAATCCGCTCGCGACAGTCGGCCGCTTTTTCCTCAGCTTCCTTCAGCAGATCGGCGAGATCTCGCTGTTCAGCGCACGCGCCGTCTCGCACTGTTTCCGCCCGCCCTTCTACGTGCGCCACATCCTGCGCCAGATGCTGGATATCGGGTATTTCTCGCTGCCCGTGGTGGGCCTTACGGCGCTGTTCACCGGCATGGTGCTGGCGCTGCAGAGCTACACGGGCTTCGCGCGCTTCTCGGCGGAAAGCGCCGTCGCCACGGTCGTCGTGCTGTCGGTCACGCGCGAACTGGGTCCCGTCATCGCGGGCCTGATGGTGGCCGGGCGCATCGGCGCCTCGATCGCCGCCGAGATCGGCACGATGCGCGTGACCGAGCAGATCGACGCGCTCCACACGCTGTCGACGAACCCGATGAAATATCTCGTGGCGCCGCGCCTGATCGCGGGTGCGGTCACGCTGCCGATGCTCGTCGTCGTGGCCGACATCATCGGCGTGTTCGGCGGCTACATCGTGGGCGTCTACAAGCTCGAGTTCAACGCGGCGGTCTATCTAAAGCAGACCTTCGACTTCCTCGAGTTCATGGACGTTTTCTCGGGCCTCGTGAAGGCGGCCGTGTTCGGCTTCATCATCACGCTGATGGGCTGCTACCACGGCTACAACTCGGACGGCGGCGCGCAAGGCGTGGGGCGCGCCACGACGAACGCGGTCGTGTCGGCATCGATCCTGATCCTGATCTTCAACTACGCGATCACCGAAATCTTCTTCGCGACACGCTAGGTGGGGACGCGCATGGCCGACACCCCGAAAATCCAGATCCGCGGCCTGAAGAAGCGCTTCGGCCACAAGGTCGTGCTGAACGGCCTCGATCTCGACGTCGGCAATGCGGAATCCGTCGTCATCATCGGCGGCTCGGGCACGGGCAAATCGGTGCTGCTCAAGTGCATCCTGGGCCTGCTCGATCCGGAAGAAGGCTCGATCAAGGTCGACGGGCAGGAAGTTATCGGCATGCCCGCGCGCGAACGCGAAGCGGTCAACCGCAAGTTCGGCATGCTGTTCCAGTC
>JAEUKY010000212.1 GCA_016794005.1 Rhodospirillales bacterium
AGTTGACCTGCATCACCGCGCGGCGGTTCTGCGACCAGGCCGCCTCGTTCGAGCCGAGGACCGCCGGGCGCTCCTTGCCGTACGAGATCGTCGCCACGCGGCGGGCGTCGATGCCCTGCGAGACGAGGAAGTTGCGGGCCGTGGTGGCGCGACGCTCGCCCAGCGCGATGTTGTATTCGCGCGTGCCGCGCTCGTCGGCGTGACCTTCGACGGTCACGGTGACCTGCGGGTACTGCTTCAGCCAGCCGGCCCAGCGCTCGATCGTGCGGCGGGCTTCCGGACGCAGTTCCGACTTGTCGAAGTCGTAGAAAATGCGATCGCCGACGTTGCGGACCAGGTCCTCCTGCGAACCCGGACGCGGGCCGGCCGGAGCCTGCGCCGTCGCGGCCGGAGCCGCACCGGCAGCGCCGGAGCCGCCCGTGGCGGCCGTGTTCTGCGGGGCGGTTTCGCACGCAGCCAGCAGGGCGACCGCGGCAAGCATGCTCATCAGCTTAAAGCGCATTTAAACGAACTCCTCTTTCTTCCTACCCACGTCTCGGGATGTGGCGTGTCGGTATGTGGCGTGTCTCAGGACCGCGACGGAACATCGTCGTTCGCAGTGCGAAAACCGCATTTTGCGCAGGCGTCTTACCCGAAGGCAGGCGAAATGCGCATAGACAGTTTGTCGCAATGCGTGCACCGAAGATGCGGCCGCCTTGGCAAAACCGAGCGGAATATATAGGCCGGGTTGTTACAAATCAAGGATGGTCAAGGCAGTTCAAGGCAGTAGCGGCGACCAGGCGGGGTCCGAACCGTCGGCCGGGGTGAGGATCTCCCGCTCGTTGTAACCCGTTAGATCGATTGAATAAAGTCGGGCATTGCCCCCCTGCCCGCGGGCATCCGTGGGGCCTTGGCGAAAATACATCACTACGCGGCCATTCGGCGCCCAGGTGGGGGCCTCGACCAGGAAGGCCCGGGTCAGGAGTCGCTCGTCCTGCCCGTTCGGGCGCATCACGCCGATATAGAACTCGCCCTCGGTCTGCTTGGTGAAGGCGATCAGGTCGCCGCGCGGCGACCAGACGGGGGTCGAATAGCGCCCGGTGCCGAAGCTGATGCGCTGCACGCTGTCGCCGCCGGCCGTCATCGTATACAACTGCTGCGTGCCGCCGCGATCCGAGTTGAAGACGATCTGCCGCCCGTCGGGCGAATAGGACGGCGAGGTGTTGATCGACGGATGGTTCGTCACGCGCAGCACCTGGCGCGTGCGCAGATCCATCGAATAGACGTCGGTGTTGCCCTGCTGGGACATCGACATGATCACGCGGTTGCCGTCGGGCGAGAAGCGCGGCGCGAACGTCATGCCGGGGAAGTCGCCGACCACTTCGCGCTGTCCGGTATCGATGTTGTAGAGATAGACGCGCGGCCGCACGATGTTCGGGTTGTTCGGCACCGGCACGTAGGCGAGATACGTGATCTCCTGCGCCGTCGGCGAGAAGCGCGGCGTGAGCACGAGCTCGCGCCCGTCGGTCAGGAACCGGTGGTTGGCCCCGTCCTGGTCCATGATCGCCAGCCGCTTGACGCGCCGCTGCTGCGGGCCGGATTCCGAGATGTAGACGACGCGCGTGTCGAAATAGCCGTCCTCGCCCGTCACGCGCTTGTAGACCGCGTCCGAGACGATGTGCGCGATGCGCCGCCAGTTGGCGGCCACGGTCGTGTAGACGCGGCCCTCCATCTGGCTCTCGCCGTAGACGTCCCACAGGCGGAACTCGACGCGCAGGCGGCCGTCGCGCTGCGTTTCGACCGTGCCCTGCACGAGGAGGGCCGCGTTGAGGCTGCGCCAGTCGGGAAAGCGCGGCGGGGCGGTGCGCATCTGTGCCGACGTCTGGATGTAGGCCTTCTGGTCGATCGGGCGGAACAGGCCGGAGCGTTCGAGGTTGCCCGCGATGACCTTGGCCATCTCGCGGCCGGTCGCCTCGTCCGGGCCTTCGCCGAAGAAGTTCGACACGGCCGTCGGCACCGGGTCCACGCGGCCGCGCGTGATGTCGATGCGCACCTGGGCCGCGGCGGGTGCGGCGGCGAGTGCCAGGCCGCCGGCGAACATCGCGCGGCGCGACATCGGGAAGCTTGAGCGGTCGATCATCGTCATCTTGCGGACTTCCAATCGGATGCGTCGGTGAAGTTCTAGAACGATTCGGGGGTCAGCGTCTCTGGCCCAGCATTTCGGCGGCCTTGAACGCGAGCGTCAGGTTGCCGTTCGTCATCTGCTGGGCGTTGTTGGCCGGCATCGGCAGCGGCGAGGCGCGCAGGACCGCGCGGCGCGCGCCCTCGGCGAAGGCCTGGCGGAAGGAATTGTCCTCGCCGGTCGCGCGCTCGATCTTCACGTCCTGCACGGTGCCGTCGGGCAGCACCCAGACGCGCAGCTCGACCGCGAAAGTCTCCACGCCGCGCGCACCCGCGTCGATGTTCCAGAACTGCGACACGCGCTGGCGGATCGCGTCGGTCTCGGTCATCGACAGCGGCAGCAGCGGATTGTTGGGCGCGTTCGACGCCGCGCGCGCCGTCTGCTGGGGTGCGGGCGGGGCCGGCGTGGGTGCGGCGGCGGGCGCCTGCGGCCGCGGGCGCGTCAGGTCGCGCAGCACGTTGTCGAGGTTGAACTGCTGCGGCTGCTGGCGCGGGGCGGGTGCCGGCGGGGCGGGCGGCGTGACGGCCACGGGCCGCGGCGGGGCCGGCGGGGCCGGTGCGGGCACGGGGGCCGGCGTGGGCTCGACGCGCGGGGCCGGTGCCGGGGCCGGTGCGGGTGCCGGCGGTGCGGGCGGAGCGGGAGCCGGCGGCGGAGGTGGCGGTGGCGGCGGGGCCGGCTGCGGGCGCGGCGGGACCGGTGCCGGCGGGGCGGGCGTTTCGGCCGGCGGGGCTTCGACCTTGGGCGGCGTGGGTGCGGGCGGATCGGGGCGCGGCGGCGGGGCGTTGGTGATCGCGGCGATCGGCAGGACTTCGAAGATCAGCGGAGCTTCCTGCACGTCCACGCGCGGGCGCAGCAGGCTCAGCGGATCGAGGATCGCGAAGGCGAACACGGCGACATGCAGCACGCCGGAAGCGACCATGCCCCAGCGCATGTCGCCGGTCGCGTCCTGTACCTCGTGTCCGCCCGCTGCCGCGATCGCCGCCATCGCGCCTTCC
>JAEUKY010000237.1 GCA_016794005.1 Rhodospirillales bacterium
TTCGCGATCCGCTTCGGCGTCAATCTCGTCATGTACGCGCTGACCGGCAACTACAAGGGCGACCAGGTGCATGTCGAAGCCATCCTCGACAGGCTGAAGCGATGACCGAATATTCGCTCGCCTTCGCCCCGCTCGTCGGCTGGACCTGGTTCATGGTCCTTGCGGGCTTGGCATTCGCGATCCTTGGCCTCGCGTGGATCGTGCGCGCGCGCGGTGCGGTCTGGCGCACGGCGGCGGTCGCGGGCCTGCTGCTGGCCATCGCCAATCCGCTGGCGGTGGTGGAAGAGCGCCGCCCGCTCAGCGACATCGGCCTGCTCGTCATCGACGACAGCGAGAGCATGAAGACCGGCGAGCGCGGCCAGCGCGTGGACCGTGCCGCGACCGCGATCCGCGAGCGGCTGTCGCGCGAGAAGGATTTCGAGCTGCGCGTCGTGCGCGCGGGTGCCGGC
Organism: Rhodospirillales bacterium; assembly: GCA_016794005.1. GTDB lineage: Bacteria > Pseudomonadota > Alphaproteobacteria > CACIAM-22H2 > CACIAM-22H2 > Tagaea. The sequence goes on from JAEUKY010000237.1 coordinate 450, forward strand.
GGCGTCGGCCAGGAAGGCACGCGGCTGTTCGAGGCGGTGGAGCGCGCCCTTTCCGACGTGCCGCGCAACCGGATCGCCGGCGTGGCGCTGCTGACCGACGGGCAGGTGCACGACGCGCCCAAGGGAACGGCGGAAGAAATCCAGCGCCTCAACCTGCCCGGCCCCGTGCACGGGCTGATCGCCGGAAACCGCAACGAGGTGGACCGCCGGCTCGTACTTGAGCAGGCCCCCGGCTTCGCCATCGTCGCCAAGCCGCAGACGATGACGATCCGCATCGACGAAGGCACGCCGCCGCGCGGGACCGCCGCCGCGCGCACGGAAGCGCGCGTCGAGATCAAGCGCGACGGCCAGCCCTTCCACACGCTGCGAGCACCCGTGGGCACGTCGACCGAAATCGAATTCCAGCTCGACAAGGCCGGGCAGACGGTTTTCGAGATCGAGGTCGAGGCGGGCCCGCGCGAACTGACGCTGGAGAACAACCGGCAGGTCGTCGTCGTCAACGGCGTGCGCGACCGGCTGCGTGTACTCCTCGTCACCGGCGAGCCGCACGCGGGCGAACGCACGTGGCGCAACCTGCTGAAGTCCGATCCCGGCGTCGATCTCGTGCATTTCACGATCCTGCGGCCGCCCGAAGCGCAGGACTTCACGCCGGTCAACGAACTCTCGCTGATCGCCTTCCCGATCCGCGAACTGTTCGAGGTGAAGCTGGGCGAATTCGATCTCGTCATCTTCGACCGCTACCGGCGGCGCGACGTGCTCGCCCCGGTCTATCTCGACAACATCGTGCGCTATGTGCGCGCGGGCGGTGCGCTGCTGATCGCGGTGGGGCCGAACTTCTCGTCGCCCAACTCGCTGTTCAATTCGCCGCTCGGCCAGATCATGCCCGGCATCCCGACGGGCCAGCAGTTCGAGCAGGGCTACGTGCCCACGCTGTCGCCGGTCGGTCGGCGCCATCCGGTCAGCGCCGACCTGCCGGGGGCCGAGGGCAGCTCGCCCGAATGGGGCCGCTGGTTCCGCCACATCGACACCGAGCCGCGCCGTGGCCAGGTGCTGATGAACGGCGCTGCCGACCGGCCGCTGCTGCTGCTCGACCGCGTGGGCGAAGGCCGCGTGGCGCAGCTGATGAGCGACCATATCTGGCTGTGGGGCCGCGGCTTCGACGGCGGCGGGCCGCACGCCGAACTGCTGCGGCGCATCGCGCACTGGCTGATGAAGGAGCCGGAGCTGGAGGAGAACGACCTCAAGGTCCGCGTGCGCGGCAACCGCGTGGAAGTGGAACGGCGCGCGCTCGACCCGGTCGTCACGCCGGTCACGATCGTCGCCCCCGACGGGACGCGCACCGAACTGCGGCTGGCCGAAACGCGCGGCGGGCGGCAGAACGGATTGTTCGCACCCGACCGTCCCGGCCTCTACCGCCTGACGGACGGCGAGCGCAGCGCGCTTGCCGCCGTGGGCGCCGTGAACCCGACCGAAAGTGCGGACGTGCGCGCGACCGAAGCGCTGCTGAAGCCGGCGGCGGACGCGACCGGCGGCGCGCTCGTCTGGCTCGCCGACGGCACGCCCGAAGTGCGCCGCGTGCGCCCGGCCCCCGGCCGCGACATGGGCGGG
>JAEUKY010000261.1 GCA_016794005.1 Rhodospirillales bacterium
GAAATCGTCCGCCATGCCCCAGCGTTTACGCCGGAATCGCCGCCGTGATAAGAGGGTCCTCATGAAACGTCCCCGCATCGGCATCACGCTCGACTCCGAACCCGCCGGCGGCTGGTCGAAAATGCCCTGGTACGCGCTGCGCCAGAACTACTGCGGCGCCGTCGCCGACGTGGGCGGCCTGCCGCTGCCGCTGCCGCACGAGCCGGAGCTGGCCGACGCCTATCTCGACGGCATCGACGGGCTGCTGATCACCGGCGGCGCCTTCGACGTGGATCCGGCCTTGTTCGGCGACGCGACCAAGCACGCGACCGTCAAGACCAAGGACCGGCGCACCGCCTTCGAGCACGCGATGGTGAAGGGTGCGCTGGCGCGCGACATGCCGATCCTGGGTATATGCGGCGGCGAACAGCTCCTCAACGTGGCGCTGGGCGGTACCTTGCACCAGCACGTGCCCGACGCGTTCCCCAACGGCCTCGCGCACGAGCAGCCCAACCCGCGCACCGAGCCCGGCCATGCGGTCGACGTGGTGCCGGGCACGCTGCTGCATCGCGTGGTCGGGGCGACGCGCATGAACGTCAATTCCGCGCACCACCAGGCGGTCAAGGACGTGGGCCCCGGCGTGGTCGTCAACGCCAAGGCGCCCGACGGCGTGATCGAGGGGATCGAGCATCCGGGCAAGCGCTTCTGCCTTGGTGTGGAATGGCATCCCGAATACTCGATCGACCCGGGCGACGGCGCGATCTTCGTCGCCTTCATCAAGGCCGCCGCGCGATGAGCGAGGAGAGCACCGCAGGCGAACGCGTCGCCAAGGTGATCGCGCGCGCGGGCCTCTGCTCGCGCCGCGAGGCCGAGGCGCTGATCGAGCAGGGCCGCGTCATCGTCAACGGCGAGAAGCTGCGCCGTGCGGCACACAACGTGAAGCCGGGCGACGAGATCGTCGTCGACGGCAAGAAGCTGCCCGCCAGCGAACGCCCGCGCCTGTTCCGTTTCCACAAGCCGCGCGAGGTACTGGTCGCCACGCGCGATCCGCAGGGCCGCCGCACGATCTACGACGGCATGCCGGCGCACCTGCCGCGCCTGATGCCGGTCGGGCGGCTCGATTACAATTCCGAAGGCCTGCTGCTGCTGACCAACGACGGCGGCATCAAGCGCCATCTGGAACTGCCGGCCTCCGGCCTCGTGCGGCGCTATCGCGTGCGCGTCTACGGCACGCCCGATCCCGACCGGCTGGCGCGGCTGAAGAACGGAATTTCCATCGACGGCGTGCAGTACGGCTCGATCGACGCGCGCATGGACGGCACGCCCGAAGGCAAGAATGCGTGGCTGGTGTTCGCGCTGACGGAAGGAAAGAACAGGGAAGTCCGCCGCGTGTGCGAGCAGCTCGGCCTGCAGGTCAACCGGCTGATCCGCACCGAATACGGCGTCTTCGGCCTCGAACGGCTGCCGCGCGGCGGCATCGAGGAAGTCGGCCCCGGCGAGCTTCGCAAGACGCTGGGCGCGCTTGCCGGGCCCGCCCAGAAAAAGGGCAAGCCCGCGGCATGACGAAGCCGATGCGCCATCTCGAGGATTTCGCCGTCGGCGACGTCATCAAGGGCGGTTCGCTGACGGTCGATGCGGCGATGATCAAGGAATTCGCCGCGAAGTACGATCCGCAGCCCTTCCATCTCGACGAGGCGGCGGCGGAGGCCACCTTCTTCAAGGGCCTCGCGGCCAGCGGCTGGCACACGGCGGCGCTGACGATGCGCCTGATCGTGGAGTCGGGCGTGGCCGTTTCCGGCGGCGTGATCGGTGCTGGCGGGACGATCAACTGGCCCAAGGCGCTGCGCCCGGGTGAGACGATCCGGCTGGAAAGCGAGATCCTGGAAGTGCGCCCGTCGAAATCGCGCCCCGACCGCGGCATGATCAAGGTGCGCTTCACGACCTACGACAGCACGGGCGACGTCGTGCAGGTGCTGGTCGCCGATCTCGTGGCGCCGAGGCGCTCCGCCTGATGGCCGACAGGTCCGCCGGAACGATCCGCATCGTCGCGGGCCAGTGGCGCGGGCGCAAGCTCGATGTGCCCGAAGGCGACGCGATCCGCCCGACGGGCGAACGCCAGCGCAAGGCGCTGTTCGACATCCTCGGCCATGGGCGGTTTGCGCCCGGCGGCGTGTCGCTGCTGCAGGACGCGCGCGTGCTGGACGTGTTCGCCGGGACGGGTGCACTGGGCTTGGAAGCCTTATCGCGCAACGCGGCCACCTGCGTGTTCGTGGATCGCGCACCCGCCGCGCGTCGTGCCATCGAAGCGAACATCAAGATGCTGGCGGCGGGCCCGCGCACGCGCTTCGTCGTCGCCGACGCGACCAAGCTGCCCGCCGCCCCGCCTGAACCGTGGGCACCGGCCAATCTCGCCTTCCTCGATCCGCCGTACCGTTCCGGCCTCGCGGACGCCGCACTCGCCGATCTTGCCGCGCGCGGCTGGCTTGCGGCCGGTGCCGTCTGCCTCGTCGAACTCGCGCTCGACGAGGCGTTCGAGGCACCGGCCGGTCTCTCGCAGGTCGACAGCCGCAGCTACGGCAAGTCAAAATTCGTTTTCCTCGCCCACGGAGCCTGACGATGGCGCTGATCCAGTATCTGACCCGCATCCAGTTCGACTACGGCGCCCTCGACACGCTTCCGGCGGAACTCGCACTTATCGGTGCCAAGCGTCCGCTCGTCGTGACCGACAAGGGTGTCGCCGCCGCGGGCCTGCTCGCGCGCGTGCTGGCCAAGCTCGGGCTGGAACCGGCCGGCGTGTTCGACGCCACGCCCGCGAACCCGACCGAGGAAGCCGCCCTCGCGGCGATCGCGATGTTCAGGGCCGCGAAGGCCGACAGCTGCATTGGGCTCGGCGGCGGTTCGTCGATGGACCTCGCCAAGATCGTCGCACTTGGCGCCACGCACGAAGGCCCGCTGGTGAAGTACGCGGCCATCGAGGGCGGCGTGCCGCGCATCGGTTCGCACATCGCGCCAAGCATTGCGATCCCGACGACGGCGGGCACGGGCTCGGAAGTCGGGCGCGGCGCCATCCTCGTCTTCGCCGACGGGCGCAAGCTGGGTGTGGTGTCGCCGTTCCTGATCCCGCGCGTCGCGGTGTGCGATCCCGAACTCACGCTCGGCCTGCCCGCCGGCCTTACGGCCGCAACGGGCATGGACGCGCTCGCCCACTGCATCGAGACGTTCCTTGCCCCCGCGGTCAATCCGCCGGCCGAGGCGATCGCACTCGACGGGGCCGTGCGCGTCGT
>JAEUKY010000305.1 GCA_016794005.1 Rhodospirillales bacterium
GATGGGCCAGCACGAGGCGCGCCCGATCCTGCCCGGCGGCCCGACGACGTCCACGCGCCGCAAGCACGTGTCGGGCGGGCCGGTGCTGCGGAAGAAGAACTAGCCGCGCAGGCGCAGCAGCGGGTTGAGAAGGCGGCCCCAGCCGCCGGTCAGCTTCACCGGCCCCGTCGTCACGGCAAGGCACAGGCAGTCGATCGCGCGGTCGGCGGTCGGCTGATGCGTGACCGTCTCGTCCGACGCGCACACGTCGCCGCGCAGATAATGGCCGTGCCCGTCCTCGAACCCGCCCTGCAGCACGAGCAGCAGCTCGTCGCCGTAATGCGTGTGCGCCGGGATCGCGCGTCCGCCGGCGATGCGCAGCAGGCTCATCTTGTGCGCGGCGGGCAGTCCGGTCGGAAGGACGGCTTCCTCCACGCCCTTCACCACCTTGCGCCAGGCGAGCGCTTCGAGATCGGCACCCGCATAGGGAATCAGCGCGTCGGGCAGCAACGGATGCGTCGCGCGCGGTGCTTGTGCGGCGGCCGGCGGTGCGGGCCGGTCGAGCCGGGCCATCATGCGGTCGAGGGCGTCGGGTGCAAGGGCGGCCGGCTCCATCCGGTCGAGCAGCACGCCGCCCACCGCGTCGAGCCGCGCCACCGTCGCGCGCGCCTGCGGGCAGAGCGAGAGGTGCGCGTCGAGCAGCACGCCGACCGCCTCGGGGGCGGCACCGGCTGCGTAGTCGACGAGCCATTCGTCGGCGATTTCGCGGGGATGTGTCATCGGTCGTTCTCGAACATAGTGCGCAGGCGTGCGACGGCAAGCCGCAGGCGCGATTTCACGGTGCCCAGCGGCAGGCGCAGGCTCTGCGCGATGTCGCCGTGCGAGCGGTCCTCGTAATAGGCGAGGCGCAGCATCTGCGCCTGTTCGGCCGGCAGCTCGTCGAGGGCGGCCGCCAGCCGCCGTTCCCAGCGTCCGGCATCGAGCGTGCGGTCGGGCAGCGCTTCGGGCTCGGGCAGCAGGCCGGGGTCCTGCGCGTCGATCTGCGCGCGCCTGTCGCGGCGCAGCGAATCGATGCGCCGGTTGCGCGCGATGGCGAAGATCCACGTGGCCGGGCTGGCGAGCTTCGCGTCGTAGGCCGGCGCCTTGCGCCACACGGCCAGCATCACTTCCTGCGCCAGGTCCTCGGCCTGTCCCTTGTCGGCGCCCAGACGCAGCAGATAGGCCTTCACGCGCGGCGCGAAATGCCCGAACAGCCGCGCGAACGCCGCGCGGTCCTGGAAGCGCGCGACGGCGGCGAGGTCGCGGACATGGATTTCCAGCGTCGGGTTGTCGGGATCCGAAGGCATCGGGCCTTGTATAGAGACCGGCCGCACGACCGCAAGCAGGCGCGACGCGAGGAGCCCGGCCGGAATCCTTCCGGCGGAGTTGCGCGTGCGGGATGGCGGTCGGCGGTTGACGTTCATCATTCTCAATGCGATACGCAAGGTCCTCCAGCCCGGATCACGATTCGCCATGACGCCTCGATTCCGCATCGTTGTTGCCGCTTCGTTCCTGACGGTTTCCGGTGTCGCCGAAGCCCAGCAGCGCCCGGCCGCTCCGGCACCGGCGCCCGCCGCCCCGGCGCAGCCCGCCCCGGGTGCGGGCCTGCCCCGCCAGCTCGGCGCCTACGACGGCTGGATCGCGGTCGAGGCGGGGGCCGGCGCCACGCGCGTCTGCTATCTGGTCGGCCGGCCGACGAAATCGGAAAGCAAGCCCGCCAACGCGCGCCGCGGCGAGATCACGCTGACGGTCGCCCACTATCCGGGGGCCAACCGCACGAACGAGGTCACGTGGGTGGCCGGCTATCCGCTGCGCGACAACGGCCCGATGGAGATCGAGGTGGGCCGGGTCAAGGTGCCGCTGTCGAACCTGAACCAGCCCAACTCGGAAAAGGCGTGGACGCGCGACGAGGTGGGCAACCGCCAGGCGATCGACGCGATGCGCCAGGCGCAGTCCGGGAACGCGCTGGTGCGCGGCATCTCCGGCCGCGGCACGGAAACGACCGACCATTTCGCGCTCGCCGGATTCGCGCGCGGTCTTGCCGACATCGACAAGGCCTGCAACGTCCGCCGGTGACAGGCCGGGTGCAGGCGCCTATATAGGCGCCATGCTCGAGCCCATCGTCCCCAAACCCGAACTCGCCCCCTTCAAGGAGGCGCTGCCCGCACCGGC
>JAEUKY010000306.1 GCA_016794005.1 Rhodospirillales bacterium
GGCAGGGTGCCGGGGGCGACGAACTCGACGGCCCCCTTCATTTTCGTGACGGCGAGCAGCGTCTCGGCGAGTTTCGCCTCGAGGCCCGCTTCCGCCGCCCCCTCGACCTTTAGCGTCATCACGTCGATGTCGCCCGTGCGCGTCACGACAAGACGGAATTTCGCGATCCCGTGCCGCTTCGCCACGTCGGCGACCTGGCCGGGATGCACGAACATGCCCTTCACCTTCGTCGTCTGGTCGGCGCGCCCCATCCAGCCGCGCAGGCGCCGGTTGGTGCGGCCGCACGGACTCGTGCCCGGCACGAACATCGACAGGTCGCCCGTGCCGAACCGGATCAGCGGATAGTCGGGATTGAGCGTCGTCACGACGACCTCGCCGACCTCGCCCTCGGGCAGCGCCTCGCCGGTTCCCGGCCGCACGATCTCGACGACCAGCCATTCGTCGAGGATCAGCCCCTCGTCGGGCACGCTCTCGTAGCCGATCAGGCCGAGATCGGCAGACGCGTAGCACTGGCGCATCGCGATGCCGTTTTCCGACATCTCGCCGCGCAGGGCCCTGGGCACCGCCTCGCCGGAGACCAGCGCCAGCCTCAGGCTAGACGCGTCGGCCGACATCTCCGCCGCCTTCTCGACCAGGATCTTCAGGAACGACGGCGTGCCGACATAGCCTGCCGGGCGGATGTCGGCGATCGCGCGCACCTGCTGCTCGGTGTTGCCGGTACCCGCCGGCACGACCGGGCAGCCGATCGCGTGCGCGCCCGTCTCGAGCATCGCGCCCGCCGGCGTCAGGTGATAGCTGAAGCAGTTGTGGATCACGTCGCCGCGCCGGAAGCCGGCCGCCCACAGCGCGCGCGCGAGGCGCCAGTAGTCGGGCCGCATGGCCTCGGGATCGTAGATCGGGCCGGGGGACATGAAGATGCGGCCGAGCTGCGACGTCTTGACCGCGGTGAGGCCGCCGAACGGGTCGCGCTCGGTGAAACGCTTCTTCTGCAGCTCGATCAGCTCGCCCTTGCGCACGACGGGCAGCCTGGCGAGCGCTGCGCGGTCGACGACGCGCGAGGGGTCGACGTCCTTCAGCGTTTCGGCGAAGTACGGCGCATCGGCCCTGGCGTTCTCGATCTGGCGGCGCAGCTCGGCGAAGTGGCGTTCCTCGCGCTGCGAGGGATCGCGCGTCTCGAGGTCGTCGAAATACTCTGAGGTCATGTCAGGCCAGCCAACGCTTCCGTCGCTTGTAGTGCTTGACGTCGCGGAACGACTTGCGTCCGCCGGCGGCGATGCCGAGATAGAACTCCTTGACGTCCTCGTTGCCGCGCAGCGTGTCGGCCGAGCCGTCGAGCACGACGCGGCCGTTCTCGAGGATGTAGCCGTAATGCGCGTGGCGCAAGGCGATCGACGTGTTCTGCTCGGCGAGCAGGAACGACACGCCCTGCTCGCGGTTGAGCTTGACCACGATCTCGAAGATCTCCTCGACGAGCTGCGGGGCGAGGCCCATCGACGGCTCGTCGAGCAGGATCATGTCGGGCCGGCTCATCAGCGCGCGGCCGATCGCCGTCATCTGCTGCTCGCCGCCCGACGTGTAGCCGGCCAGCGACTTGCGGCGCTCCTTCAGGCGCGGGAAATAGCCGTAGACCATCTCGAGGTCGCGCGCGATCGCCGCACGTCCCTCGGTGCGCGTGTAGGCGCCGGTCATCAGGTTCTCCTCGACGGTGAGATGGCCGAAGCAGTGGCGGCCCTCCATCACCTGGATGACGCCGCGGCGCACGAGGTCGTTGGGCGTGAGGCCGTCGATGCGTTCGCCCTTGTACTCGACCGAGCCCTTGGTCACCTCGCCGCGCTCGGCGCGCAGCAGGTTCGAGATCGCCTTGAGGGTCGTTGATTTGCCCGCACCGTTGGCGCCGAGCAGGGCGACGATGCCGCCCTTGGGCACTTCGAGGCTCACGCCCTTCAGCACCAGGATGACGTGGTCGTAGATGACTTCGACGTTGCGGACCTCCAGCAGCGGCTTGTCGCGCGGGGTCTGCATCTTCTTTTCGAGTTCGGCGGCGGCGCTCGTCATGTGTTCGTCGTCCGGCAAATAAAAAGGGGCGGGCCGTTTCCGGCCCGCCCCGTCAGGCTAGAATCCCTGGACCACTGACGGGTCCTTCAGGACTGGCGCGCGCAGTCGCGCGGCTGTGTGTTCTTCTCCTTGGCGTACTGGGCCGAGCCCGCCTCGTACATCTCGCGCAGCATCGGGCGGTTCGGCTCGATCCAGTCGGAGACCCAGTTCCACTTCTTGCCGTCCCACTGCTGGATGCGGACGACGCCGCCACCCTCGTGGTCGGCGCACGACGTGCGCAGCGGCGGCATGAAGCCCTCGAAGCCCATCACGGCAAGCCGCTGCGGGTTGAGGTTCAGGTTCTCGAAGCCCCAGCGGACCTGCTCGCCCGTCATCGGCTTGTTGCCGTAGCGCTCCTGCGCGGTGCGCACCGCCTCGACGACCATCGCGGCGTTGATCGCCCCGCGGTTGTAGAGAACCGTGCCCACATGCTTGCCGTCGCCGGTCGCCTGGCCCGCCTTGACCACGGTGTTCTCGATGTCGCGCATGAACTTGTAGTCCTTGCCCGTGCCGTGGAAGTTCGCGGCCATGTAGCCCTTGGCCGCGTCGCCGGGCGGCGTCACGTCCTGTTCGGAGCCGGCCCACCACACGCCGATGAACTTGTCGCGCGGGAAGCCCACGGCCGCCGCCTCGGTGATCGCGGTCGGGTTCATGACGCCCCAGCCCCACATGATCACGTAGTTCGGGCGGATCTGGCGGCCGATGCGCAGCCAGATGGCCTTCTGCTCCACGCCCGGGTTCGGCACCGGGAACTCCGACAGTTCGAAGCCCTGTTCCTTGGCCAGGCGCTGGATGACCGGCAGCGGCTCCTTGCCGAAGGCGCTGTCGTGGTAGATGTACGAGATCTTCTTGCCCTTGAGCGTGCCTTCCTTCGCCTTGATGAACTGCAGGATCGCGTCCATCTGCGAGTAGTAGGTCGCGGGCAGCGTGAACATCCACGGGAAGACGCGGCCGTCCGAACCGTCCGAGCGGCCGTAGCCCGAGGTCAGCATCGGGATCTTGTCCTGCGCGGTGCGCTCGATCAGGGCATAGGTGATGCCCGTCGACAGCGGGACGATCGCGGTCGCACCCGTCGGGCCCTTGGCCTTCAGGCGCTCGTAGCATTCGACGCCGCGGTCAGTGTTGTACGCCGTCTCGCATTCCTCGTAGGTGATGCGCACGCCGTTGATGCCGCCGTCGCGCGCGTTGATCATCTTGAAATAGTCGATGAAGCCGTCGGCGAACGGCGTGCCGTTCGGTCCGAACGGGCCGGTGCGGTACGAGAAGGACGGAATGAACTGTTCGTTGGCTTGCGCCAGTGCGGGGGCGGGCATCGCCAGCGGAACCGCGACCAGTGCGGCACCGAGCAGTGCGGACCCAAAGCGGATGAGGCTCATCGGGCGTTCTCCCTGTTGCGTCGTCTTGGCACCGGGCGGTTGGCCCGGCAGATCGTTTGCCGACCTTGTGGCGAAGACCTTACGCCATGCCCGGTCCGCCGCCAAGGCCCGGAAATCCCGCCCGGTTCGGGCATCGGCCGGCCTGTATTAAATACATTGACACATTCAAATCTATCGATGTATGTTCCGGCCATGATCGACATCTGCAAGGCCCTCGCCGACCCCGCGCGGCTCAAGATCCTCGAGTTCCTGCACCGCCCCGACGCGCAGTGCTGCACGTTCGAGGACCGCGTGTGCGCGTGCGACGTGGAGGGGCGCCTCGGCCTGTCGCAGCCCGCGACGAGCCACCACATGCGCATCCTCGTGCGCGCCGGCCTCGTCACGTCCGAGAAGGACGGGCGCTTCATCTATTACCAGCTGAACGCGGCGGCCTTCGCCGCGGCGGTCGAATTCCTCGCCCGTTTCGCGCGTCCGCAAAAGCGGCCGGCGCGGGCAGCCTGATGTCCGGAAAGGAAATCCAAATGGCACAACTTCCCGTCGTCGTGATCGGTGCGGGCCCCGTGGGCCTTGCCGCCGCCGCACGTCTCCTCGAACGCGGTCTCGAACCGCTGGTGCTCGAAGCCGGCCCCGCTGCCGGCCATGCGGTCGCGCAGTGGGCGCATGTGCGCATGTTCTCGCCCTGGTCCTACAACATCGACGATGCGGCGCGCCGGCTGCTGGAGCCGACGGGCTGGATCGCTCCCAAGGCGTCGCGCGCCCCCACCGGCGGGGAACTGCTCGACCAGTACATCCGCCCGCTCGCGGCCACGCCCGAACTGGCGCCGCGCATCCGCTATGGGGCCCGCGTCGAAGGCGTGGCGCGCGCGACGCGCGACAAGCTGCGCGACGACGGCCGCGACGAGCCCTTCGTCGTCCAGTATCGCGCGGAAGGAAAGCGCGTCTCGGTTTCCGCACGCGCGGTGATCGACGCGTCGGGCACGTGGTTCTCGCCCAATCCGATCGGCGCCAACGGGCTGCCGGTCGACGGCGAGGACACCTGCGCGCGCGCCATCGCCTACGGCATTCCCGACGCGCGCGGCGTGGATGCGCCGCTCTACCGGGGCAAGACGACGCTCGTGGTCGGCAGCGGGCATTCGGCGATCAACGCGCTGCTCGATCTCGTGGCGCTGCGCCGCGAGGATCCGGGTACGCGAATCATCTGGGGGATCCGTCGCGCCGACGCGCGCCGCGCGATGGGCGGCGGTGCCGCCGACGCGCTTGCCGAGCGCGGTGCGCTGGGCACGCGTCTGGGTGCCGCCCTCGCGTCGGGCGACATCGAACTGGTCACGTCCTTCGCGGTCGAGCGGCTGTCGCGCGCGGGCGACGCGGTCGCGGTCGACGCGCGCACCGGCGGCCGGCCGGTGCGCCTGTCGGTCGACCGAATTGTGGTGTCGACCGGCCTGCGTCCGGATCTGGCCCCCTTGCGCGAACTGCGCGTGGCGCTCGATCCGGCCCTCGAATGCACGCCCGCGCTCGCCCCGCTGATCGATCCCAATCTCCATTCCTGCGGCACGGTGCGCCCGCATGGCGCCAGGGTGCTGTCGCACCCGGAGAAGGATTTCTACATCGCCGGCATGAAGAGCTACGGGCGCGCACCCACGTTCCTGCTGGCGACCGGCCACGAACAGGTGCGCTCGATCGCCGCCGCCCTCGTCGGCGACATGGAAGCCGCCGACCGCATCGAGCTGAACCTGCCGCAGACCGGCGTGTGCTCGACCGACGTGCGGGAAAAGTCGGAGGCCGCCGACGCGGCCGCGTCGTCCGCCTGCTGCGGCGGGCCGGCACCCGCGAATGTCGACGCGTGCTGCGTGGCCGACGTCGAGGCGAAGGTCGCCGGAAAGGCCGGCTGCGGCTGCAGCTAGCGCAGCAGGCGCCGCGCGACGGCGACGGCCGCGATCGCGCCGACGATCTGCGCCAGCACGAAGCCGGGCGCGTCCGCCGGCCGGATGCCGGCGAAGCTGTCGGTCAGCGAACGCGCGAGCGTGACGGCCGGGTTGGCGAAGCTCGTCGACGCGGTGAACCAGTAGGCCCCGGCGATATAGCCGGCCACCGCGGCGGGCACGGCCGGCGCGTTGCGCTTCGAGGCGATCCACACGACCAGCAGCAGGCCGAACGTGGCCACCGCCTCGGCCAGCCATTGCGGCAGGCCGGTGCGGACCTTCACGCCGAGCTGGAAGACCGCCATGTCGAACATGCCGTGTGCGACAAGCACGCCGACGACCGCGCCCGCGACCTGTGCGGCGACATACGGCACCACGTCGCCGCGCGCCAGGTCGCCGCGAAACGCCATCGCCAGCGTGACGAGCGGATTGAAATGCGCGCCCGAAACGGGGCCGAGCGTGGCGATCAGCGCGTAGAGCACGCCCGCCGTCGCGATCGCGTTGGCGAGCAGGGCAAGGCCGACGTTCCCGCCCGACAGCCGCTCGGCCATGATGCCCGAGCCGACGACGGCGGCCAGCAGCAGCGCCGAGCCGACCGCTTCGGCCGTCGCACGCGCGCGCAGGTCCGTCATGCCGGGACGGCGTCCTGGCCCATCTCGTCGATGCGGCGCTTGATCTCCAGGTTCGACAGCGTGGCCATCGGCAGGCTCGCGAAGATGCGGATGCGCCGCTCGATCATCGCGAAGACCTGCGCGGTGAACGCCGCCTTCTCGGCATCCGTTCCGTCGAACGACGACGGGTCGGGAAAGCCCCAGTGCGCGGTCATCGGCTGGCCGGGCCAGATCGGGCAGGATTCGCCCGCCGCCTGGTCGCAGACCGTGAAGACGAAATGCATGACCGGGGCGCCGGGCTTGGCGAACTCGCTCCAGTCCTTCGAGCGGAAGCCGGACGTGTCGAAGCCGAGCCGGTCGAGCAGCGCCTTCACGGACGGGTTGATGCGCCCCGACGGCTGGCTGCCGGCGCTGAAGGCCCTGAACTTTCCCGCACCGTGCCGGTTGAGCAGCGCTTCGGCCATTACCGAACGTGCGGAGTTGTGCGTGCAGAGAAACAGCACGTTCCTGATCGCGTCGGTCATGGGCGCGCACCTTCCTTGCGACGGGGTTTCGCGGCGGGCTTGCAGGCGACGGGCGCGCACAGCTCGGGCCGGCTGCCGCAGCAATTGGCGGTGAGATAGGCCATCAGCGCGTTCATGGTCTCGAAATCGGCCGCGTAGAAATGCGAGCGGCCGTCGCGGCGCAGGACGGCAAGTCCCGCGTCGGCGAGATCGCGCAGATGGAACGACAGCGTGGGCGGCGGCACGTCGAGCCGGCGCGCGATGTCGCCGGCGGCGAGCCCGTCGGGCCCCGCCTCGACCAGCAGGCGGAAGACCGCGAGGCGCGTGTCGTGCGCGAGGGCGCCCAGCTTCCCGGTGGCATCGGATATTTCCATAATTCTAGAAATATCGAATTGCCTACCGGGCGTCACGTTAAATCAATATGACAGCAGCCCCAGCACGGCCACCGCGATCGCGCGCGGCCGCTCGCCGAGTCCGGCCACGACGGCATCCGGGCGCGGGTCGACCTCCAGAAGCTTGGTTCCGGCGGCGACGGCGATACCGTCATGCACGAGGCCGCGGATCGTTCCGGCGATCGGGGCGGCGACGGTCGCGGTCCCGACGGATCCGACGGTCTCGCCCGCGGCGACCCGGTCGCCGATGTGCGATGCCGTGCGGAACGCGCCGGCGACCGGCGAATAGACCAGCCGCTCGCGCCCGGCGCCGCCAAGCGCCTTGGGTTCGCCGCGCAGCGGCAGCGTGGGGCCCTCGCGCACGACGCGGCCCAGCGCCTCCCAGCTCGTCTCGACCGCGACATGGCAGTTCTTCCACGCGTCGAACCCGGGGCCGAGACCGATGGCGAGCGGCGCGTCGGCGCGCAGGTCTTCGGGTTCGGCCCGCTTGCGCAGCCGCGCATCGACCAGCACGTCGGGCCGGAACGCGGCGCGGGCATCGGCATAGGGCAGGACGGTCGCGACGAGGCCGGCATCGAGCGCGTCGGACCGAACGCAGGTGAGGCCTTCGAGCGTGGCGGTCCCGTCGAACATCGCGTCGGCGAAACTCATCGCGCGGCGGTGGATCGCGGGGGCCGCGACGTCGTGGATCAGCACGACGTGCCCGGCCGTCCGCACGGCATGTGCGACGGCGGAACCGACGTCGCCGATCCCGCGCACGAGCACGCGCATCGGTGCGCCCTCAGTGCGGGAAAGGCCAGAGGCGCAGCTTTTCCTTGCCGATCTGCCAGAGCCGCGCGAGGCCGTGCGGCTCGACGATCAGGAAGAACACGATCAGGCCGCCGAAGATCATGAACTCCATGTGCGCGATCATCGACGTGGACAGCGGCACGCCCATCGCCGTGGGCACCGAGTTGAGGAAGATCGGCAGCATCACGATGAACGCGGCCCCCAGGAACGAACCCAGGATCGAGCCCAGCCCGCCGATGATGATCATGAACAGGATCTGGAACGACCGGTTGATGTCGAAGGCGAGCGCCTCGACCGAGCTCGTGTAGATGAAGGCCCACAGCGCTCCCGCCACGCCGCAGTAGAACGACGAGACGGCGAAGGCCAGCAGCTTGGTGTGCAGCGGCCGGATGCCGATGATCTCGGCGGCGATGTCCATGTCGCGGATCGCCATCCACGCGCGCCCGATGCGTCCGCGTACGAGGTTCTTGGCGACGAGGGCGAGCACCGCGACGAAGCCGAGGCAGAACACGTACTTCGCCTGCGGCGTGGCCTCGATGCCGGTGACGAACCAGCCGAACACGGCGCGCGGCGGTGCGGAGATGACGCCGGAAGCCGAGTAGTTCACGAACCACGGCACCTTCGTGAACAGCCAGATCAGGAAGAACTGGGCCGCCAGCGTGGCGACCGCAAGATAGAAACCCTTGATGCGCAGGCTCGGCACGCCGAAGGCCACGCCGACGAGCGCCGTGACCCCGCCCGACAGCAGGAACACGAGCACGATGTTGAGTTCGGGAAAGCCCGTCGCGAGCTTGTAGGCCGCATAGGCGCCGCACGCCATGAAGCCGCCCGTGCCCAGGCTGAGCTGGCCGCAATAGCCCGTCAGGATGTTGAGGCCGATGGCCGCGACCGCGAAGACGAGGAACGGGATCAGGATCGTCGACAGGAAATAGTCGCTCGCCATCAGCGGCACGGCGACGAACGCGACGGCGAGCAGGATCGCCAGCGCGATCCGGTCCTGCAGGATCGGGAAGATCGCCTGGTCGGCGGCGTAGCTCGTCTTGAACTGGCCGGCTTCGCGGTAGATCACGGGATCAGACCCTCTCGATGATGCGTTCGCCGAACAGGCCCTGCGGCCGGAACATCAGGAAGAACAGCGCCAGGATGTAGGCGAACCAGTCCTCGATGCCGCCGCCGATGCGTCCGGCCCAGAACACTTCGGCCACCTTCTCGCCCACGCCGATGATCAGGCCGCCGATGATGGCGCCCGGGATCGAAGTGAAGCCGCCGAGGATCAGGACGGGAAGCGCCTTCAGCGCCACGAAGGCGAGCGAGAACTGCACGCCCAGCTTCGAGCCCCACATGATGCCGGCGACCAGCGCCACGATGCCGGCGACCGACCAGACGATGACCCAGATCGTCTGCAGCGGGATGCCGACCGACTGCGCCGCCTGATGGTCGTCGGCGACGGCGCGAAGCGCCCGCCCGATGCGGGTCGACTGGAAGAAGAAGGCGAGCGTGGCGACGAGGGCCCCCGCCACGACCGCGGCGACGATGTCGAACGTGTTGATCAGCACGCCGGCGATCTCGATCGGGTCCTTCGGGATGCCGATGTCGAGGCGCTTCACGTCCTCGCCCCACACGGCCTGGAAGAAGCCGTCGATGAAGTACGAGATGCCGATCGTCGCCATGAAAAGGATGATCGGCGCCTGGTTGACGAGCGGGCGCAGCACGACGCGTTCGATGGCCATCGCCAGCGCGATCATCGTGGCGAGCGCCCCGATCAGGGCGAGCCACACCGGCGCGCCGAGATCCATGAAGCCCACGAAGGTCAGGGCCGCGCACAGCACCATGGCGCCCTGCGCGAAGTTGAACACGCCCGAGGCCTTGAAGATCAGCACGAACCCGAGTGCGACAAGGCTGTACATCACGCCCGACAGCACGCCGCCGACGACCACCTCGACGAAGAACGTGGGGAATTCCCAGATCTCCTTGAGCGGGCCGAACAGGAAGTCGAGGACGAGATCCATCTAGCCGTACCTCACGCGTGTCCGGTGCCCAGATAGGCCTCGATGACCTTCGGGTCGGATTTGACCGCGTCCGGCGTGCCGTCGGCGATCTTGCGGCCGTATTCGAGCACGACGACGCGGTCCGAGATGTCCATGACCACGCCCATGTCGTGCTCGATCAGCGCGATGGTCGTGCCGAACTGCTCGTTGACGTCGAGGATGAAGCGGCACATGTCCTCCTTCTCCTCGAGATTCATGCCGGCCATCGGCTCGTCCAGCAGCAGCAGCTCGGGCTCGGCCGCCAGCGCGCGGCCCAGCTCGACGCGCTTCTGGAGGCCGTAGGGCAATCGGCCGACCGGCGTTTTCCGGATCGCCTGGATCTCGAGGAAATCGATGACGCGCTCGACGACCTCGCGGTGCTCGATCTCCTCGGCGCGCGCCGGGCCCCAGTGCAGGCACTGCCAGAAGAAGCCGCGCTTCATCTTCAGAAGCCGGCCGGTCATGATGTTGTCGAGCGTCGACATGCCCTTGAACAGCGCGATGTTCTGGAACGTGCGCGCGATCCCGTTCTTCGCCGCCTCGTGCGGGCGCATGGCACCCCGTACAATCCCCTTGTACGAGATCGAGCCGTGGCTGGGATGGTAGAAGCCGTTGATGCAGTTCAGCATCGACGATTTGCCCGCACCGTTCGGCCCGATGATCGCGCGGATCTCGCCCTTGCGCACGTCGAACGACACGTCGGTCAGCGCCTTCACGCCGCCGAAGCCCAGCGAGACGCCGTCGACCTTGAGGAGCGTGTCGCCGATCTGCCGCGACGCCGTCGCACGCGTCATCGTCAGCCCGCCTTGCGCAGTTCGGCGCGCGCGGGTGCCGGGAAGCGCGGCACCTCGCGGATCGCGAGGTCGGCCTCGATCTTGCCCTTGCGGCCGTCCTCGAACGTCACCTGGGTCGAGATGTGCGCGCGTTCGGCACCCGCGTAGAGCGCTTCGACGAGCTGGCCGTAGCGGTCGGCGATGAAGCCGCGGCG
>JAEUKY010000308.1 GCA_016794005.1 Rhodospirillales bacterium
AGCGGCGGCGCGAACGCCAACCGGGACGTCCCCGACTAGCGCGCGCGACGTCCCGCCCCCGAGGGTCTCCGCGCCCGCGACGCGAGGACCGTCGACAACCAAGAACCCTCAAGAGGAGGCCTATCCTCACATGGCCGAGAAGCAAGAAGTTGTGACGCTGAAGGCGATCGCTTACGAGCTCGCCGAGAAGCACGAGATCTCCAAGAAGCAGTCGGTCGAAGTCCTCGACGGCTTCGTGGCTGCCCTGACGAAGAGCCTGAAGAAGGGCGCGAAGATCCGCGTTCCGGGCCTCGGCATCTTCCAGGTGCGCAAGCGCCCGGCCCGCATGGGCCGCAACCCGGCGACGGGCGAAGCCATCAAGATCAAGGCGTCGAAGAAGGTTGCCTTCCGCGCCGCGAAGGACCTGAAGGAAGCCGTCTGAGCTTTCTTTAAGGTACCGACGACGTTCGAGGGGCGCGGGACTTCGGTTCCGCGCCCCTCTTCGTTGAGGGAGACGCGCATGATCAACTACGTGTGCCTGGGCACCGACGACGAGGCGGCCGCACAGGCCTTCTACACCGCGATCCTCGCACCGCTCGGCTACGGCCCGATCGGCGACCATGGCGGCTTCGGCCCGCCCGGCGGCCCGACGCGCCTGTGGATCGGCAATCCGTTCGACGGCAAGCCGGCGAGCTTCGGCAACGGCACGATGGTCTGCTTCACGGCCCCCAGCCGTGCCGCCGTCGACGCGTTCCACGCCGCGTGCCTGGCACACGGCGGTACGGACGAAGGCAAGCCGGGTATCCGCCGCTACGCCCCCGACTGGTACGCCGCCTACGCCCGCGACCCCGACGGCAACAAGTTGAGCGCCGTCTTCCGGGGTTGATGCGGGCGCGCGTAACCGACTACAGTCCTTCCCGCGCGCGGCACAACAGGGGCGAAACCCGCCGTCGCGCGCCCCGATCCTGACCGTCAGTGGCAGGCGTGGAATCCTGGGAGCGAAACGAAAATGGCCGGAGTCTCAATCCGCGGCGTGAAGAAAGCCTATGGCACCACGGCGGTGATCCATGGCGTCGATGTCGAAATCTCGGACGGCGAGTTCGTCGTGCTGGTCGGCCCTTCGGGCTGCGGCAAGTCCACCCTGCTGCGCATGATCGCGGGCCTCGAGGAAATCTCGGGCGGCGACATCGCGATCGGCAGCCGCGTGGTCAACGACCTGCCGCCCAAGGAACGCGACGTGGCGATGGTGTTCCAGAACTACGCGCTCTATCCGCACATGACCGTCTACGACAACATGGCGTTCTCGCTGCTGCTGCGCAAAGCGGACAAGGCCGAGATCGACCAGCGCGTCCAGCGCGCGGCCGACATCCTCAACCTCAAGCCCTATCTCCAGCGTTTCCCCAAGCAGCTTTCCGGCGGCCAGCGCCAGCGCGTGGCGATGGGCCGCGCCATCGTGCGCGACCCGCAGGTGTTCCTGTTCGACGAGCCGCTGTCGAACCTCGACGCCAAGCTGCGCGTGGCCATGCGCGCCGAGATCAAGGCGCTGCACCAGCGCCTGAAGACGACGACCGTCTACGTCACGCACGACCAGATCGAGGCGATGACGATGGCCGACCGCATCGTCGTCATGCACGACGGCATCGTCGAGCAGATCGGCACGCCGCTGGAGCTCTACGACAATCCGCAGAACGTGTTCGTGGCGGGCTTCATCGGTTCGCCGGCGATGAACTTCCTCGACGGCAAGGCGGCCGGCGGCGGCATGGTCGAGCTGCCCGGCGGGGTCAGGCTCGCGGCGTCGACCAAGGCGGCGGCCGGGACGGCCGTGCGCGTGGGCATCCGGCCCGAGCATCTCGATCTCGCGTCGGGCGGCAACGGCCTGGCGGCGACGGTCAAGGTGATCGAGCCGACCGGTGCGGAAACGATGGTGCTGGTCGACATCGCCGGGGTCGAGGCGACGGCCGTGTTCACCGAACGCCACGACTTCAAGCCGGGCGCGAAGATCAACCTTGTACCCAAGCCCGGCCTGCTCCACGTGTTCGACCAGGCGTCGGGAAAGCGCGTCTAGACAACCCCTTGGCGAAAACCCGGTCGCCGCAAGGCGATCGGGTGTATCCTTCCCGGAACAGCCGCAAGGGAGGGACGCCATGGCTCCGCCCAGCCTGCCCGCCGCAAGGAAGCCGCCGCCGCAAGGTCCCGGCATCGACGACCAAGGCGTCATCCTCCGGCTGATCGGCACGACGCTCGTCTTCATCTCGGTGATGGGCGTGATCGGCTATTTCGTCACGCGCTTCCCCGAACTGCTGACCTCCGACAGCATCGCGGTCGTCGACGGCGTGGCCGTCAGCGTGCCCGACGAGCGCAACGCCGGCGAGCCGCAGACCTACCGCTGCCGGATGAGCAAGGAGTTCGTCATGGAGCCGGGCTCGACCCGCGTGGCCACGACCGTGCACCGGACGGCGTGCGGCTACGAGAACACGTCCGGCCGCTAAGCGCCTGATCCGCAAAGCCGCCGCGCCCCCGCCGTACGGTTGCCGCATTCGCGTGTAGAATCCCGGCCATGACGAGTCGCCCGCCAGCCTCCCGCGCGCGCCGCGAACCGCGCCTCGGGCGCGGGGAAGCGGACGACGTGCCGCACGACGACGGTTTGCGCGCCGATCCCGACGCACGCGCGCGCACCTCCACGCGCCCGCCCAAGGCGAAGAAGGTCAAGCAGCGGCGCGCCGGTCCCGGCTTCCTGCGCAAGGCGGCGGTCTTCGCGCTCAAATGGGGGATCGTCGCGTCGATCTGGGGCGGCATCGCGCTCGCGGGCGTGCTCGCGGCGTTCTGGATCACGCTGCCGCCCATCGACGCGATCAACAGGTTCGAACGCCGGCCCAGCCTCGTCTTCGTCGATAGCGGCGGCGAGACGGTCGCCACCTACGGCGATCTCTATGGCGGGCTCGTCCGGCTCGACGAGATGCCGCCCTGGCTGCCGATGGCCGTGCTCGCGACCGAGGACCGGCGCTTCTACACGCATTTCGGCATCGACCCGCAGGGGCTGGCGCGCGCCGCCCTCGCCAATTTCCGCGCGGGCCGCGTCGTGCAGGGCGGCTCGACGATCACCCAGCAGCTCGCCAAGAACGTGTTCCTCACGAACGACCGCAGCTTCAAGCGCAAGATCCAGGAAATGCTGCTCGCCTTCCGGCTCGAACGCGCGATGTCGAAGGACGAGATCCTGACGATCTACCTCAACCGCGTCTATCTGGGGGCGGGCACCTACGGCGTGGAAGCCGCCTCGCGCCGCTATTTCGGCAAGTCGGCGCGCGAGGTGAACGCGCACGAGGCCGCGATCGTCGCGGGCCTGCTGAAAGCGCCCTCGCGCCTCGCCCCCACCGCCAGCGTCGAACGTGCGCGCGAGCGCGCCAGCGACGTGCTCGACAACATGGTCGAGGCGGGGTTCCTCACGCCCGCCCAGCGTGCCGCCGCCGCCCGCCTGCCCATCGCGTCGGCCGGGGCCACGGTCGCGCAGCGCGGCAGCCGCTATTTCACCGACTGGCTCGCCGAACAGGTGCAGGGCTTCGTCGGCTACCAGGCGCAGGATCTCGTCGTCGTCACGACGATGGATGCGCGCCTGCAGCGCGTGGCGGAAACCGCACTCGAAGACCTGCTCGCGCGCGAAGGCCCGAAGGTGGATGTCGAGCAGGGCGCGTTCCTCCTGATGAAGCCGGACGGAGCCGTGCAGGCGATGGTCGGCGGGCGCGACTACGCGAAGAGCGCGTTCAACCGCGCGGTCGACGCGCGCCGCCAGCCGGGCTCGGCCTTCAAGGCGTTCGTCTATCTCGCCGCCGCCGAACAGGGCCTGCGCCCCGACGAGAGCATCGCCGACACGCCGATCCAGCTCGCCACGTGGCGGCCGCGCAATTTCGACAACAAGGTGTTCGGCGAAATCTCGATCCGCGACGCGTTCGCGCGCTCGGTCAACACGGCGGCCGTGCGCGTCGCCCAGCGCGTGGGCGTGGACAACGTCGTGCGCGAGGCGCGCACGCTGGGTATTTCCACGCCGATCCCGCGCAATCTTTCGATCGCGCTGGGCACGTCGGAAGTGAGCCTGCTGGAACTGACGGGCGCCTACGCCGCGTTCGCCAACGGCGGCAACGGCGTGTTGCCCTACGCGATTCTCGAAATCCGCGACGCGTCGGGCAAGCAGCTTTACAGGCGGCAGGGCTCGGGCCTCGGCCAGGTCATGACGCCGGCGGCACTGGCGACGATGACGGACCTGATGCAGGCGGTGGTCACGCAAGGCTCGGGCCGGGCCGCGTCGCTGGGCGACCGGCCGGTCGCCGGCAAGACGGGCACGACGAACGACTATCGCGACGCGTGGTTCGTCGGCTTCACGGCCGACTATGTCGGGGGTGCTTGGTTCGGCAACGACAACGGCGAGGAGATGGAGCGCACGACCGGCGGCTCGCTGCCCGCCCGCCTGTGGAAGGCCGTGATGGTCGAGGCGCACAAGGGCCTGCCGTCGCGCGCCCTGCCGGGGACTGCCGTGCCCGAAGCGCCCGGCTGGTTCGCGCGCCTGATCGGCAGCTTCCCGTCGACGGCCCCCGTGCAGGCCACGCCCGCCGCGTCGGGCCCCCCGTCGCGCGCCTACGACTTCGCGAACGACCCGCTGCCCAAGGCCAACCAGAACTGACGGACCATCCACATTCCGTCATGCCCGGCGAAAGCCGGGCATCCACGATTTTTCTAGTCTTTCAGCTTGGCAGCCTGCGCGACTTTCGCGTCGAGCACTTCGAGGAAGTCGGGATCATGGCTCTCGTCCACATGCCTTTGGTTCCATAGGCCGGAGCGTCGAACCTTGTCGCGGCTCGAGTTGTGGCCAAGCCATAGCGGCGAAGGCGGATCGACGATCGGTCCATGCGAACCGCTTGCGAGCGCGATCACGTTCCGCTCGATATACCCCCGCCCGGAATCAGGTCCCGGCGGATCGTCAATCGGAAGACAGAGGAACAGGAATCGGCCCAGACAATCGGATACCGCGGCTTCCATTTCTGATTCGGCAGACCTGTCGATACCGTCGTTCTTTCCCCAAGATGGATACCGTTCGATCCCGTCGCGCTTGATCAGCGCATCGCCGACGAGAAGCCTGAAGATCGATCCACGATGGTTCCCGCCCGTGCCGGACGAGTTCCCTGCATGTTGCCGCAGGCGCCGGAGCAGCGTCGAGCGTGCTCCGGCTTTCAATGCATGTGTGCCGATCCGAACGAGCCGTGGTCCGGATCCGCTGCCGGTCCGCAGTTCTCCCGGCTCGAAAAAGAAATAGACCCCCATTGGCGGCCAATCGCGATGCGATCCAAGCCGCCCAAGCGCCCGCTTGCCGTTCGATTTGGATTCCAGCGCATCGAGGATGCGATACAGGCGGGCAAGGTCTTCGATGCGGCTCATGTCCGCGCGACCAGCCACGCCAGTTGCTCCCCTATGCGCAGGTTCGCCATCGGCACATCCACTTCGTAGCCGTCCTGCCGCAGTGCCGGCTCAAGAAACTCGCGATAGCGCTTCCCCGCAAATATCACGACATGCCGCCGGCCTTTCAGGTATGGAGCCAACTGTCGATGGACATCGTCGGCCCAGATGCGGCGTTCAGCCTGATTGGCGGTATTGAGGGTCTTGTCATATGGCGCGATGGAGGCATCCGGCGCGACGACGCCGTAGAGCGCCGACAGAATGCACCAGTCGGCGCTTCGGGATTCGACCAGCATCCGAACCTTGACGAACCATGCGGACCGGTAGAGCAGGCGAGCCGGTGCGGGTCCGGCAAGCTTCTGCCCGACACACGAAACCAGAACGAGTGCGTCCGAAAGATTCGGCGGCGTCGTGTCCCGGACACTTCCCCGGTCGGGGCGGCGTGCTGCGCCGGCGTTCATCTGGCGAAGCGACCCCTGTAGCTTCCATCAGGCCCAAAGATATTTCCGTTGCCGTCCATTCGACCCCGATACGAGCCGTTGCCGCCGAAGAAGTTTCCATTCTTATCGACACGGCCTTGGTATGCGCCGTCGCTGCCGAAGAAATTCCCGCTGCCGTCGGCTCGCCCCGTATATGCGCCGTTGCGGCCGAAGCTGTTGCCCTGACCGTCGATTCGACCCGAGTACGCGCCGTTCCCGCCGAACATGTTGCCGTTCTGATCCAGTCGACCCCGATACGAGCCGTTCGGTCCGTACAGGCTCTGCGCGTCGGCAACGGACACGAACGACAAGAAGACTGCAATTGCGGAAATCGGCGCGCGCATCCTGTGCCACCTTCGAGCATGGAATCAGAGCCCGGCAATCTACCGACAAAATACTACTAGAGTTTTCATTGGCGGGCCAGTCGCGTTCGCGGCTCGGAAGAAGCACTGTCGCCGAAGTCGTGGATACCCGCATGCGCGGGCATGACAGGATGAATTGGCTCTAGCGCCTCGCGAACGGCCGCACGAGGAACGCGAGGCTTGCCGTCACCGCGAGCGCGCAGAACAGCACGAGGCAAGCGAGTACTGTCGGCGTGCCGTCGTGCAGCCGGCCGAAGGCGATGCCCACGAGGGCCGCGCACGACATCTGGATGAAGCCCATCAGCGCGGAGGCCGAGCCCGCCATGTGCGGATAGGGGCCGAGCGCGCCGCCCTGTCCGTTGGGCATGCCGATCCCCATGCCCAGCACGAAGACCGCCATCGGGAACACCAGATACGCGGCGCCCGCGACGTCGGGCGTGACGATGCCGGAAAGGGCGGCGGCGAGCATGCCGGTTCCGCCCGCGACGTTGACGGCGGCACCCAGCATCAGCATCCGGTCGACGCCGAGGCGCATCGTCAGGTGCGCGGCCGTCTGCGCGCCGAGGAAATAGCCGACGACGCACATCAGGAAGAACCAGCTGTAGACGTCGGGGGCCAGCCCCAGATCGTCGATCAGCACGAAGGACGAGCCGGAGATGAACGCGAACAGCCCGCCATAGCCGAACGACACGCACAGCGCGTAGCCCAGATAGCGCCGGTCGCGCAGCAGCGTGGCGTAGTTGCGCAGCATTCGCGCGGGATCGAGGGCGGCCGCGTCGCGCTGCCGGTTCGTCTCGACCAGCTTCCACGCGAGCAGGGCGAGCAGGGCCGCCGAGAAGGCGAGCAGCAGGGCGAAGTTCCACCGCCAGCCGAAATGCACCTCGACGATGCCGCCCAGCACCGGGCCGATCGCCGGGGCGAACGCCATCACCGAACCCACGAGTGCGAGCATGCGCGCGGCCCCGTCGCGCCCGTAGACGTCGCGCACGATGGCGCGCCCGAGCACGACGCCAGCGCACGCCCCCGCGGCCTGGAGCGCGCGCGCCGCGACGAGCTGGTCGATCGTCGCGGCGAACGCGCACGCGACCGTCGCCGCGACATAGATGGCGATCCCGCCGATCACGACGGGCCGGCGGCCGAACCGGTCGGACAGCGGCCCGTAGACGAGCTGGGCGAGCGCGAACGCCACCATGTACATCGACAGCGTCAGCTGCGTGCCCGCGACGTCGGCCCCAAGGTCGCGCCCGATGGCGGGCAGCGAGGGAAGATAGAGGTCCGTCGACAGCGGCCCGACCGCGACGAGGGCGATGATCAGGGCCAGCAGCAGCCGGCCGCCGGCGGGCCTGGGATCGGCGTTCATGCGGCGTTTTTCTCGGCCGGCCGCGCGAGCGCGTAATAGCCGAACGCGGCGAGCAGGCCGCCCGCGCACACGCCGAGGGCCGTCGACATCGGCGTGCCGTCGGAAAGAGCGGCGACGGCGACGGTTCCCGCCGACGCGATCGCCATCTGCAGGAAGCCCTGCAGGGCGGCGGCCGCACCCGCGATGCGCGGAAAGGGCTGCATGGCGTTGGCCATCGAAGTGGGCATCGAGATGCCGAAGCCGAACATGAACACGACCACCGGGGCCACGACCGTGACCGGGCTCGCGAGGCCCGCGGCGACGAGGGCGACGAACGTCAGCCCCATCGCCGCGCAGATCGCCGATCCCGCCGCGACCAGCCACGAGCCTTTGGCGCTGTGCGCAAGCCGGCTCGCCACGAACGAGCCCGACACGAAGCCGATCACCGTGAAGATCGGCACGAAGCCGAACAGGGCGGGCGACACGCCGAACATATCGATGAACACGAACGGGATGCCGGTCGTGTAGGCCATGAGCCCCGCGAACGTGCCCGACATCGTCAGCGCGTAGCCGACATAGACGCGGCTGCCCAGCAGCGTGCCGAACGAACGCAGCAGGCGCAGGGGCTCCAGCGCGTGCGGATCGGGATTGCGGTTCGATTCGTCGAGCTTCAGGTACGTGGCCGTGGCCACGAGCACGGCGAAGGACGCCAGCACGAAGAAGGCGGCCCGCCAGCCGAACCAGGTCTGGAGCTGGCCGCCGAGGATCGGGGCGAGTGCGGGCCCCACCGCGATGGCGATGCCGATATAGGCGAGCGTGCGCGCCGCCTCGGCGCGGTCGTAGCGGTCGCGCGTGACGGCGCGCGAGACGGTGGCGCCGACGCAGGCCCCGATCCCCTGCACGCCGCGCGCGAGGATCAGCGCCCAGATGTTCGGCGCGAACGCGCAGGCGATCGTGCCCGCGAAATAGACGCCGATGCCCGCGAACAGGATCGGCCGGCGGCCGAACCGGTCGGAGAGCGGCCCCCAGACGAGCTGGGAAACCGCGAAGCACGCGAGATAGAGCGTCATCGTCAGCTTGACCTGCTCGGGCGGGGCGGCGAGCGCCTCGGTCAGCGACGGCAGCGAGGGGATGTACATCGAGATCGTCATCTGCCCGAGCATCACCATCGAGGTGAGCAGGACGATGACCCCCGGCGTGGCGCGGCCGCCCGGCGTTTCAGCCATGGCGCAGCAGCTTCGCGCCGTTCCCGGCAAGCCACGCGCGCGGGCCCGACACGTCGCCGGCGAGTTCGCCGACCAGCGCCCAGAAGGCGAGCCCGTGGTTCATGTGGCGCAGATGCGCCACCTCGTGCGCGACGACATAGTCGAGCACGTCGGGCGGGGCCAGCACGAGGCGCCAGGAAAAGGCGAGCGTGCCGTCGCCGGCCGCACTGCCCCAGCGCGTGCGCGGATCGGCGATGCGCACGGCCTTCAGCGGACGGCCGATGCCCTGCGACAGCGCGCGCGCCTTGGCGGAGAGGATCGTGCGCGCCTCGCCCTTCAGCCAGTCGCGCACGCGGCGCGCGACGAATTCGGGGGCACCGCCCACCAGCAGCATGTCGCCCTCGCGGCGCGTGGCGCGGCCGGGCACGTGGCGCACGGTCAGGTGCTGCCCGAGGAACTCGAAGGACGAACCGTCGGCGAACTCGACGCGCGCGGGCACGGCGGCCAGACGCGCGCGCAGCCAGTCGCCCTGCCGGCGCGCGAAGCGCAGGCCTTCCTCGACCGGCGTGTGCCACGGGACGGTCAGTGCGATGGCCCCGTCGGCCGCGTCGACGCGCACCGAGATGCGCCGGGCGCGCGGGTTGCGGCGCACGCGCACGTCGGTCGTCTCGCCGGGGGTCAGCAGGCCTTCGACGGCGACGGTCTTTTCGCGGCCGTCGGACGCGCGCCGTGTGCGAGACCGGGGGAAAAGGATGCGTAAAAGTCCCACGCCGACCGTTTTAGGGGCTTGCTCGTGACCGGCGCAAGCGCCGAAGATGCGGCGAGGGAGAAACGCGAAAATGCCAGTCCTGAAACCCAACCAGCTCAAGCGCCGGCTCGCCGGCGGTCGCAAGGCCTTCGGCGCGTGGCTGCACACCGCCAGCCCGATGGCCGTCGAAGTGCTCGCGGGCGTCGGCTACGACGCGCTCATCATCGACAACGAACACGGCCCCGCCAGCCTGCAGGCCACGCACGCCATGCTGCAGGCAAGCGTGCCCTACGACATCGGCGTGGGCGTGCGCGTGCCGATCGGCGATCCGGTCTATTTCAAGCAGCTCCTCGACATGGGTGCCGACAGCGTGATGGTGCCGATGGTGCACAACGCCGACCAGGCGCGCGCCGTCGTCGACGCGTGCCGCTATCCGCCCAAGGGCTCGCGCGGCATCGGGCCGTGGCGCGCGATGGCCAACGGGATCGCGATCGACGAGTACCGTGCCCACATGGCCGAGAACCTGTTCGTCATGGTGCAGATCGAATCGGTCGAGGCGATGAACAATGCCGAGGCGATCGCGCGCGTCGACGGCGTGGACCTGCTGGTGATCGGGCCCAACGACCTGTCGGGCTCGATGGGCATCGTCGGGCAGTTCGACCATCCCGACCATCTCGCCGCGATGGACCGCATCCT
>JAEUKY010000309.1 GCA_016794005.1 Rhodospirillales bacterium
GCCTCGGCCATCGCGTCAGGTCTCCAGCTCCACGCCGAGCTTGCGCGCGCGCCCGACGAGTTCGGCCAGCGTCAGCCCTTCGAGCGCCATCATCTGCTGGTTCTGCAGGTCGTGCCAGATCGGCCGGACGATCTGGTGGCCCAGCGCCGACGCCGGCGCCCCGTCCAGCGGATCGGGCGCCACCTCGATCGTGCGCACGATGCGCACGATGTCGGCGACCGAGATTTCCGCGGCTTCCTTGGCGAGCCGGTAGCCGCCCTTGGGCCCGCGCTGGCCCGCGAGGATGCCCGCGCGCACAAGCGCCTGCAGCACCTGTTCGAGATAGCGCTTCGGGATGCCCTGGCGCTTGGTGATCGCGGCGGCCTGCACGGGGCGCGAACCGGCGTTGTAGGCGATGTCGAGCACGGCCTCGATCCCGAACAGCAGCTTCTTGGTGAGGCGCATCATGGCGTGTCGTTCCTATCGGCCGGTCGAACCGAACCCGCCGGCGGCGCGGGTCGTGGGGGAAAGCGTCTCGCGTTCGGCGAACTCGGCCTGCACCACGCGCGCGACCACCATCTGCGCGATGCGCATGCCGCGCTCGATGCGGAAGGGGGCGGAGCCGTGGTTGATCAGGATGGCGCCGACTTCGCCGCGATAGTCGGCGTCGATCGTGCCCGGCGCGTTCAGCACCGTGACGCCGTTCTTCAGCGCCAGGCCCGAACGCGGGCGCACCTGCGCCTCGAACCCGTCGGGCAACGCGATGGAAATGCCGGTCGGCACCAGCCGGAAGGCGCCGGGGGCAAGCTCGACCGGTTCGGCGACGGCGGCCAGAAGATCGAGGCCGGCGGCGCCCGCCGTCGCATAGGCCGGCAGCGGCAGATCCTTCGCGTGCGCGAGGCGCACGATCTCGACGCGCGCGCGTTCCATGCTACGCGGCCCCGGCGAGCCGGTCGGCGATGCGCCGGGCGAGGCGGCGGGCGACCTCGTCCTTCTTCATCGGGTCCCACGATTCCGTGCCGGCCGCGTCGATCACGTGCACGCGGTTGTCGTCGCCGCCGAAGGTACCCGTCCCGGTGCTCACGTCGTTGGCGACGATCCAGTCGCAGCCCTTGCGCAGGCGCTTGGCCGTGGCGTGCGCGATCAGGTCGTCGGTCTCGGCCGCGAAGCCCACGACCAGCGACGGGCGCTGCTTGTGGCGCGACAGCGTGGCGAGGATGTCGGGATTTTCGGCCAGTGCGATCTGCGGCGGGGCGCCGCCGTCCTTCTTCAGCTTCGCGTTGCCCGGTGCGGCCGGGCGCCAGTCGGCGACGGCGGCCGCGCACACGGCGACGTCGGCGGGAAGGGCGGACAGGGTCGCGGCCAGCATCTGCTGGGCGGTTTCCACGCGCAGCACGCGGCAGCCCGCCGGATCGGCAAGGCGCGTGGGCCCGCTCACCAGCGTGGTTTCCGCCCCGAGTGCGGCAAGGGCCGCCGCGATGGCGTGGCCCTGCTTGCCCGACGAACGGTTGGCGATATAGCGCACCGGATCGATGGGCTCGTAGGTCGGCCCGCTGGTGACGAGGGCGCGCCGGCCGCGCAGCGGCGCGTTGGCGCCCAGAAGATTCTCGATGGCCGCGACGATGGCGAGCGGCTCGCTCATGCGGCCCGTGCCGATCTCGCCTTCGGCAAGCTCGCCGCTCTCCGGCCCGACGAACGAAACGCCCCGGTCGCGCAGCACGGAAAGATTCGCGACGGTGGCTGGGCTCGCCCACATCACGTGGTTCATCGCCGGGGCGGCAAGCACGGGCCGGTCGGTCGCCAGCAGCACGGTGGTGGCGAGATCGCCCGCAAGGCCCTGCGCCATTGCCGCGAGGATATTGGCCGTCGCCGGTGCGACGACGACGACGTCGCAGTCGCGCGCCAGGCGGATATGGCCGATCTCGTGTTCGGCCGTCAGGTCGAACAGCTCGTCGTAGACGCGGCTTTTCGACAGCGTGCCGACCGACAGCGGCGTGACGAATTCCTTGGCCGCGCGCGTCAGCACGCAGCGCACCTCGGCCCCGCGCTCGCGCAGGCGGCGGATCAGGTCGAGGCTTTTGTATGCCGCGATCCCGCCGCTGATGATCAGCAGTACACGCTTGCCTGCCAGCATCCGATTTACCCCTGAATGGAGTGTTATTTTACGAAGACCCTGCGGGGGGCGCAACTCGGGGCCTTAATTTTATATTGCTATATTTCCTATTTTAGGATATATAGGAAATATTATTGAGAAGGTAGGCTTTGAAGCTGGCAGCCGACATACATGAGACGGAAAATCCGTGTCTCGGTAACATCGCTTGCGAGCTTTATCAGCGGGTTAGGCGAGAGACGGTCGCTTGTCGTCGCCTGATTCCGCCCTCGGCCGCGACCGGCATACAGTTGACGGAAAAATCCCGTCAACATGTGATAAAAACCGTTTTATATCAAACGATTAACTTGTTGACGGTCAACAGCCGTCAACAACCGTCAAGCCGATTTTGCGGCCGGCTCCTAGCGGAACAGCAGCCACAGGAACGCCGCCCCGGCGGCCCCTGCGGCGATCCAGGGCCAGCGCGCGGGCTGGCGGTCGGTGCCGAAGGCGCGCAGCGTGTCGGGGTGCAGGCGCACGCCGCCGCCGGCCACCTGGGCGGCCGCGCGGTCGAGGTTGGTGACGAGGGCGGGCAGTTCCTCCAGCCGCTCCAGCAGCGCTTCGCTGCCGTGCGTCAGGCGCGCCATCGGCCCGCGGTTGGCGAGCATCCATTCCTCGATCAGCGGGCGGGCGAGCGCCCACATGTTGATGCCGGGATCGAGGGCGCGGCCCACGCCCTCGCACACCAGCATCGATTTCTGCAGCAGCAGCAGCTGGGGCTGCGTCTCCATCTGGAACTGCTCGGTCACCTCGAAGAGCTGGGCGAGCAGCCGGGCGAGCGAGATCTTCTCCAGCGGCAGGCCGAGGATGGGCTGTGCGATCGCGCGCGCGGCCTGCGCGAAGGCGCCGACGTCCTGCGTGGCCGGCACGAAGCCCGCGCGGAAATGCACCTCGGCCACCTTGCGGTAGTCCTGGTTGAGGAAGCCCGCCAGCATGTCGGCCAGCACGATGCGCGTGGGCCGGTCGATGCGCCCCATGATGCCGAAATCGACGGCCAGCAGCGTGCCATCCTCGGCCACGAACATGTTTCCGGGATGCATGTCGGCGTGGAAGAAGCCGTCGCGGAAGACCTGCCGGAAGAACGCGCGCGCGGCCTTCGCGACGATCTCCTGCGGATCGTGGCCCGCGGCGATCAGCGCGTCGCGCTCGTCGATCGGGATGCCGGCGACGCGTTCGGTCGTCAGCACGCGGCGCGCGGTGCGCGTCCAGTCGACGGCGGGCACGCGGAATTCGGGATCGTCCGTGAAGTTCGCGGCCAGTTCCTCGGCCGCCGCCGCTTCCAGCCGCAGGTCCATCTCGAAGCGCACGGTCTGCGCCAGCGTCTCGACCACGGCGGTGGGCTTCAGCCGTCGCACCTTCGGCACGAAACGCTCGATCAGGCGCGCGATCCACGCCAGCAGGTCGACGTCGCGCGCGAACGCCGTTTCCACGCCCGGGCGCAGGATCTTGACCGCGACCTCGCGCCCGTCGGTCGTCGTGGCGAAATGCACCTGTGCGATCGACGCGGCGGCGACGGCCGTCTCGTCGAACGCGGAGAAAAGCTCGTCCAGCTTCCGGCCCAGTTCGCGCTCGACCGTTTCGCGCGCGCGCTCGAAGGGGAACGGCGCGAGCCTGTCCTGCAGGTCGGTGAGGTCGGCCGCGACCGCCTCGCCGACCAGGTCGGCGCGCGTCGACAGCACCTGCCCGAGCTTGACGAAGCCCGGCCCCAGTTCGGTCAGCGCAAGGGCCAGCCTCTGGCCCGGACGTTCCGGCAGATCGCGCCGGCGAAGTGCCGTGGCGATGCGCCCGCCCGTCGGCGTCAGGTCGGCAAGGCCGAACGCCTCGAACGCGTCGTAGGCGACGAGCGTGCGCGCGATCTTGGCGAGCCGCACCAGCCGGCCGGGCAGGCGGAACACCATCAGGTGCGCCAGCCCCAATGAACCGCCGCGATCCCGCCCGACAGGTTGCGGAAACCCACGCGCCCGAAACCCGCCTCGCGCATCAGGCCCGCGAGCGTTTCCTGCGGCGGGAACCTGCGGATGCTTTCGGCGAGGTACCGGTAGCTGTCGGCGTCGCCCGCGACCATCTGGCCGAGCTTCGGCAGCACGTCGAAGGAATAGCGGTCGTAGAGCTTGTCCAGCACCGGCAGGGCGAGCTTGCTGAACTCGAGGCAGAAGAAGCGCCCGCCCGGTTTCAGCACGCGGCGGATCTCGGCCAGCGCCTTCGCGGGATCGGTCACGTTGCGAAGCCCGAACGCGATCGTGATGCCGTCGGCGCTGTGCCTGGCGAAGGGCAGCGCCATCGCGTCGCCGGTGATCCAGTCGGGCCCGGCGAGCATCGCGCGATCGGTGGCGCGCTTGCGCCCCTGGCGCAGCATCTGTTCGTTGTAGTCGCACACGACGACCGAAGCGCCGCGTTCCATCAGCGCGAATGCGATGTCGCCGGTCCCGCCGGCAAGATCGACGAAACGCTCGCCGGGCCGCGGGGCGATCTGGTGGACGAACGCCGCCTTCCACAACCGGTGCACGCCCAGCGACATCAGGTCGTTCATCAGGTCGTAGCGGCCGGCGACGGAATCGAACACCTCGCGCACGAGGCCGGCCTTGGCCGCCACGGGCACGTCGCGGAACCCGAAATGGGTCGTGTCGTCAGTCGCTTGCGTCATTGCGGGGGCACCATAGCAAGCACCACTGGAAAAGGGGAGGGCGCTTGGGGCAGGGTCGTGCCCCATGCCCGAGCTGCCGGAAGTCGAAACCGTCGTGCGCGGCCTCAGGCCGCATCTGGAAGGCCGCCGCCTTGCGGCCGTGGTGCAAAGGCGCGCCGACATCCGCACGCCGATCCCGCCCGATTTCGTGCAGCGCGCGACCGGTGCGCGCGTGCTGAAGGTGGAACGGCGCGCGAAATGGATCCTCGCCGCGCTCGACCGCGACGCCACGCTGCTGGTGCATCTGGGCATGTCGGGCCGGCTCGTGCTGGTCGACGGCAAGCCGGGCAAGCCCGGCCCGCACGACCATGTCGAGTTCCGCACCGACGAGGGCGCCACGGTGCGCTTCACCGATCCGCGGCGCTTCGGCGTGGTCGATCTCGTGGATACCGCGTCGCTGGCGTCCGACCGGCGCTTCGCCGATCTGGGGCCCGAGCCGCTGGATCCGTCGTTCGACGCGGCGGCATTGGCGCGCGCCCTCGACGGCTCGAAGGCGCCGCTCAAGGCCGCGTTGCTCGACCAGCGCAACGTCGCGGGGCTGGGCAACATATATGTGTGCGAGGCGCTGTTCCGCTGCGGCCTCAGCCCGCTGCGCAAGGCGGGCACCGTCAAGGGCGAGAAGGCCGTCGCCCTGTGCGCGGCCATCAAGGCGACGCTGGGCGACGCCATAAAGGCCGGCGGGTCGTCGGCGCGCGACTACGTGCAGGCTTCGGGCGAGCTCGGCTGGTTCCAGCACCAGTGGCGCGTCTACGACCGCGAGGGGCAGGCTTGCGTGGGCTGCAAGTCCGGCAAGGGTGTCCGGCGCGTCGTGCAGTCCGGCCGCTCGACTTTCTATTGTCCGCGCTGCCAGCGCTGAGTAAGACAGTCGCCATGCGCCTTGCCGCCATCGCCCTGTCCTGCCTGCTGTTCCTCGTCTTGCCCGCGCAGGCGGCCGACGGCTTCGTCGACGGCATCGACGACCTGCCGCTGATGGCCGGCCTCGTTTCGTCGGGCGAGCCCACCGTGTTCGA
>JAEUKY010000336.1 GCA_016794005.1 Rhodospirillales bacterium
TGCGGCCAGATCATCTCGAGGCCGATGGGCTGGTCCGTCGGCAGCTTGCGCAGGATGGCCTTGAGGCCGATCGCGTCCGCGTAGCGCTCCGCCTCGGCTTCCGCGTGGCCGCGGATGCGCCGGCGCGTGGCGCCCGGCAGGCGGTCGAACGCCGTGCGGGCGAGTTCGAAGTTGAACGGGTTCTCGTCGTCGGCGGCGTTGCGCACCGCGCGCGCGACGTGATGGTCGGGGCCGAGCAGTTCCGAGACCGACTTCGACAGGATGAAGATCGAACGCACGCGCTGGGTCTGGCGCGCCGCACCGGTCGATTGCGTGCGGGGAGAGAACTGCGGTTCGGCCATCGGTGATCTCGCTCTCGTTTCCGGACGGCGCCCGGTCCGGGAGCCGCCGATCAGTTCAGTTCCGCGCGGAGCTTCTGGCGGAGCAGGTCGATCGGCACGCGCCGCCCGTCCATGCTGGTGCACCAGAACGTCCACCCGTTGCATGCCGGTGCCCCCATCACGGCGGCCCCGACCTGGTGGATCGAGCCGCGGTGATCGCCGGTCGCCGTCGAGGCAACCAGCGTGCCGTCGGCCCGGATGCGCGCCGTCCAGCGACCCGTAGCATCGCTCAACACTTCACCCGACCGCAAGAGCCCTCGCTCGACCAGCCAGCCGAACGGAATGCGCGGTTCCTCGCGCTTGGCGCGCACGGTCAGGAACTCCGGATCGTCGGGGAGCGTATCGCGGATGCGCTGGGACGCGACGTCGACATAGCCGCGATCCCGCTCGAATCCCACGAATTTCCGGCCCAGCCGCTTGGCGACCGCACCCGTGGTGCCCGAGCCGAAGAAGGGGTCCAGGACCGTCTCGCCCGGCCGCGAGGACGACAGCACCGCGCGGTAGACCAGCGACTCCGGCTTCTGCGTGGGATGCGCCTTCTTGCCGTCGGCACCCTTGATGCGCTCAGGGCCACCGCAGACCGGGATCAGCCAGTCCGAGCGCATCTGGAGCTCCTCGTTGAGCGCCTTCATCGCCTCGTAGTTGAACGTGTATTTCGACTTCTCCGACTTCGCGGCCCAGATCATCGTTTCGTGCGCGTTGGTGAAGCGCCGGCCGCGGAAGTTCGGCATCGGGTTGGTCTTGCGCCAGACGATGTCGTTGAGGATCCAGAAACCCAGATCCTGCAGCATCGCGCCCACGCGGAAGATGTTGTGGTAGCTGCCAATGACCCAGATGGCGCCGTCGGGCTTCAGCGCGCGGCGCGCGGCCGAAAGCCACGCGCGGCTGAACTTGTCGTAGGCCGCGAAGTCGCCGATCTGGTCCCAGGCGTCGTCGACCGCGTCGACCTTGGAATTGTTCGGGCGGTGCAGCTCGCCCTTCAGCATCAGGTTATAGGGCGGGTCGGCGAACACCATGTCGACCGAGTTCTCGGGCAACTGGCCCATGAGCTCGACGCAGTCGCCGATGGAGATCGTCCCTTCCGGGAACTCGATGCGGGGCTGGTGCTTTGTCATGGCCGCATCCTGAGTCAGCGGCGATTCCGCGGTCAACAGATAAACGAATCAAAGGCTTAATCGACCCTGCGCCAATGGCGCGAAACTCAATCGGTGGTGGGGCGAGGGGCCGTGGACCGCAATGGATTCGATGTGCGTGCGCGCCCCATATCCCTTGTTCGAACCCCAGCCATAGACCGGATAGAGAACATCGAGCCGCGCCATGACGCGGTCGCGCACGACCTTGGCGAGGATCGAGGCCGCCGCGATGGAGAGCGACTTGGCGTCGCCCTTCACCAGCCCCTCGCTGCGGCAGGGCAGGTCGCGCGGCAACTGGTTGCCGTCGATCAGGGCCGCGTCCGGCACGAAGGGCAGGCGGGCGAGCGCACGTCGCATGGCCAGATGCGTGGCGCGCAGGATGTTGAGCCGGTCGATCTCCGCCACGCTCGCCGCCGCGACGGCGTAGACGAGCGTGCCGGTGAGCGCGTGGGCGCGCAACTCGTCGAACGCCGCTTCGCGCTTTGCCTCGGTCAGCTTCTTCGAATCGTCGATGGCGCCTGTCAGCGAACGCGGCAGCTTCGCCGCCCGGAACACGACCGCCGCCGCGACGACGGGCCCCGCGAGCGGCCCGCGCCCGGCCTCGTCGATGCCGGCGACGGTACCGCCCAGTCGGCGTTCGGGTTCGCGGGTGGGGTGCGGCATGGTCGGGAGCGACTATACCGCCTCGGCCCGGAACGCGGCCGCCATATTCTCGGCGAGATGGTCGGGGCCAAGGCCGTAGAGCGCGGTGCGGAACGCATCGGTCGTCACCGGGCCGATGATGCCGTCGCGCAGCAGCGGCCTGAAACGCACATGGCCGGGCAGCTCGTCGCGCGTGACGTTGAGCATGTCTTGCAGTCCGGTCGCGGCGTCGGGATCGAGCCGGCCGAACGTGGCATCGACCATGGCGGGCAGATTCTCCAAGCGCTCCAGCCCTCGGTCGAGCCGGCGCGCATAGTCGCGGAAGCCCGCCTGCGCGAAGCGGTGCGCGAAGGCGGCCGCGCCGCCCATGCGTTCGGAGGCACGTTCGAGCCCCGCAAGCGTCTGCGGGCCGATGTCGCCGTCCACGTCGATTTTGCCATGCTTCGACCAGTTCCAGTCGAACGCGGCCGGGCGGTTGACCTCGTTGATCGTCGTCTGCAGCAGCTTGACCGAACGTGCGGACGGCGCCGCTCCGTCGTCTTGCGCCAGCAACGCGCCGATTGGCCCTGCGAGCGTCGTTGCTTTGACATGTGGCGCTTCCGGTTCCAAGGCATCCGGCTCCGGCTTCCCCGCATCGGCGCCATGCTGCGGAATGGGTGCCACCGGGTTCCGCTTGTTGAAATCGTCGACGCGACCGTCGCGGCTCTTTGCCGCATCCGGATTCTCGGCGGCCCATTTCGTCGCGTCGCGATAGCCGGTGCGGAATCCCTCGACCGTCAGCGAGCCGTCAAGGCGGACTTCCTTTCCGTTCAGGTTCGCGGTCTCGCCGCCCAGAAATTTGCCTAACTCCTTGGTGTCGCCTGTCCCATACTGATGGACATAGGCCGCCAGTTCGCGTTGGCCCTCGGGCGAGTTGCAGAACGCCTTGGCATCCGGCCCGGCCTTGGCGCACTCGCGCTCGACAGCATGCTTGACGTCATTGAGTTTTGCGCCTTCAGCCTGCGCAAGTGCTTGCCTGCCTTTGTCTGTCGCCAGTACGGCTGTCGTGAACGCAGTCAGATCCTTTTCCCGACCCTTGTCAATTTGCGCATGCTGCTGCCATTGCGGACAACGGAAGTTCGCGCGCCTCCTTCGGCGCCGGCGAGAAAATCTCCCAGCGATATTGCGACTTCCGGGTGCATCTTGAATGAGCTAGGCTTGTGCATCTTCGTTCCTTTCACGGGTCGGGTTTAATATGAGGATGACGTTCCGTGGCTTTCCGGCAGTCATCGGGCTGCTTGCCGTAATGCTTGCGGGGCCGGTGCAAGCCCAGTTTATGGCGCTTCCGCTCGATCCGCGTTTCACGCGCGAACCGGCAATCGACCGCGACCTGATCGAGCGGCCGATCATGGAGCCCTATCGCTGGCCGCCGGGCGATGGCCGCCCGATACGCTGCTCGATCCGCCGGGAGGTCGTGGCGGACTATCTGCCAGGATTTTCGAACCGGCGATTCGAAGAGCCGGTGGCGCCGCTGCGGGAATACGAGTTGGGCTTCGAACGGGTTGGCGACCCGGCGACGTCGGACCGGATCGAGGCGTTCATGCGCTTCCGCTTCGAACGGCTGTCGGACGGCAAGCCGCTGCACGTTGAACGCCCGTTGGTCGATTTCGACGGCGGCAACGGCATGACGTCGGACTGGCCAGCGACTCCGATCGATACGGAAGGATTCAGCGGCGCACGTATCGCCGTCAACGACATGCAAGAGGCCGAGTTTCAGCGCTTCTTCGGCAAGATTGCCGCAAAACTGAG
Source organism: Rhodospirillales bacterium (assembly GCA_016794005.1). Lineage (GTDB taxonomy): Bacteria > Pseudomonadota > Alphaproteobacteria > CACIAM-22H2 > CACIAM-22H2 > Tagaea. The sequence continues at coordinate 3,944 of JAEUKY010000336.1, forward strand.
CGTTGCCATGACGTTGCCGGAACGAGGGGAGGACCGAGTTTACTGGCTTGCCTTCGACGTTTCGACGCTCGAAAGGATGCAAGCCCACACGGTCGTCCGCAAGAAGCTCGCCGACTGCATGTGTGCGTTCGGCAACGACGACATCTCGCGGGCCTTGCGCGAATACTGCGGACAAGAGTGATCCGCCGTCTCCTGAAACGTCCATGGCACGCTCACGCCCCGCGCGGCACGTCGCGCAGGGCCAGATCGACGCGCATGTGCCGGCTTTCGTTGGCGCGCGGATTTTCGTAACCCCACTGCGTGGCGCGCCGGAAGCCGCGGAACTGTTCGACGTCGAGTGGGGCGTTGAACCCGGCCGTCCGTCCGCTGTTGAACGTCACGCGCCTGCCGGCAAGGAACGCGGCGAGCATGTCGATGCTGTCGGTGCCGAACTGGTGCAGATGGCAACCGAGCTCGACCTGGCCGCGCAGGCTTGCCGCGAACTCCGCGGCACCGGGCGACGCCGCCTCGATCAGCCGGCGTACGGTCAGTCCGACGCGCACCGCCATCGCGCGTTCGTGCCGGGCGAGCCACGCGGCACCCGCCGGCCGTTCGAGAAGCCGTTCGAGCACGCGGCGCGCGTCGATGCGTTCGGCCGGCGTCATCGTGCGCACGCGCTTGGCGAGGAGGCCCGCGACGTCGCCGGGGATCAGCGCCCGGCGTGCCGTGCGGGCAAGGTCGCGGCGCAGGTCGGCCTGCTGCACGAGGTCGAGCTGCAGGCGCCCCAGCGAGGCGCCGCTGTTGCCGTTCGCCGGCAGCGCCACCAGGCCGGGCCGCGCCCCCTCGGCCGCTTCGAGGGCGCGCTCCAGCCAGCGCACGAACAGGGGGTGGAGTTCGGGTTTGTTTGCCATAAATTTTCCTTTATCTGAACAATATAAAGCTAATTATCCTATATATGGAATCATGTCAATCGCCCCGGAACGTTTTGACCCTGCGTCGGCCCGCCTATATAAGACGGGCCATCCAAACAATTCGGGTTGGCTCGACTTGTCCCCTTAACGGGACGGAAGGTAAGGCGTTTGCCCTGCCGGTCGCGCAAGCCCGCCGCCAGGAGGACCGAACATGACGCTTCCGCTGATGCCCAAGGCGACCGCCGTATGGCTGGTCGAGAACACCGCACTGACCTTCGAACAGGTCGCGGCGTTCTGCGGCATGCATCCCCTCGAAGTGCAGGGCATCGCCGACGGCGAAGTCGCCATCGGCATCGTCGGCCTCGACCCGGTCGCCAACAACCAGATCACGCGCGAAGAGCTGCTGCGCTGCGAGGCGGACAAGACCGCGTCGCTGACGCTGCTGAAGGTCGACCTGCCGATGCCCGTTCAGCGCCCGAAGGGTGCGCGCTACACGCCCGTGTCCAAGCGCCAGGACCGCCCGGCCGCGATCGCGTGGCTGCTGCGCCACCATTCGGAACTGACCGACGCGCAGATCGGCAAGATGGTCGGCACGACGAAGCCGACGATCCAGAAGATCCGCGACCGCAGCCATTTCGACATGGCGAACATCAAGCCGACGAACCCGGTCGTACTCGGCCTGTGCACGCAGGACCAACTCGACGAGGCGATCAACAAGGCCGCCCGCGCGGCCGAGCGCGCCCGCAAGGAGCAGGAGCGCGCCGCGCGCCGCGCCGCCAAGGCCGCGG
>JAEUKY010000344.1 GCA_016794005.1 Rhodospirillales bacterium
GCTCGCCTGCAAGGGCGACGAACTGGTCGAGGCGGCGCGCAGGGCGGCGTGCGCGTCCTATGCGCCGCACACGCGCAGCCATGCCGGGATCGCCCTGCTGCTTGCCGACGACGCCATCGTCGCCGGGCGCTATGCCGAGAACGCGGCCTATAACCCGAGCCTTGCCCCGCTGCAGTCGGCTTTGATCCTGCGCGACCTTGCGGGCAAGCGTCGCGTGCCGATCGTGCGCGCCGTGCTCGTCGCGCGCGGCGGTGCGGTCGCGCACGCCGCCCAGGCCGACGAACTTCTAAGCGTCGTCGCCCCGGGCGTGGCGCTGGAAACCGTCTACGCGCGTTAGTGGATCTCGTCGGACTCCGCGATCGCCTTGGCGAGCTTGGCGGCCGTGAAGCCCTTCTTCTTCGCGGCACCGATGATCACCAGTTCGCGGCGCACCAGCTTGTCGATCATCGCGGGCAGCGCCTTGACCGTTTCCGGCGGCACGATCACGGCCCCGTGACGGTCGGCATGGATGATGTCGCCCGACTTCACGCGCATGCCGAAGACGCTGGCCTCGCCGCCGAAATCGACCGCGTGGACCCACGCATGCGCCGGCACGACCGAGCCCGACAGCGCCTGGAAGCCGTCGGCCCACACATGCGTGTCGCGGATCGAACCGTCGGTCACGCAGCCGAGGCAGCCGAGCCCCTTGTGGATGTTCGACTGCACCTCGCCCCAGTAGGCGCCGAAGCCGGCGCGGTCGCCGTCGAGATCCTGCAGCACGCACACCGACGGGCGCGGGCCGCCCGTCTCGATGTACTGGTAGTATTCGAGCTTCGCCTTCTTGGCGGCCGGGCCCTGCAGCTTGCTGGGCTCGGTCGACGCGATGCGCACCGTGCGCGCATAGCCGACGATCGGCTTCAGGTCGGGATAGCGGCAATACATCGGGCGCGTCGTGAAGCCCGACGTGCGCCAGCGCGGATCGAGCACCTCCAGCGCGTTGCACATCGTCGGCGTGTCGTAGTCCGCGAGCTTGGCGAGATCGCGCGCGGTGAAGGCTTCGGCCATGTTTCTCTCCCGGGTTTCGTTGCCGGCGAGGTTAGAATGTAGTCATGCGCTATGTCTACGCGATCCTCAACGGCCGCGGCACGATCTACACGGGCCAGACGACCGATCTCGACCGGCGCCTTGCCCAGCACAACGGCGAGAAGCCGGGCGGAGCCAAGTTCACGCGCGGGCGCGGGCCGTGGCGGCTCGTGCATGTCGAGGAGTTCGAAAGCGTGGGCGAAGCGCTGAAGCGCGAACGCGCGATCAAGCGAGACCGGAAATTCAAGGCGGGGCTGAAAAAGAGCGGCATTGCCGCAAGACTTGCCTGAAGCCTGTTGACGAGTGTTGACCGTCAACAGGTCATCCCTTTGAAAGAACTCGAAAACCCTTGTTGACGTTGACGGCGGAAAAAGCCGTCAAGCAAAGCTTGCTGCCGAAAATCCGACGAAACGGGGGACCGCCCGGCCTCGACCTGCCGGCATGGGCGCCATATTCACTTGTCAAAGAGCACGCGGGAGCTGCCGAAATATAGGGATACGCGCAGGAGTTGTCAAGAAAATAGGCCTAATACACGTGCATTCCCCGGAACGCCGTCAGGCGTTCGCGCGCCGCTTGGCGATCGCGTCGTATTCCTTGAGCTCGGCAAGAATGCCGCCGAGCTGCTTGAGCGGCACCATGTTCGGTCCGTCGGACGGCGCCTTGTCCGGGTCCTGATGCGTTTCCATGAAGACGGACGCCACACCGATGGCGATGGCGGCGCGCGCCAGCACCGGCACGAACTCGCGTTGGCCGCCCGACGTGGTGCCCTGCCCGCCCGGCTGCTGGACCGAATGCGTGGCGTCGAACACGACCGGGTAGCCGTTCTCCGCCATGATCGGCAATGCGCGCATGTCGGACACCAGCGTGTTGTAGCCGAACGTGACGCCGCGCTCGCACTGCAGGATCTTCTCGTTGCCGGTACTCGCGATCTTCGCGACGACGTTCTTCATGTCCCACGGGGCCAGGAACTGGCCTTTCTTGACGTTGATCGCGCGGCCCGTGGCGCCGGCCGCCAGCAGCAGGTCGGTCTGCCGGCACAGATAGGCCGGGATCTGCAGCACGTCGACCGCCTCGGCCACGGGCGCGCACTGTGCCGCGTCGTGCACGTCGGTCAGCACCGGACAGCCGTACTTCTCGCGCACCTCGGCGAGGATCGGCAGGCTCTTCTCCATACCGATCCCGCGCGCAGAACCGATCGAGCTGCGGTTCGCCTTGTCGAAGCTGGTCTTGTAGATGAGCGGAATGCCGAGCTTGCCGGTGAGTTCGACAAGCGCCTGGCTCATCTCCATCGCATGCGCGCGGCTTTCCAGCGCGCACGGCCCCGCGATCAGCGCGAAGGGCCGGTTGTTGGCGATCTGGAAGTTGCCGAGCGGGACGTTCTTGGACTGGGTCATGGACCCGACCTTACACCAGACGGCTCTGCGTGACCGCCGCCTTGACGAAGCTCGTGAAAAGCGGATGCGGCTCGAAGGGCTTGGACTTGAGCTCGGGGTGGAACTGCACGCCGACGAACCACGGATGGTCCGGGATCTCGACGATCTCCGGCAGTTCACCGTCCGGCGACATGCCCGAGAAGCGCAGGCCTGCCTTCTCCAGCATCGGCTTGTAGTTGATGTTCACTTCGTAGCGATGCCGGTGGCGCTCCTGGATGCGGCTCTTGCCGTAGATGTCCGCGACGATGCTGCCCCGGGCGAGGTCGCAGTCGTAGGCACCAAGCCGCATCGTGCCGCCCATGTTGTCGCCCACGCCGCGCTTCTCCAGCGAGTTGCCGCGCACCCATTCGGTCAGCAGGCCGACGACGGGTTCCGGCGTGGGGCCGAACTCGGTCGTGCTCGCCTTCGCCACGCCGCACAGCGTGCGGGCCGCCTCGATGCACGCCATCTGCATGCCGAAACAGATGCCGAAATACGGCACCTTCTTCTCGCGCGCGTAGCGCACCGCGCGGATCTTGCCCTCCGCCCCGCGTTCGCCGAAGCCGCCGGGCACGAGGATCGCGTGGGCGCCGTCGAGCGCGTCGAAATTCGGGGCGTCGCCCTCGAAAATCTCGCTCTCGATCCAGTTGAGCTTCACGCGCACGCTGTTGGCGATGCCGCCATGCGTCAGCGCCTCGTTGAGCGACTTGTAGGCGTCGAGCAGGCTCGTGTACTTGCCGACGATCGCGATCTCGACCTCGCCCTCGGGCTGGGTCACGCGGCGAACGATCTCGGTCCAGCGCCCCAGATCGGGCTCGGGCTGCGGCAGGCCGAAATGGCGCAGCACCTCGTGGTCGAAGCCTTCGCGGTGGTACTGGATCGGCACTTCGTAGATCGAGCGCGCGTTGAGGGCGGGGATGACCGCCTCTTCGCGCAGGTTGCAGAACAGCGCGATCTTCTTGCGCGCCGAGGCCGGGATGTCGTGTTCCGACCGGCACAGCAGGATGTCGCAGCGGATGCCGACGGACTGGAGCTGCTGGACCGAATGCTGCGTCGGCTTGGTCTTGAGCTCGCCCGCCGAAGCGATCCACGGCACCAGCGTCAGGTGCACGAAGCAGGCGCGCTCGCGGCCCAGCTCGTTGCCGAGCTGGCGGATCGCTTCGAGGAACGGCAGGCTTTCGATGTCGCCGACCGTGCCGCCGACCTCGCACAGCAGGAAGTCGGCGTCGCCCAGATCGGCGGTGACGAATTCCTTGATCGCGTCGGTGACGTGCGGAATGACCTGAACGGTGGCGCCCAGATAGTCGCCGCGCCGTTCCTTGGCGATGATGTTCGAATAGATGCGGCCCGTCGTGATGTTGTCCGACTGGCGCGACGGCACGCCGGTGAAGCGCTCGTAATGGCCGAGATCGAGGTCGGTCTCCGCCCCGTCGTCGGTCACGTAGCATTCGCCGTGCTGATACGGGCTCATCGTGCCCGGATCGACGTTGAGATAGGGGTCGAGCTTGCGCAGGCGGACCTTGTAGCCGCGCGCCTGCAGGACCGCACCGAGTGCCGCGGATGCCAACCCCTTGCCGAGAGAGGAGACCACGCCGCCGGTAATGAAGATGAACCGCGTCATGGGCCCCCCGTATAGCGCCTCGCCGCGCGCAGCCCAAGCGGAACCGTCACACGGCGTGTGAATCGGGACGAAATTTCGGGATTGACGCGACTTCGGGATAAGTCCCGAGTCGCGTGGGGTTTTCTAGCGCGCGACCGGCGGGGCCGGTGTCGCCGGCACGGCAGGCAGGGCCGGTGCCGTCGGGATCGGGCCGGCGAGCGGATCGGCGGCGCGCGTCGTGTGGCCGCCGGCGAGGATCGCGAGCGTGATGCTCGTGACCATGAAGGCGCCCGCGAGGATCGCGGTGGCGCGGGTCAGCAGGTTGGCCGTGCCGCGTGCCGTCATGAAGCCGCCCATGCCGCCGCTCGAGCTTGCTCCCATGCCCAGACCGCCGCCTTCGCTGCGCTGGATCAGCACGACGCCCACGAGGGCGAGGGCCACGAGGAGATGGATGACGGTGATGACGGTTGCCATGGCGGACGGACTTCTCGGGACAGCGGCGGGAGCAGCGTTCTATCGCGAAAGTCGGGGGAAATCCAGCGCAGGGCGGGCGGACAATTATTTATCATATACGAACAATAAATATTATTTTCCGCTAATTGTTGTCTCGTTTGGTTGATCCTATTTTTCCGTCATCCGATATCCCCGAACCGAAAGGACCCCCGACCATGACCACCCCGAAAATCGTCGTCCGCCCGTCCGAAGCGCGCGGGCCTGCCGATTTCGGCTGGCTCAAGAGCCGCCACAGCTTCTCGTTCGGCAGCTACTACGACCCCAACCATATGGGGTTCCGCGCACTGCGCGTCATCAACGAGGACCGCGTGGCACCCGAAACGGGGTTCGACACGCACGGCCACCGCGACATGGAAATCGTCACCTACGTCCTCGACGGCGCGATCCGCCACAAGGATTCGATGGGCAACGGCGAGATCCTGCGCGCGGGCGAAGTGCAGGCGATGAGCGCGGGTACGGGCGTGATGCACTCGGAATACAACGCGTCCGACGAGGACCCGGTGCATTTCCTGCAGATCTGGCTGCTGCCGGACCGCAACGGACACAAGCCGCGCTATGCCCAGCGCGCCTTCGAGCGTGCGGCGAAGCTCAACCGCTTCGCCCTCGTCGTGTCGCCGGACGGTGCCGACGGCTCGGTCGAGATCCACCAAGATACGCGCGTCTATGCGACGATCCTGGAGGAAGGAAAGTCGGCCGAACTGACCCTGCGCAAAGGCCGGCACGCCTGGGTCCAGGTCGCGCGCGGCAGCGTCGACGTCGCCGGCACCGTGCTGAAGGAAGGCGACGGCGCGGCCGTGTCGCAGGCCGAGGCGCTGGCGCTGACGGGTCTGGCGCCCGAAAGCGAAGTGCTGGTCTTCGATCTCGCCTAGATCAGGGACGGGGCTGGGTGGTGTAGACCTTCTGCGCCACCCGCCACTTCCCGTCGACGCGCAGCAGGCACAGATAGTCGGTGAAATAGCGCGGCGGGATCTGGCAGGCGACCTTGACGAACGCCATGTCGGGCCCCGCGAGGTCCACCGACAGCACGCGGTCCTTGCGCTCGAGCCCCGCGTCCTTGGGCTTCGGGCGCGAGCGCACGTTCGCCAGCCACTGCGCGCAAGGCAGGACGGTCACCTTGCCGTCGGCAAGGAACGTCAGCGAACTCTGCGGATCGAAGATCGCCGCGAGCTTGTCGGCGTCGCCTTCGTAAAGCCCGTCGAGATATTCGGCGACCGTCGCGTGGACGCCGCCCAATGTCGCATGCTGCATCGAACTCTCCCTATCGCCGCGGAGCGGCCTTGACGATCGTCTCGAACGCGTCGGCGCGCAGCGAGGCCCCCCCGACCAATGCCCCGTCCACGTTCGCGATGGCGAGCAGTTCGAGCGCGTTGAGCCCGTTGACCGAGCCGCCATAGAGGATGCGCATCTTCGCCCCGTCCGAGAATTTCTTGGAAAGTCCGGCGCGGATGGCGCCATGCACCTCGCCGACCTGGGCGACGGTGGGCGTGCGGCCCGTGCCGATGGCCCAGACCGGTTCGTAGGCGACGACGAGATTTTCCGAGTTCGCGTTCGCCGGCAGCGAACCGACGAGCTGGGAGGCGACGACCGGGATCGTGCGGCCCTCGTCGCGTTCGGCGAGCGTTTCGCCCACGCACAGGATCGCGGTCATGCCGGCGCGGAGCACGGCGTTCGCCTTGGCCTGCACGACGGCGTCCGTCTCGCCATGCAGGGCGCGGCGCTCGGAATGGCCGACGATGACGAAGCTGCAGCCGGAATCCTTCAGCATGTCGGCCGACACGTCGCCGGTGAAAGCGCCCGCCGCCTCGGCGTGGCAGTCCTGCGCGCCGAGGCGCACGCGGCTGCCGGCCAGCGCCTGCGCCACGGGGGCAAGATAGGGAAAGGGCGGACAGACCAGCACGTCGGCCGACGTCGAAGGCAGCGCACGCACGAAGGCCGACACGGTATTCGCCAGCTTCGTCGCGTCGGCCAGCCGGCCGTTCATCTTCCAGTTTCCGGCGATCAGCGGTTTCGGCCCGGCCATGCGCGCATTCTCCTTGCGATCTTGCATCCCGATTAAGGCCTTAGCGCCGGTTTCGCAAGGGTTGCGGGGTGTTGTCCGCCGCCCTATTCTCCCCCTCCTTTCGCCCCAGCCCCGGAAACGACGAAAACCCCATGCTCCAGTTCATCCGCGAAAAGGCCGCCGGCACCGTCTTCAAGGTGATGTTCGGCCTGCTTATCCTGAGCTTCGCGATGTGGGGGATCGGCGACTACGCCTTCCTGCGCTCGGGCGACGACACGGCGATCAAGGTCGGCGACCGCAAGATCGCGATCCAACAGCTCGATATCGAGTACCGGCAGGCCCGCGACCGCATCAAGCGGATGCTCGGCAACGACCTGGACGAGAACCTGCTGCGCCAGTTCGGCGTGCTCGACCAGACGGTCGACCGTCTCGCCGGCCAGGCGGCGCTCGATTCCGAGATCGCGCGCCTCGGTCTGGTGGCAAGCGACGCGGTCGTGCGCCAGCGCATCGCGAACGATCCGTCGTTCCGCGGCCCCGGCGGCCAGTTCGACCGCTTCGTGTTCCAGCGCGTCCTCTACGAGAACGGCTTCACCGAACAGCGCTTCATCGAGCTCGTGCGCGCCGACATCGTGCGCCAGCAGATCATCGACGCGGTCGAGGCCGGCGTGCGCCCGCCGGAATCGCTGGTCGAGGCGGTCTACCGCCACCGCAACGAAAAGCGCGCCGGCGAGCAGATCCACATTCCGAACGGATCGTTCGCCGACGTCGGCGCGCCGACGGACGCGGACATCGCGAAGACCTACGAAGCGAACGGCGAGCGTTTCACGGCACCGGAACTGCGCGCGCTTTCGGTCGTGCGCGTGAGTGCGGCGGACGTCGCCGCACAGGTCCAGATCGACGAGCGCGCCCTCGACGACGAGTTCCAGCAGCGCAAGCGCGAGTTCGACCGGCCGGAGCAGCGCGAGCTCAAGCAGATGCTGTTCGCGGACGAAGCGGGTGCGACCGCCGCGGCCGCCGCCATCGCCGGCGGCAAGGGCTTCGACGCCGTCGTGGCCGAAACGCCGGGCCAGTCGGCCGACCGCGTCGGCCTGGGCCTCGTCACGCGCGACGAAACGCTTCCGGCGATCGCCGAGCTCGCCTTCGCCGCCGAACCGGGCAAGGTCGTCGGCCCGGTGAAGACCGCGTTCGGCTGGCACGTGATCGAGGTCGTGCGCATCGAGGCCGGCACCGACGCGAAGCTTGCCGACGTGCGCGACCGGATCGAGCCGGAGCTGCGCCGCCGCCTCGCCGGCGACAAGGCGTTCGAGATCGCCAACAAGGTCGAGGACCAGGTCACGCGCGGGCGCAGCCTCGACGAGGCCGCCGCCGCGGCGGGCGCCGAAGTCGTCAAGGTCGCCGCGGTCGACGCGCGCGGCCGCGATGGCGCGGGCGATCCGGTCGGCCTGTTCGCCAATGCGCCGGAAGCGGTCCGTGCGGCGTTCGAAACGGTCCCCGGCCGCGAGAGCCAGCTGATCGAGACGCGGGTCGGCGCCTTCTACATCGTGCGCGTCGAATCCGTGACGCCCGCCCAGCGCCGCCCGCTCGACGCGGTGAAGGACGAAGTCGCGGCCGTGTGGAAGGCCGAGCGTCAGGCCGAACGCGCCGTCGCGCGCGCGCGCGAGATCGTCGATGCCGTCGGCAAGGGCGAGACGCTCGAAGCCGCCGCACTCCGCTTCAACCTGCGTATCGAGGCCGTGGCACCCGTGTTGCGGACCGGCGATCAGGCGAACGTGCCGAGCCAGGTCGCCGCGCGCCTGTTCGCGCAGAAGCCGGGCGAGCTTGGCGTCGCCGCCGGGATCGACGGCCAGTATGTCGTGCGCACCAAGGAAATCGTCGTGGCCGATCCGGCCGCCGATGCAGCCGGCATGGAACAGCTGCGGACCCAGCTCCGTCGCGACATGGCGGGCGACCTGTCGAGCGAATACGGTCAGGCCCTGCGCCAGAGATACGGCGTGACGATCAACCGGACGGTCGTCGACCGCCTGAACTGAGCGGTCTCGATCCGGCTAGGCGGCGCGGCCGGCGAACTCGAACCCGGCATCCTCGACGGCCCGGCGCACGCCGGGTTCGTCGAGGCCGCCGACGGTGACGAGGCCTTTGGGCAGGTCGATCGCGACCGACGCGGCGGGTGCCGCGGCGCGCAGCGCGTTCGTGACGGCGCGCACGCAGCCGCCGCACGTCATGCCCGTCACTCGATAGGAAACCGCTTCCATGGTGGCTCTCCGGTGAAACCCGGCGCCGGGCCGGCCTGGGGAATGGCCGCGACCGGCACCGTCATCTGGACCGGCACGATGCGCCCTGACGCCGCTGGAACGTCAAGCGGCCGCCCCTGCGCGACGCCGGGCTGCGACGACGGGACGCGGCGCTGGTGGCGCACGATGGCGGACACCGGCACGAGCTGGAGCCCGCGCGAGTTCATCGTCGGGATCCAGGCCGCCAGCGCGTCCAGCGTGGCGTCGTGCGGGTGCCCGATGGCGATCGCGTTGCCGCGCCGGCTCGCGGCGCGCTCCAGCTCGGCAAGCTGGCGGCGCACGTAATGCGCGTCCTGTTCGTTGTCGAGGAAGACGTCCCGTCCGGCGCTGGCGATGCCCATCTGCAGCGCCAGGTCGCCGGCGATCGACGAACCGGACGTCCGGCTGTCGACGAACAGGAGGCCGCGCGCGGCGATCTCTTCCAGGACCGGCCGCATCGCGCGCGCGTCGCGCGTGAAGCGGCTGCCCATGTGGTTGTTGAGGCCGACCGCCATCGGCAGCCGGTCGAGCGACGCGGCCACGCGCGCGCGGATGTCGGCGTCCGGCAGGCGAACGAACAATGCGCCCGGCCCCGGGTCCTCGCGGCCTTCCGGCTCCATCGGCATGTGCAGCATGATCTCGTGGCCGGCCGCCCGCGCGGCGCTCGCCTGTTCGCCGACGTCGCCCGCATAGCTCATGAACGCCAGCGTCAGCGGTCCCGGCAACGACGCCGCGCGTGCCGCACGCGCGCGATCGAGACCGAGATCGTCGATGACGATCGCCACCCACGCGCCTGCGCGCACGACGGGCGGACGGACGGACCGCGCTTCCCAGCCGGCATCCGAGACTCGCGGCGCGGGTGCCGCCGGCACCGGTTGCGGCGTGTCGAGGCGTGCCACCGGCACCGACGGCTGCGCGGGCAACCGGGGTTCCGCCAGACGGATTCCGAAATAGGGAACGACGGGTTCGCTGACCGGCGGCGGCGCAACGAGCACGGGTTCGGGTTCGGGTTCGGCCGCCATCTCGATCGCGGCAGCGACCGGTCGGGCCGGACGGCGCGACGCATCGCCCGCGAAAGCCAGCCATCCGGCGACCGCGCCGGCCGCAAGCGGCACGACGACGAGCGCCGCGATTCCGAAATCGCGGACGAAGCTCCGGACAGGCTTGCGATGGGCGGACGACATGCGGTCCAGTATACTGTGATTCGCCTCGCCTCAAGGTGCCCCATGCCCCTCCGCCCTGCGCTGCTCGTCCTGACCGTGCTTGCGGCGCTCGGCGCCGCTTCGCCGTTCGCGCACGCGACGGAATCGGTCGTTTCCGTGCCGGTCGGCGGGCAGAAGATCTCGATCCGCATCTGCCGGCCCGAAGGCCGGGATACCGCACCGCTCGTCGTCGTCAATCACGGCTCGCCGGCCAAGCCCGAGCAGCGGCCGGGCATGGCGCCGACGGCCTGCACGCACGAGGTCGCCGTCTGGTTCCTGCGCCGCGGCTATGTCGTGGCGTTCCCGCTGCGTCGCGGCTACGGCGACAATGGCGGCCCATGGGCGGAGGATTACGGCCGCTGCGACAGTCCCGATTTCGTGCGCGGCGGCCTCGAAACCGCGGCCGACATCGAAGCCGCCGTCCGGCATCTCCATACGCTGGATTTCGTGCGGCCGAAGGGCACGATCGTCGTCGGCCAGTCGGCAGGCGGCTGGGGAACCGTGGCGCTCGCCAGCCGGGCACCCGCGACGGTCGCGGCATTCGTCAATTTCGCCGGCGGGCGCGGCGGCTGGGCGCAAGGACGGGCGAACACCAACTGCGTGCCGTCGGCGCTGGTACGCAGCGCCGGATACTACGGCGCCACGGCGCGCGCGCCGATGCTGTGGATCTACACGGAAAACGACACGTTCTTCGCGCCCGACCTGTCGAAGGCGATGCATGGCGCGTTCGTCGCCGCCGGCGGAAAGGCCGAATTCGCGATGCTGCCCGCGTTCGGCAACGACGGCCACGGGCTGTTCTTCGCGCGCAACGGATCGCGGATCTGGGGCCCGCTGGTCGAGCCGTTCCTGGCGGCGAACCGCACGCCGGACTAGTGCTTCCCGCCGCCGGCGAAGTCCTCGAGGATGGGACAGTCCGGCCGGTCGTTGTTGTGGCACTTGCCGATCAGCGTCTGCAGCGTGCGCTTCATCGCCTGAAGTTCGGCGATCTTGCGCTCCATCTCCTGCACGTGCGCGCTCGCCAGCGCGCGGACCTGATGGCTGGCGCGGCTGCGGTCGCGCCAGAGAGTCAGCAGGTCGCCGACCTCCTTGACCGAAAAGCCGAGCGACCGGGCGCGATGGATGAAGCGCAGCTCGGCGACCTCCCGGTCGCCATAGTCGCGGTAGTTGTTCGTCCGCCGGTCGGCGGCGGCGATCAGCCCCACACTTTCGTAGTAGCGGATCGTCTTGGGCGTGACGCCCGCAAGAGTTGCGGCCTGTCCGATATTCATTTCCCGCTCCCGAACTCTGGCGACGTGCAATCCGTCGCGAAATCGAGCATTCTTTGTAAACCTGTTCCTTACTGGAAGGTCAAGCATCCGCCGACCATTGCGTTTGGCGGTACGCGGCTTGAAAATGGCGCCCTTCCAACCCTTCGAATCAAGGCATGTCGTGGGCAAACGCAAAGTCAGGCACACCCGGTATTTCGTTGCTTTGGCAGGGCTTAGCCTCGCACTGGGGGCCTGCGAACGGATCCCCGGAATGCGGTCGGGACCGGTAGCCATGGTCGACGGCACCTATCGCGGCGAATTGAACCAGCGGACGTTCGGCCGCCCTTCCCAGTGCGTCATGCGCGTCGAGATGGTCGTCACGCTGAAGGGCGGGGAAGCGCGCGGCGAACTGCTCAGCGTCGAACAGCGCGGCCAGCCGGTCGGGAGCTTCTACGCGTTCGTCGAACCCGACGGCAGGGTCAAGACCACGGCGCGCGTCGGCGCGCAGACGCTCGCACTCGAGGGCAGTTTCGGCGGCCGCGACTTCAGCGCCAACGCCGAAGGCGAGAAGTGCTCCATGCACGGTACCGCGCGGCGCGCAGATGGATGACCTGCCGCGATCCGACGCGGTTTCGACCACGGTGCGCCGTGGACCGGAATCGCTCGGCTATTCGCGGTTCAAGTGGATACTCGTTGCCCTGGCGATCGGCCTTTCGGTCGCCTTCTTCGCGTTCTTCGCCTACAGCTCGAAACAGAGCGCGGACCAGGCGATCCGCAACGCCGAGCACGAGACGCGCAATCTGGCGGCCCTTCTCGCCGACCAGGCCCAGCAGGCCTTCGTCGGCGTCAAGACGACGCTGGCCGCCGCCGCATCGGAAGCCGCGGACTCTCCCGAATGGGAAGATCGCGCGACGGCGCAGACGATGCTTCGCCGCTTCGTCGGGCTCGACGGGCGCATCCTGCACATGACGCTGGTCGACCTGACGGGCCGGGTCCGCGCGACGACGGCTTTCGGCTCGATGGCGGAATCCTACGTCGAGCGCGACTTCTGGGAGACGCTGAAGCGGCAGGATTCCGCGGACGTCGCCATCGAAGTGCCGCGTCGCGATCCCGTGACGGGACAATGGAGCGTCGGCGTCGCAATGGCGGTCCGGACCGCGGACGGCAAGTGGCTCGGTGCGGTCGTCGCGGAGGTGCCGCGAAGCTTCTTCGAGCGGTTCTACCGCCGCCTCGATTCCGGCCGGCGCAGCACCTTCGGAATCGTCGACGTACGCGGCGCCATCGCGGCGCGCTCGCCGACCATCGAAAGCCTTTTCGGCGCACCGCTCAAGGGGCACCCGTTCTTCGAGGCGGGAATGCGCGAGATCCGGGCGGGCGAGATCGGCGTGGCGCGCGCCGTCGGCTTCGACTCGGTCGAGCGCATCTTCGCCTTCTCGGAGGTGTCTGGCCTGCCCTATTTCGTCTACGCCGGCGCGGCTGCCGACGACTATCTTGCGGACTGGCGCGACAACATCCGCGTCTCTCTCCCCTTCTCCGCTCTCGTCGTCGCTATCTTCATCTTCCTGATGCTGGCGCTGGCCCGCCATCTCGGACGGCTCGAGGAAAGCGAGGCTTCGATCCGCCTTTCCGACTCGCGCTACCAGACGCTCGTGGCGAACATTCCCGGCATCGTGTTCCAGCGGCGTCGGAATGCGAACGGCCGCTCCGAGATCACCTGGATGAGCGACGCGATCGAAGCGCAGCTCGGAATCTCCGCCGCGCGGTGCCTGAGGGAGCGGGGACGCCCGCTCAGCCGCGCCACGCACCCCGACGACCTCGTCGCGCTGCGCGATGCGTACGAGCGTTCCGCGCGCAGCATGGTGAGCATGAGCTGGACCGGTCGCGTACGGCACGCGGACGGCAGATGGCGCTGGTTCGAACTGAGCAGCCGGCCGCGCCATTCCGACGACGGCGCCATCGTCTGGGAAGGGATCGCGCTCGACGCCACGGACCGCATCGTCGCGGAGCAGGCGCTGGAAAGCGTGCGGGCCCAGCTCGACGCGAAGAAGGCCCAGCTCGAGACGGCGCTTTCGAACATGGCGCAGGGCATGTGCGTCTACGATGCCGACCTGCGCCTCGTCGTATTCAACCGGCGCTATCTCGAGCTCTACGGCCTCGAGAATGCGGGCATCCGCGAAGGCAGCACCCTCGAGGACACGATGCGCGCCTCGATCGCGCGCGGCAACTACACGGCCGACCGGGCCGAGGCGATCGTGCGCGACCGGCTTGCCGCCGCGCGCCAGCGCGAGCCGCACAAGCTGATCCAGCGCCTGGAAAGCGGCCGCACGATCGAGGTCGAAAGCCGTCCGCTCGCCGAAGGCGGTTCGGTCGCGAGCTTCACCGACATCACCGAACGCGAAAACGCCGGCGTCGCCCTGCGCCAGGCCAAGGAGATGGCCGAACTCGCCGATCGCGCCAAGTCGCAGTTCCTCGCGAACATGAGCCACGAGCTGCGCACGCCGCTCAACGCGATCATCGGCTTCGCCGAGATCATGACGGACAAGCTGTTCGGCCCGCTCGGCGACGCGCGTTACGAGGAATACGCCCTCGACATCCGCGAATCCGGCCGCCATCTGCTGACGCTCATCAACGACATCCTCGACCTGTCGAAGATCGAGGCGCGCCAGGCGAACCTGCGCGAGGAGCAGGTCGATCTCGGCGAAGTGTTCACCTCGTGCGGCCGTCTGGTCGCCGAACGCGCGCAGCGCGGCACGATCGAGCTCGACATCCAGCCGGTCGGCGAGATACCCGCGATCTGGGCGGACCGCATCAAGCTCAAGCAGATCCTGCTGAACCTGCTGTCGAACGCGATCAAGTTCACCCCGCCGGGCGGCAAGGTCACGCTCAGCGCCGTCCGGCAGCCCAACCGGGACGTGGCGATCACGGTGGTGGACACCGGCATCGGCATGCGGGCCCAGGACATTCCGATCGCGCTCCAGCCGTTCCGCCAGATCGAATCCACGCTGGCCCGGCGGCACGAAGGCACGGGCCTCGGCCTGCCATTGACCAAGGCCATCGTCGAGATGCACGGGGGCACGCTGACCCTCCAGTCGGCGCCCGGCAAGGGCACCACGGTAACCGCCACCATGCCGGCAGAGCGCGTGATCGACCCCCACGGGGTCCAGGACGCCCAGCTCGCCGAGGCGATCCACGCGGCGCGCAACGCTTTGTGAGCGCTGGCATTTGCTGCTATAAGCGCCGGCAAATCGCGACGCAACGCACCCTACCGGAGACGCCCCGATGGCCGGCGACATGACCCAACTCAAGACGCTGCTCGCCCGCGTCGCCGACGGCCACCGCCTGTCCGAAGCGGAAGCGGGCGAGGCGTTCGAGATCATGATGTCGGGCAACGCCACGCCGGCGCAGATGGGCGCCTTCCTGATGGCGTTGCGCGTGCGCGGCGAGACCGTCGACGAGATCGCCGCGGCGGCGCGCACGATGCGCGCCAAGGCCCTGAAGATCGTGGCACCCGACGACGCCGTCGAGGCCGTGGGAACGGGCGGCGACGCATCGGGATCGTTCAACATCTCGACCGCCACCTCGTTCGTCGTGGCGGGTTGCGGTCTCAAGGTCGCCAAGCACGGCAACCGGGCCTTCTCGTCGAAATCGGGTGCCGCCGACATCCTCACCGCACTCGGCGTCAACATCGACTGCGACACGCGCCTCATCGAGTACGCGATCTCGAAGGCGGGCGTGGGCTTCATGATGGCGCCGCGCCACCACTCGGCCACGCGCCACGTCGCCGGCGTGCGCGTCGAGGTCGGCACGCGCACGATCTTCAACCTGCTCGGCCCGCTTTCCAACCCCGCCGGCGTGAAGCGCCAGCTCGTCGGCGTCTTCGCGCGCAAATGGATCGTTCCGCTGGCCGAGACGCTCGGCCGCCTCGGCTCGAAACGCGCCTGGGTCGTGCACGGATCGGACGGGCTCGACGAAATCACGACGACGGGACCGACCCATGTCGCCGAGTTCGACGGCAAGGCCGTGCGCGAGTTCGACATCGCGCCCGAGGATGCCGGGCTGGGGCGCGCGGCGGCCGCCGATCTCAAGGGCGGCACGCCGCAGGAAAACGCCGCCGCGATGCGCGCCCTGCTCGACGGAGCCAAGGGGCCGTTGCGCGACGTCGTGCTGATGAACGCCGCCGCCCTCCTCGTCGTGGCCCAGAGCGTTCCCGACCTGAAGTCGGGCGTGGCCATGGCCGCCAAGTCGATCGACGGCGGCGGCGCCAAGGCGGCGCTGGCCGCCCTCGTCGAGATCACGAACCGGTCGGCGGCATGAGCGACGTTCTCGCGCGCATCTGCGCGGACAAGCGCCGCGAAGTGGCAGCGCGCAAGGCGGCCGTATCCGAGGCGGATCTCGCCGCGCGCCTTGCCGAGGCGACGCGGCCCCGCGGATTCGCCGGCGCGCTCCGCGCCCGGCGCGCCGCCGGCGACGTGGCGCTGATCGCCGAGATCAAGAAGGCATCGCCGTCGCGCGGCCTGATCCGCGCCGACTTCGATCCGGCGACGCTCGCCGCGGCCTATCGCGCCGGCGGGGCGACGTGCCTGTCGGTCCTCACGGACGAGCCCTATTTCCAGGGCAAGGACGAGTATCTTCAGGCCGCGCGCGCCGCCGTCGGCCTGCCGGTGCTGCGCAAGGATTTCGCGCTCGACCCCTACCAGATCCGCGAGACGCGCGCGTTGGGTGCCGACTGCGTGCTGCTGATTCTCGCAGCGCTGACCGATTGCGAAGTGCAGGACCTGTGCGAGATCGCGCTCGATCTCGGTCTCGACGTGCTCGCCGAAGTCCACGACGCCGAAGAGCTCGACCGCGCGCTGAAACTTCCGGCACAGGGCGCCCACGGCAACGAGACGATGATCGGCGTCAACAACCGGAATCTCAAGACGCTCGCCGTCGATCTCGCGACGTTCGAGACCTTGGCCGTACGCGTGCCGCGCGGCCGCCTGCTCGTCGCCGAAAGCGGCATCAAGACGCCTTCCGACATCGCGCGGCTGGAGCGCGCCGGTGCGGCCGCCTTCCTGGTCGGCGAAAGCCTGATGCTGCAGGCCGACGTCGCCGGCGCCACGCGCGACCTGCTCGCACGCGAACGGGCGCGCGCATGAGCGGCCTCACCCATTTCGACGCCGCCGGCAACGCCGTGATGGTGGACGTGGCCGGCAAGGCGCAGACGCAGCGCGTGGCCGTCGCGCGCGGGCGCGTGACGATGGCGGCCGAGACGCTGCGCACGATCGAGGCGCGCGGCTTCAAGAAGGGCGACGTGCTGACCGTGGCCCAGCTCGCCGGCATCATGGGGGCCAAGAAGACGAGCGAGCTGATCCCGCTCTGCCATCCGCTGGCGCTGACGTCGGTCAAGGTCGAGCTGCGTACCGACGCCGCGGCGAACGCGGTCGAGATCGAGGCGACGGCCAAGCTCGTCGGCCAGACGGGCGTCGAGATGGAGGCGCTGACGGCCGTCGCCGTCGCGGCCCTCACCGTCTACGACATGTGCAAGGCGGTCGACCGTGGGATGCGCATCGGCGACATCCGGCTCGTCCACAAGGAAGGCGGCAAGTCGGGCACGTTCGACCAGGCCTGACGCGCATGATCTCCGTCGCAGAAGCCCGCACCCGCATCCTTTCAGCCTTCGCGCCGTTGGGCGGCGAGACGGTAGCGCTCGCCGCGGCGCACGGCCGCACGCTCGCCGTCGACGTGCATGCGCGGCTCACCCAGCCGCCGCTGCCGGTCTCGGCCATGGACGGCTACGCGGTTCGCGCGGCGGATATCGCGAAGGCGCCGGCGAGCCTGACGATGATCGGCACGGCCCCGGCCGGCCACATGTTCGCCGGCACGGTCGGCCCCGGGCAGTGCGTGCGCATCTTCACCGGTGCGGTCGTGCCGGAAGGTGCCGATACGATCCTGATCCAGGAGAACGCCGACGCCGACGGCACGCGCATCGTCGCGCGCCAGGCCGAGCCCGTCGGCCGCTTCGTGCGACCGGCAGGGCTCGATTTCAAGACGGGCGATCTCGCCATCCCGGCGGGCACTACGCTCGATGCGCGGCATGTCGGTCTTGCCGCCGCGACGAACCACGCCTGGCTCGACGTGCGTCGCCGCCCGCGCGTGGCGATCCTTTCGACCGGCGACGAGATCGTGCTGCCGGGCACGGAGCCCGGCCCCGGCAAGATCGTGTCGTCGAACGGCCCTGCCCTTGCGGCATTCGTGGCGCAGGCCGGCGGCGATCCCGTGCTGCTGCCGATCGCGCCGGACGACGAACGTGCGCTGCAGGCGATCGCGGCCGGTGCGCGCGGCTGCGACCTTCTGGTCACGACCGGCGGAGCCTCCGTCGGCGACCACGATCTGGTGCGTCAGGCGCTGGGCTCGACGGGCCTCAGGCTCGACTTCTGGCAGATCGCGATGCGGCCGGGAAAGCCGCTGATGTTCGGCCGCTTCGGCGACGTGCCGATGATCGGCCTGCCCGGCAACCCGGTGTCGAGCCTCGTATGCGCGGTGCTGTTCGTCGGGCCCGCGATCGCCGCAATGCTCGGCCGGGCCGAAACCGGACCGAAGACCGAGCGCGCGGCGCTCGGCCGCGATCTCGAACCCAACGACCGGCGCGAGGAGTACATGCGCGCCACCCTGTCGCGCGATGCCGAGGGCACGCTGCGCGCCACGCCGTTCGCCAAGCAGGACAGTTCGATGATCGCCCTGCTTGCGCGCGCCGAAGCGCTGGCGATCCGCCCCGCCAACGCGCCCGCCGCGAAGGCCGGCGATCCGGTGGACATCATCCGGCTGTAGTCCCTTGTGGATAAGCCTTGACGGCCTTAGCGAACCAAACTAGAACAGTTCGTGATTGTTGCGGGTTCGTTTACGAGATGTTGTGGGTAACCCCCACTACATCCCCGACCGGTTGGGGTTTTCCCCAGGTCGCGGCGGACCCGGACACCCCTTTCGCGAGGCCGGAATCGGCCTCCCAACACAGGTGCCGCGCATGCTGACCCGCAAGCAATATGAACTCCTGCTGCTGATCAACCAGCGCCTTGCCGATGCCGGCGTGCCGCCGTCGTTCGACGAGATGAAGGACGCGCTCGGCCTCAAGTCCAAGTCGGGCATCCACCGGCTCATCACCGGGCTCGAGGAGCGCGGCTTCATCCGCCGTCTGCCGCATCGCGCGCGCGCACTCGAAGTCGTGCGCCTGCCCGACAATCTCCACGCCCAGGGCCACAAGCCCGCTTCCGGCCCGACGCTGGTCGCGGCCCCGCCGGTCGCCGCCGACGCCACGCGCGCGTTCCGCCCGCAGGTGGTGAAGGGCGAGTTCCGCGGCACGCTGCCCGGTGCCGCGATGGCCGCGAATTCGGACGAGGTCGTCAAGCTGCCGCTCTACGGCCGCATCGCCGCCGGCCTGCCGATCGAAGCGCTGCGCGACCCGTCCAACACGGTCGACGTGCCGCCCACGATGCTCGGCCGCGGCGACCATTTCGCGCTCGAAGTGTCCGGCGATTCGATGATGGAAGCCGGCATTCTCGACGGCGACACGGTCCTGATCCAGAAGGTCGAGACGGCCGAGAACGGGCAGATCGTCGTGGCGCTGATCGACGAGCAGGAAGTCACCCTCAAGCGCTTCCGCCGTCGGGGTGCCTCGATCGCGCTCGAACCCGCCAACAAGGCCTACGAGACGCGCATCTTCGGCCCCGACCGCGTGCGCGTGCAGGGCAAGCTCGTCGGGCTGATGCGCCGCTTCCACTAGCCGCCGGCACCCGGTTCGGCGCGCATCACGCGGCTCGGGCTGCGCACCGGCGGATCCGGCACCCACGGCCGCGCGCCGCGCCATTCGCGCACCGTTTCCACGCGCACGTGCCCGTCCGCGATCCAGATCGCGTGCGCCCCGCCTTCCAGCAGGTCGAAACGGTCGATCGTGCGTCCGGCCATCGAACGGCAAGCCGCGCGTACCGAAACCGTCGCGACGACGAGATCGGCACCGCCGCACGCCGCCGGAAGTACACGCGCATCCCGCACGATCGAGACCTGCATTCCGCCCGCCCGGTAGACGCACACGCCCGCGCGGCAGTCGAGCGACCCGTCGCCCGTCGTCCCTGTGCGCGGCCAGACCTCGGGCACGTCGGCCGTACCGTCGCGCCGCAGCCATGTCTCGCGCGCGAACTTGTCGCCGCCGGCCGACGACAGCAGAAGCCGTCCGCCGGAATCCCGCACGGCGATCAGCCGCCCGTCGCCCGACACGAGGATGTCCGGCGGCAGGTGCAACCCAACCGTCGCAAGCCCGGCAGCCATCGCGGCCACACCGGCCAGACGCACGGCACTGCGCCACAGGCATAGCCAGGCGAGACCCGCGGCGATCGCCGCCAGCCCCCATGCCGGCATGCTGGGGAACAGCGCCACGGCGCCGTCCCAGCCGGCGACCCAGCGCGCGATCCACAAGAGCGCGTCCAGCCCCCAGCCCATCGGCACCAGCGCCCATGCCTCCAGTCCGAACGGGAACAGCAGCCCCGCCGCGACCGCCCACGGCATGATCCAGATGCCCGTCAACGGAACCGCCAGCAGGTTCGCGATCAGTCCGAACGCCGAGAAACGGTTGAAGTGGTAGAGCGCAAACGGCGCGCTCGCGAAGCCGGCGACGAGCGACGTCAGCACCGTGCCCGCAAGCCAGATTCCCGCACGCCCGACGGGGCCCGCCGTCGCACGCGCCCGCGACATCGGCGCGCTCGCCACCTCGAACGCCGCGACGAGGGCGGCGACGGCCGCGAACGACATCTGGAAACTCGCCGACAGAAGGCTCTCCGGTCCCGCGACGAGGAGGCCGCCCGCCGCCCACGCGACGAGCCGCAGCGTGATCGCGCGCCGGTCGATCAGCACGGCGAACAGCACGACCGACGTCATCAGCCAGCTGCGCTGCGTGGGCACGCTCGGGACCGCGAACAGCATGTAGAACGTGATCGCCGCGAACGACGCGACGGCCGCGATCTTCTTCGTGTTCCAGCGCAGGGCCGCGGCAGGCACGAGGGCGAGCGTCACGCGCACGCCCGCGAACACGATGCCGGCGACCATGCCGATATGCAGGCCCGAGATCGACAGGATGTGCTGGAGACCGGAATCCCGGAATGCGGCGAGTGCTTCGGGCGGGACCGCACCCTGCTCGCCCGCGATCAGGGCAGCGGCGATTGCACCGGCCGGATCGGGCAGCGTCGCCGCGATGCGCGCGACGATGTCGGCACGCAGCGCGTTCATTCGCACGCGCCAGCCCGCCTCGCCCGGCCGCTCGACCAGTTCGATGCGCCCGCGCGCGTAGCCGACCGCGC
This sequence comes from Rhodospirillales bacterium, assembly GCA_016794005.1. GTDB lineage: Bacteria > Pseudomonadota > Alphaproteobacteria > CACIAM-22H2 > CACIAM-22H2 > Tagaea. The sequence continues at coordinate 20,632 of JAEUKY010000344.1, forward strand.
CGAGCCGCTCGAACCACGCCTGCCGCGCGAAATCGAAGGCGCCAGGCGAGCTGGGTGCGGGCGGCGGCGACAGGTAGGCGCGCGCGATGCGCACGTCGTCGCCCGGCCGCAGGCCGTCCGTTCCGTCGAGCTTCAGCCGGATCGTCTCGGGCGTACGTGCCGGCAGGAAGCCTGCGATCGAAAGCCGGTCGAGCAGCATGCGCACGCCGTCCGCGCGCGGCTCGATCGCGACGATGCGCCCCGCGACGGCGACCGGCCCCATCCGGCGCTCGACGACCGGTGCCGCCACCTCGTGCGCGCGCGTCTGGGCAAGTGCGAACCCCAGCGCCATCGCGGCAAGGATCGCGGCCAGCAGCCGAACCGCGCCGACCGCCCGCCCGACAAGGCCGAAGAGGACGGCGACCGCGAGAAAGGCAGGCGCGATCCAGCGCTCCGGCTCATCCGGAAGCGCAAAATAGACGCCGATACCCGTCGCGAGCAGGACAGGCAGCCAGAGCACCAGTCGCGCCTGCTCGATCTCCCGCGTACGAAGCCAGAACCCCGACGCCGCATCCGCCCCGCCGGTCGGCAAGGCGGACGCTGCATCGGCCCGATGCATGCAGGACGTGTCTCCGTATGTCGGTTGTTAATTTAAAGATGTAACGTGAACCGACGATGCCGGCAACCGTCGTGGCGCGATCTTCGCTGTGCACTGGGAGGACCGCGTGATAGGAAAAGCGCCTGTCTCGCCCCCTTCAATCAGCCCGAAGTTCGACGCAAAAAATGGCCACTGAAACGTCCAAGCCCGTCTGCCGCTTCGCCCCTTCGCCGACCGGCTACCTGCATATCGGCGGGGCGCGTACGGCCCTGTTCAACTGGCTGTTCGCCAAGCATACGGGCGGCAGTTTCCGCCTGCGCATCGAGGATACCGATCGCGCGCGCTCCACGCCCGAGGCGACCGAAGCGATCATCGACGGCATGAAGTGGCTCGGCCTCGACTGGGACGGGGAAGTCGTCCACCAGTTCGCGCGCATGGACCGGCACGCGGCCGTCGCCCTCGACCTCCTCGCCAGGGGCGGCGCCTACTATTGCTACGCCAGCCCGAAGGAGCTGGAGGAGATGCGCTCGGCCCAGAAGGCGGCCGGCAAGCCGATCCGTTACGACGGCCGCTGGCGCGACCGCGATCCGAAGGAAGCGCCGGCCGACATCAAGCCGGTCGTGCGCCTGAAGGCCCGCCAGGACGGCGAGACGATCATCCGCGACAAGGTGCAGGGCGACGTCGTGGTGAAGAACGAACAGCTCGACGACATGATCCTGCTGCGCGCCGACGGCACGCCCACCTACATGCTGTCGGTCGTCGTCGACGATCACGACATGGGCGTCACGCACGTCATCCGCGGCGACGACCATCTCAACAACGCCGCGCGCCAGATGCAGCTCATCGAGCGCCTCGGCTGGCCGGTCCCGGTCTACGCGCACATCCCGCTGATCCACGGGCCGGACGGCGCCAAGCTTTCCAAGCGCCACGGGGCGCTGGCCGTCGACGCCTATCGCGACATGGGCTACCTGCCGGAGGCGATGCGCAACTATCTGCTGCGCCTCGGCTGGGGCCATGGCGACGACGAGATCATCCCGACCGCCCAGGCGATCGAGTGGTTCGACCTCGATGGCGTGGGCCGCAGCCCGTCGCGCTTCGATTTCAAGAAGCTCGACAACCTGAACGGCCACTACATGCGCCACACCGAGGACGCGCCGCTCGTCGACGCGGCCCTGCCGCTGATCGAGAAGGCCGCCGGCCAGAAGGTCGACGCGGCCGCGAAGGCGCGTCTCGTGGCCGGGATGGGCGGCCTCAAGGCGCGCGCCAAGACGCTCCTGGAGCTCGCCAACGCGGCCGTCTTCTACGTCCGGTCGCGGCCCATCGCGCTCGACGATGCGGCCCGCAAGCACCTCGCCGGCGAAGGGCTCGCGAACCTCAAGACCGCGCGCGACCTGTTCGCCGCCGCACCTGTCTGGGAGGCCGCAGCGCTCGAGGCCGTGCTGCGCGAAGCAGCCGAGCGCGGGGGCATCAAGCTCGGGTCGCTGGCCCAGCCCGTACGGGCCGCACTTTCGGGCCAGGGCACGTCGCCGCCGATCTTCGAGGTGATGGCAATTCTCGGCCGGGATGAAGCACTTGGCCGGATTTCCGACGCGCTGGCTGGAGGCACATAGCCGCACCGGCCGCACCAGACGGATGTCTTGCCAAATCCGCCGCCCTAAGCTCCAATAACCTTATCGCATCTGCGAAGTCCCGAGACAGAGAGCGCCAATGACCAAGCCCAGCCCCAACGCCACGCTGATCGACAACCAGACCGGCAAGAAATACGACATGCCGGTTCTGTCCGGGTCGGTCGGCCCCCAGGTCATCGACGTGCGCAAGCTCTACGGCGACACCGGGTACTTCACCTACGATCCGGGCTACACCTCGACCGGGGCGTGCAAGTCCAAGATCACCTATATCGACGGCGACCTCGGCGTGCTGCTGCACCGCGGCTACCCGATCGAGGAACTGGCCGAACATTCCGACTTCATGGAAGTCGCCTACCTGATCCTGAAGGGCGAGCTTCCCAACGCGGCCGACAAGAAGAAGTTCGAGCGCGACATCACGCTCCACACGATGCTGCACGAGCAGATCAACCGCTTCTTCTCGGGCTTCCGGCGCGACGCGCACCCGATGGCGGTCATGTGCGGCGTGGTCGGCGCCCTTTCGGCCTTCTACCACGACAGCCTCGACATCTCGGACCCGCACCAGCGGATGATCGCCTCCTACCGGCTGATCGCGAAGATGCCGACGATCGCGGCGATGGCCTACAAGTACTCGATCGGCCAGCCCTTCATGTATCCGCGCAACGATCTGAGCTACGCCGAGAATTTCCTCTACATGACCTTCGGCGTGCCGTGCGAGCCGTACAAGGTCAACCCCGTCCTCGCCAAGGCGATGGACAAGATCTTCATCCTGCACGCCGACCACGAGCAGAACGCGTCGACCTCGACCGTGCGCCTCGCCGGGTCGTCGGGCGCCAATCCGTTCGCCTGCATCGCGGCGGGCATCGCGACCCTCTGGGGTCCCGCGCACGGCGGTGCGAACGAGGCCGTGCTGAAGATGCTCGCGGAGATCGGCACGAAGGACAAGATCCCCGAATTCATCAAGCGCGTGAAGGACAAGAACGAAGGCGTGCGCCTGATGGGCTTCGGCCACCGCGTCTACAAGAACTACGATCCGCGCGCCAAGGTCATGTCCGCGACGTGCAAGGAAGTGCTCGGCGAACTCGGCGTCAGCGACCCGCTGCTCGAGATCGCGGTCGAACTCGAGCGCATCGCACTCCAGGACGAATACTTCGTCTCCAAGAAGCTCTATCCGAACGTCGATTTCTATTCGGGCATCATCCTCAAGGCGATGGGCTTCCCCGTCGCGATGTTCACGGCCCTGTTCGCGCTTGCCCGCACCACGGGCTGGATCGCGCAGTGGAACGAGATGATCGAGGATCCGGAACAGAAGATCGGCCGTCCGCGCCAGCTCTACACGGGTGCCGCCAAGCGTCCATACGTGCCGATCAGCAAGCGCGCCTAGAACGCGCCGTCGTCCATGTTCCGCTAGGGAGGCGGACGGAAATGGCCAATACAGGGACCGGTTCGCTGCGCGAACAGGCCGCACCGCAGAGTTCGGTGCGCGGCTCGCGTACGGCCACGCTCGGCCGGCGGCGCCTGCCGCCCGCGGCGAACGACAACCGGCCCACGCTGCTGCGCCTTCTGAAGATCTCGGCCGGACCGGTGCTGATCGTGGCGATCGCCGCCGCGGTCTACTGGAACTAGGCCTATTTCTGGATCAGCTCGATCTTGTAGCCGTCCGGGTCCTCGACGAAGGCGATGACGGTCGTGCCGTGCTTCATCGGGCCGGGCGGACGCGTGATCTTGGCGCCGGCCGCCGCCAGCTTCTTGCACGTGCCGTAGATGTCTTTCACGCCCAGCGCCAGATGCCCGAACCCGTCGCCGATCTGGTAGGGCGCATGCCCCCAGTTGTGCGTGAGTTCGATCACCGAGTTCGTGTCCTCCGAACCGTAACCGACGAAGGCGAGCGTGAACTTTCCGTCGGGATAGTCCTTGCGGCGCAGCAGCGACATGCCGAGCTTGCCGCAGTAGAAATCGATCGACTTCTCCAGGTCGAAGACCCGGATCATCGTATGGAGCATGCGGAATTCGGTTGCGGGCGTGCGGGCGTCGTCCATGGCGGTCTCCTTTTCCTTCCGCTCCAGAATGCCGCCGCCGGGAGCTTTGCGCCAGCCCGCAAAACCATGTAGGTAGCAGCCATGCGCAAGCTCCGCACCGCCGTGGTCGGCGGCGGCCATTTCGGCCGCTATCACGCCGACAAGTACGCCAGCCTTCCGGAATCCGATTTCGTCGGCATCGTCGATCCGGACCCGGCCACGCGCGAGGCGCTGGCGTCCAAGCACAAGGTCGCGGGCTTCGCCGACGCGGGCGAGCTGGTCGGCAAGGTCGACGCCGTCTCGGTCGTCGTTCCGACGGTCCTGCACTACGACGTCGCCGTCCGCCTGATCGATGCCGGCATCCACGTGCTGATCGAGAAGCCGATCGCCGAGACCGTCGAGCAGGCCGACCGGCTGATCGCCGCAGCGCGCGCCAAGGGCGTGGTACTTCAGATCGGCCATCTGCAGCGCTTCCTGCTGGACCGGCTGGGCGTGGCCGACTATGTCGACCGCCCGCTCTATATCGAGGCGGCCCGCATCCACGCCTTCACGCCGCGCGCGACCGACGTGTCGGTCATCCTCGACCTGATGATCCACGACATCGATCTGGTGCTCGCACTGGTCGGCGCGCCCGTCGAGAGCGTCATGGCCGTCGGCACGCCCGTCGTGACCGAGGAGGAGGACATCGCCAATGTCCGCCTCGGTTTCGCGAACGGCTGCGTGGCCAACATCACGACCAGCCGCGTGAGCCTGAACACGGAACGGCGCATGCGGATATTCGGGCACGAATGCTACGTGTCGATCGATCTCGCCAAGCGCCGGCTCGTTGCGCTGACGCGCGGCCTCGGCGAAAGCACCGTACCCGGCATGCCGCCGATCGACCGGGTCGAGAAGGAATTTGCCGACGGCGACGATCTCAAGAGCGAGATCGCGAGCTTCCTCGCCGCCTGCCGGGGAGATCATCCGCCGCGCGTTTCGGGAGCCGACGGGCGCAACGCCCTCGACGTGGCGCTACGCATCGAAAGCGCCATCCGCGCGCACCGCGCGCGCGTGCTCACCGCCGGCGGCTGATCTCGGCCAATACGGCTGCCGCCGCCCGGTCGGACGGCAGGTGGCCCGGCCCCTTCGCGATCTCGGCATTGCCCAGCGCGTCGCAGATCGCGGCGAGATCGGCGCGCATGCGCGCCGCCGCCGCCGGATCGTCGAGCAGCGTCGCCAGCTCGCCGGCGAGACGTTCGGGCGTGCAGTCTTCCTGCAGCAATTCGGGGATCACGGCACGGCCGGCGATGACGTTGGGCATCGCGACGAACGGCACCTTGATGAGCCGGCGCGCCAGGAACGCCGACAGCGCGTTGACCCGGTGGCCCACGACTGTCGGCAACCCGGCCACGGCAAGCTCCAGCGTGGTGGTGCCCGAGATGCTGAGCGCCACGTCCGCCGCCAGATATGCCGCGCGCTTCTCCGCGGCGCTCTCGATCCGGATCGCCTCGCCGGGAAGCTCGGCCGCGAGCCTTTCGGACAGCTTCTCGGTGTTGCGCACGTGCGGCAGCACGAACGTCAGGTCGTCGCGCCCCCGCGCCAGCAGCCGCGCGGTCTCGAGAAAGACGGGTGCCATCCGGCCGAACAAGCCGACGCGGCTGCCCGGCATCACCATAACGAGACGCCTGCCGGCCGGAATCGAGCGGCTTCGCCGGAACTCCTGCCGGTCGGAGCCGGTCAGGACATCCTCGAGCACGGGATGCCCGACATGCACGCACGCAAGCCCGAGACCGGCGAAGAACGCCGGCTCGAACGGGAGCAGGGCAAGGATCGCGTCGACGCGCCGACCCAGTTTCTTCGCCCGCCCCGGTCGCCACGCCCAGAGTTGCGGTGCCACGTACTGGACGACCGGAATGCCCGTATCGCGGATGCGGTCGGCCACGCGCAGGCCGAAGCTGGGGGAATCGATCAGCACGACGACATCGGGGCGCGCGGCGCGGATCTCGGCCGCCGTACGCCGCAGCCGGTCGAAGATCGTCGGCAGACGCGGCACGACCTCGGCAATTCCCATCACCGACAGGTCGCCGATCGGGAACAGGGTCTGCAGCCCCTCGCCCGCCATGCGTTCCCCGCCGATGCCGGCAAAGCGCACGCCGTCCGACGCACGGCGCAGTGCCGCCATCAGCTTGGCGCCGATATTGTCGCCCGACGGCTCCGCCGCGACGAGGAAGACGGACGGACCGCTCATGCCGGCCGCACCCCTGCGAGGAAGATGCCCGCCGCGTCGGCCGCCGCGACGGTCGCCGCGCGATCGAGCACGAGCGCTTCGTCCGCCTCGACGGCGATCCCCCGCAGGCCCGCCCGCCGGGCTTGCGCGACGGTTTCGGGCCCGATGGTCGGCAGATCGACCCGCCGGTCCTGACCCGGCATCGCGGCCTTGACGAGCACCGCACCCGCTGCCGTCGCCGCCGCCGCATCCAGCATCGCACCCGTTCCCGCGCGGCCTTCCTCGGCGATCGTACGGCCGTCGCGCACGAGGACCGCCTGCCCGCGCTGGCGGCGGCCGAGAGCGCGCGCGGCGCGGAACCCGGCCATCAGGTCGGACTTCGCCGCCGCGTCCGGCCCGATCCGGCCCATGGTCCCCTCGCCCGCGAGCAGGTCTGGCAGTATCTCGTGGACGCCGAGCGCGCGGAATCCCCGCCCTTCGATGATCTGGAGCACGCGCGACAGCAGCGACGCGTCGCCGGCCCAGACCGGAAGCAGGCGAAAGAGCGTGACGAAGCCGGTAAGGTCGCCGGCGAGCTGGCGAAGGCCCGGCCGCCGGACCGGACCGGCAAGCACGACGTCGGCGCAAGCCGCAGCATGCATCCGCGCGAACAACCTGCCGACCTTCGCGATCGGAACGACGTCGTGCGGCATGCCGGCCACGGTCGCCGGCTCGCAGAATCCCTCGAAGGCGAAAATGTGGACCTGCCGCCCCTGCGCGATAGCGGCATCGGCCAGAAGGCGGGGCAGCGGGCCGCCGCCGGCCAGGATCGCGAGCTTGCGTCCCCCCGCCTCCGCCCGTCCGGGGCTGGCGAGCGCGCCGCTCACAAGGCCGCGTCGGCTTTCGGCAGGCAGATGGCGCGGTTGTTGGCGCCGCGGATGAAATCGACGATCTCCATCACCGCCGCCGCCTTGCCGTAAAGCGACGAGACGTCCTCGAGCCTCTCCGCCATCGTGCCTTCCTGCGCGAACAGAAGACGGTAGGCCGTGCGCAGATCGTGGATCTGTTCGCGGCTGAAGCCGCGCCGCTTCAGGCCGACGATGTTCAGGCCCTGCAGGCGTGCGCGGTCGCCCATAACGAGGCCGTAGGGAATGACGTCGCCCTCGACCCCGGTCATGCCGCCGATCATCGCGTGCTTGCCGATGCGCACATACTGGTGCACTGCCGAGATTCCGCCGAGGATCGCGAAATCGCCCACATGGACGTGGCCGCCCAGCGTGGCGCTGTTGACCATGACGACGTTGTCGCCGACGTGGCAGTCGTGCGCGACGTGCGCGCCTGTCATGAACAGGCAGCGCGAACCGACGGTGGTCAGGAACTTGCCGCCCGCGGTGCCGGGATTCATCGTCACGTGCTCGCGCACGACGTTGTCCTCGCCGATCGTCAGGCGCGTCGGCTCGCCCTTGTACTTGAGGTCCTGCGGCGGGTGCCCGAGTGACGCGAACGGGTAGATTTTCGTGCGCGCGCCGATTTCCGTCTGGCCGGCGACGACGACGTGGCTGATCAGCTCGACTCCGTCGTGCAGGACGGCCGACTTTCCCACGGTACAGAACGGGCCCACGCGCACGCCCTTGCCGAGCGCGGCGCCGGGCTCGACGATCGCCATCGGATGCACGAACGTCTCGGTCGCTGCGGCACCCGTGTCCATCAGCGGTCCACGATCATCGCGGAGAACGTCGCCTCGGCGACGCGTACGCCGTCGACTTTGGCCTCTCCGACGAACTTCCACACGTTGCCGCGCGAGCGTTCCTTCGCCACGTGGATGCGCAGCTGGTCGCCCGGCGTGACCGGGCGGCGGAAGCGCGCCTCGTCGATCGTCATGAAATAGACGAGCTTGCCTTCGGATTCGGGCCCGAGCGTGTGGACCACGAGAATCCCCGCGGTCTGCGCCATCGCCTCGACGATCAGGACGCCAGGCATGATCGGACGGCCGGGAAAATGGCCCTGGAAGAAGGGCTCGCCCATCGTGACGTTCTTGATGCCGACGGCGCTGACGTCGCGCACGGCCTCGACGACCCGGTCGATCAGCAGGAACGGATAGCGGTGCGGGATCATATCCATGATCCGCAGGATCTCGATCGTCTCCCCTGCGGCGGGCGGATTGGCATTGGCTTCGTTCATGGCTCGCTCTCGTCTTCTTCCGGACCCTTGCGCTGCGCCAGCCGCCGCAGGGCGGCCGCCTGCCTGCGGTACTCCATCGCCGGAACCGCCGGCGATCCGCCGACGATCTCGCCCGGTCCGATATCCCGGTGAACGCCGGACTGGGCGATGATCCGCGCGCCGTCGCCGACATGCAGGTGCCCCGAAATTCCCGCCTGGCCGCCGGCCATGACCATCGCGCCGAACTCGGTCGAACCGGAAATGCCGACCTGGGCGACGATGACGCAGCCGCGCCCGAGCTTCACGTTGTGCCCGATCTGCACCAGATTGTCTATCCAGGTGCCGTCGCCGACGACGGTGTCGGAAGCGCTGCCGCGGTCGATGCAGGCGTTGGCCCCGATCTCGCAGTCGGTCCCGATGCGCACGATGCCGAGCTGGGGCACTTTCACGTGGCCGGCAGGATCCGGCACGAAACCGAAGCCGTCCTGCCCGATGCGCGCGCCCGGATAGACGACCGTGCGCGCGCCGACGACCGCATGGCTGATCGACGCGCCTGCGCCGACGACGCATGCGTCACCCAGCTCGACGTTCTCGCCAACGACCGCGTTGGGGCCGATGCGCACGCCCGCGCCCAGCCGGGCACCCGCGAGCACCGTCGCGTTGGGCCCGATGGATGCGCCCGCGCCGAGCACCGCAGCCGGATCGACGAAGGCCGTCGGATGCACGCCGGACACGGGAACGGCAGGCGGATGGAACGCGGCGGCGACGCGCGCGTAGGCGCGGTAGGCGTTCTTGGCGCCGAGCGCCAGACATCCGGCCGGGACGCGGCCGGCGAGCGACGGGTGGATGAAGCAGGCTCCCGCCTTCGTCGCCGCGAGCGCCTTCAGGTATTTCCGGTTGTCGAGAAAAGTGACGTTCGACGGGCCCGCATCGTCGAGGCCGGCCACATCGTCGAACGACCGGCCGGCGTCGGCGCCGGCCGGCAGCTCGATTTCCGCGATCCGGGCGATTTCGCCGAGCGCCAGCGCACCCGAATGGCGATGGAAGCGCCGGTCCGCCATGGCGGACGATCAGTTCGGCAGGGAGGCGGTCGGAAGCCGGCGGTTGAGGCGCCTGGCAACCTCGCCCGACACGTCGAGCGCCGAGCGGGCGACGAAGATGAACGTATTGGGAAGCACCATCTGGTACTCCTGCTCGTTCATCACCTCGATCACGCTTTCCGTCAGCGCCTGCTGGACCTTGGCCGAGGTGTCGCTGTAGTTCTGTTCGAGATTCCGGCGACGCGTCTGGAGCTGCTGCTGGATCGTAGCCACGCGGTTCTCGAAATCGCGGCGGCGCTGGCTGAACGCATCCGCCGAAAGGACGTTGCGCTGGTTTGCCAGCTCCTCCTCGGCCTTGCGCAGTTCGCCTTCCTGCCGGGTCGCGTCGGCCTGCAGCGCGTTGCGCTGGCGCTCGGCTTGCGAGTTGACGTTCTGCATCGCCGACGACGCGCGCATGACCGCCTCGACGTCGAAGAAGACGACCATCGTGCCCTTGGGCGGCAGCTCCGTCGACAGCGCCGGAGCGGCGGCGGGTGCCGCCTGCTGTCCGCGCGGCTGCGCAGGCGCGGGCCGCGGCGTGGCCGGCTGCTGGGCGTTCGCCGCCGGCACCGCGAGCGCCATGAGCGCGACGCCAGCGACGGCCATGAACCGCGCGAAGGCCGCGCGAGCCGGACGGATATTCATGTGTTGCCTTCCTTCAAGAACTAGAATCGCGAACCGAACGAAAAACGGAACAGCTCGGTCCGGTCGAACTCCTCTTTCATGACCGCCTTGGCCAGCGAGACGCGCACGGGACCGAACGGCGAGCGCCAGTTGAAGCCCGCACCGACGGAGACACGCAATGACGACGAATCGTCGACGAGCGAGGTGGCGCCCGGCCTGCCGGCAGGCGGACGGTCGAATTTCGAAAGCGAGCCGAAATCCGAAAACAGAAGGCCTCGCAGGCCGAACTCGCGCGGCATGCCGGTCGGGAACATGAACTCGGCCGAACCCGAATACAGCACGTTGCCGCCCAGCGGGTTGCCGGTGGCGCGGTCGCGCGGTCCAAGGCCCTGGGTCCGGAAGCCGCGGAACTTGTCGCCGCCGAGCTGGAGACGGTTCTGCAGGCGGACGCCGTCGCCGGAGTAGCCGAAAATGTTCGAGACTTCGCCGACCAGCGCGAAAACGTACTCCTGCGCGATCGGGAAATAGTACTGACCAGAAATCGACGACTTCAGGAACTTCGCGTCGCCGCCGACGCCGGCGACGTCGTTGGAAAGCTTCACGGCGTAGCCGTCGGTCGGGTCGACCGTGTCGTCCCGCCGGTCGTAGGTCGTCGTGTGGCCGAAGCCGGACTGCAGCACGCCGCCCTGCGCGTCGATGATGATCGCCGACGCGAGCGGATTGACCGACATGATGTCGTCGTTGCGCAGCGTGTAGCGGACCTCCTGCTTGAAATTCTCGGACAGGACGTAACCGTTGCGCAGCACGAAGCCGGAGGATTGGAAGTCGTAGCCGGCCTCGCGCTGATAGTCGCGCCGGATGTGGAAGAGGTCGAACCCGGCCGACATGTTCCGGTCGAGGAAATACGGGCTCGTGAAGCTGAGATCGATCTGGTTGCGGCGGCCAGAAACCGTGCCGCCGAGCCGGATGTCCTGACCGCGGCCGAGCAGGTTGCGTTCGCGGATGGATCCGTCGAGCAGCGGCCCGTCGGCGGTCGAGAAGCCGATGCCGAAAGAAAGCTCGCCGGTCGACTTTTCGGCGACCTCGACGTTGACGACCGTCCGATCCGGCGATTCCCCGGGGACGTTGGTGACGTCGACGCGGTCGAAGAACTGGAGGTTCTGGATGCGCCGGCGGCTCGTGCGCATCTTCGACGTGTTGAACGCGTCGCCCTCGACGAGCGCCACCTCGCGCCGGATCACCTTGTCGATCGTGCGCACATTGCCGACGATGTTGATCCGCTCGACATAGACGCGCGGACCTTCCTGGACCTCGAACACGATCGAGACGGTGCGGGCTTCCCGGTCGCGCTGCACGCGCGGGCGGACCTCGGCGAACGCGTAGCCGGCCGAACCGGCGAAGTCGGTCAGCGCCGTCACCGAGCCGTCGACGAGGTCCGCGTCGTACCAGGCGCCGGCGGAGGCGCGAACGCGCGCCTTGAGGTCTTCGGTCTTGAGGTCGCGGATCTGCGAGGAGACGTCGATCGTGCCGAACCGGTAGCGCTCGCCTTCCTCGATCGTGAAGGTGACGTAGAAACCCTCGCGGTCGGGGCTGAGCTCGGCGATCGCCGAGACCACGCGGAAATCCGCGTAGCCGTACGACAGGTAGTGCTTGCGGAGCAATTCGCGGTCGTACGACAGGCGGTCGGGATCGTACACGTCGTCGCTGGAAAGGAAGCGGTACCAGCGCGATTCGCGCGTCTGGATCTGTTCGCGCAGGGTTCCGTCCGCGAAGTTCTTGTTGCCGACGAAATTGATCCGCTGGACGCCGGTGACCTGCCCCTCCTCGATCTCGTAGACGAGATCGACGCGGTTCTGCGGAAGCTGGATGACCTTCGGCTCGATCGTCGCCGCAAAGCGGCCGGAACGGCGGTAGATGTCCTGCAGGCGCTTGACGTCGGCCTGGACCTTCGCGCGCGTGAACACGGTGCGCGGACGCAGCGTGATCTCGTTCGTGAGGTTCTCCTCCTTCATGCGCCGGTTGCCTTCGAAGGCAATGCGATTGACGATCGGGTTCTCGACAACCCGCACGACGAGCGCCGGCCCCTCCTGGCGCATCGCGACGTCGGCGAACAGGCCGGTTCCGAACAGCGCCTTCAGCGACTTGTCGAGCTGCTCGGCGTCGGCGGCCTCGCCCGGCTGGATCGTGACATAGGCCCGGACGGTCTCCGGTGCGATGCGCTGGGTGCCCTCGATGCGGATTTCGCCGACCGGACCGCCGACCACGCCGCGCGGGGTCGCGAACTGGGCCTGTGCCGGGGTTGCGGAAAGCACGAGCGCCATCCCGAGTCCCAGAAACATGCCGATCGCGCCAAAGGTCTTCCGCGCCCTGCCTACGGTCGTCGCGATCGCGTTCATGCTGTTCCGAGTTCCGATCCCAAAAGCCCGATTCACGAGTAGCTTAGCCGAATTCTACCCGCAAATCACGAGATGCGCCGGTCACGTGACGAGTCCGACCAGAAACCGTACCACGCCCGTATGGACGAGGTCGTTCCAGGTTGCGAACACCATGAGGCTTATTACCAAAGCAAATCCGATCCGGAAACCGTATTCGACAGCCCTGGGCGGTAATGGGCGACCGCGCACGGCTTCGGCGGCGTAAAGCAGCAGATGACCACCATCGAGCATCGGAATTGGGAAAAGATTGATAAGTCCGAGATTGATCGACAGGACGGCCATGAACAGCAGCAGGCTGCCGGCCCCGCCTTGCGCGACTTCGCCCGACATCTTGGCGATCCGGATCGGCCCGCCGAGTTCCTCGGTGCCGCGGCTGCCGCCGATCATCTGGCTCAGCGCCTTGAGCGTGCCGGCCGTCTGGTTCCAGGTCTCCTGCGTCGCCCGCCAGACCGCCTCGGCCGGATTGTGCTTGCGGAAGGCCATGCCCTGCCCGCGGATGCCCAGACGCGCGATGCGGATCGTATTGCCGGAGCGGTCGGTCTCCTCGACCACGGCCGGCGTCACGTCGAGATCGAGGCTGGCGCCGGCGCGTTCGACCGTCATCGAGAGCCGCCGGTCGAGATTGAGCTGGACGATGCGCTGGATGTCCTCGAAGCGCTCGATGCGCGTGCCGTCGATGGCGGCGATGCGGTCGCCGGCCCGGATGCCGGCACGCTCGGCGGCCGATCCCGGCAGGACCGCGCCCACTTCGGCCGGCGTGAAGGGCTGCCCGACGAACGCGAACATGCCGGCCAGCAACACGATGGCGAGAAGGAAGTTGGCGGCCGGCCCCGCGATGACGATGGCGGCACGCTGGCCGAGCGGCTTGTGGAAGAACGACCGCGCGCGATCCGCTTCCGACATGTGCTCGACCTCGGCCGACGGCGCCGAGGCCGCGTCGGAATCGCCGAACATCTTCACGTAGCCGCCCAACGGCAGCCACGAGATCTTCCAGCGCGTGCCGTGCCGGTCGTTCCAGCCGAAGATCTCGCGGCCGAACCCGATCGAGAACACTTCGACCTTCACGCCGCAGCGGCGCGCCACCCAGAAATGACCGAGCTCGTGCACGAACACGAGCACGCTGAGCACGACCAGAAAGGGGACCAGATATTCGAGGATGGACATGTTCGGCGGATTTCCGGATGGCTGGAAGGCTCAGGCGCGACGGCGGCCGTGGAGCGCCGCAATCCGGCTTTCGGCCTGCACGCGCGCTTCGGCGTCGATCGCGACGACGTCGGCGATGTCGGTCGGCGCGGGTGGCCGGTAGGCCGAGAGTGTCGCCTCGACCGTGGCGACGATGTCGAGGAACCCGATCCGTCCGGCAAGGAACGCCGCCACCGCGATCTCGTTTGCGGCGTTAAGGATAGTAGGGACGGCGCCCCCCAGTTGCAAGGCGTGCCGGGCCAACGAAATGGCCGGAAACCGTACCGGATCAGGGGCTTCGAAGGTCAGGCTCGAAAGTTTCGCAAAATCGAGGCGGGCACCCGGCGTCGCCATCCGGTCGGGCCAGGCAAGGGCCAGCGAGATCGGCATGCGCATGTCGGGCGTGCCGAGCTGGGCGAGCACCGAGCCGTCGACATAGGCGACCATCGAATGGATCACGGACTGCGGGTGCACGACGATCTCGATACGGTCGGCCCCGACCGGGAACAGGTGGAAGGCCTCGATCACCTCGAGGCCCTTGTTCATCATCGTCGCGGAATCGACGGAGATCTTCGCACCCATCGACCAGTTGGGGTGTGCCACGGCCTGTGCCGGCGTCACGCCCGCCATGCGTTCGCGTGTCCACGTCCGGAACGGGCCGCCAGACGCGGTCAGGATCACCTTCTCGATCCGGTCGAGGCGCGCGGCGTCGAACACCTGGAAGATGGCGCTGTGTTCGCTGTCGACGGGGATCAGCGTCGCCTTGTGACGCGCGACTTCGGCCGTGACGAGCGCGCCGGCACACACGAGCGTTTCCTTGTTGGCGAGCCCGATCGTGGCGCCGCGCCGGATCGCGGCAAGCGTGGGGGCGAGACCTGCGGCGCCGACGATGGCGGCCATGACGATGTCGGCGGGCATCTGTGCTGCCTCGACGACGGCCGCCTGCCCCGCCACCGCTTCGATCCCGCTGCCGGCGAGATGCGCGCGCAGTTCGGCCAGCGCGCCTTCGTCGGCGACGACGGCGCGACGCGCGCCGAGCGCGCGCGCCTGTTCGGCCAGAAGTTTCGCGTTGCGGTTGGCGACGAGCGCTTCCGTCGCGAAACGCGCCCGGTCGGCGGCGACGAGTTCGACCGTGTTGCGCCCGACCGATCCGGTCGAGCCGAGGATCGTGACGCGCTTCACGGCCAGACCAGCAGCCGCCCACCGGTCAACCACTGGAAGGCCGCGAAGGCGGCGGCGGCGGTCAGCAGCCCGTCCACGCGGTCGAACAGGCCGCCGTGGCCGGGGATCAGCGCGCTCGAATCCTTGGCGTCGAAGCGCCGCTTGACGGCCGATTCGAGCAGATCGCCCGCCTGCGCCACGACCGCCAGGACGGCGCCGGCGGCGATCAGGGCGGCGGCGGACGGACCGTCGGGTACCAGACGGCTTGCCGCCCAGCCCACGCAGCCGGCCGAGATCATCGCGCCGAAAAGCCCTGCCCACGTCTTGTTGGGCGAGAGGCGGGGCGCCAGCTTCGGCCCGCCGATCGTCCGGCCCGCGAAGAAGGCGCCGATATCGGTCGCCCACACGCTCGCGAGCAGCCACAGGATGGCGGCCAGCCCCGCATTGTCCTCGCCGCGCAACCACACGAGGCACACGACCGGCACGCCGATATAGGC
>JAEUKY010000184.1 GCA_016794005.1 Rhodospirillales bacterium
ACGATCTGGCCGATGCGCGCGAAATTGTACGCGACCGAGTTCGCCTCGCCGAGCGCGCCGCCGTGCTTGGAGAAGATCGTGCGGATCTCGGGCGCCGTGCGGTTGCGGTTCTCGGTCATCGCCTCGACGATGATCGCCACGCCGCCCGGCCCGTAGCCTTCGTAGCGGAACTCCTCGTACACCACGCCGTCTTCCTGGCCCGAGCCGCGGCGGATCGCGCGATCGATCGTGTCCTTGGGCATGTTCTCGCCGCGCGCGGCGATCATGGCGGCCCGCAGGCGCGGATTGGAGGCGGGATCGGGCGAGCCGGTGCGCGCGGCGACCGTGATCTCGCGGATGATCTTCGTGAATATCTTTCCGCGCCGGGCATCCTGCTTGCCCTTGCGGTGCATGATGTTCTTGAACTGGGAATGGCCGGCCATGTCGTGAAGTCCCGATCGGATCGCGTGCGAATCGGCTAGATATAAGGGATTCAGCGCGAAATCTATACCAAACCTAGCCGCCAGTCACGGTTTGTTCCCCAGTGCCCGTTCAGCCGGGCATCGCCTGTATGAGCCGGCCGCCGACGCGCACCGGGGCGACGCGCGTGGCAAGGCCGTTGGCACCCAGCTCGGCGTAGATGGCGCAGAGCGTCCCCTCGCCTTCGGCCGGCGTCAGGCGCTCGCCCGGCAGCTTGCGCACGAAGCGCTGCACGGCGGCTTCCTTCTTCATGCCGATGACGGAATCGTAGTCGCCGCACATGCCGGCATCGGTCTGGTAGCCGGTCCCGCCGGCCAGCACCTGCGCGTCGGCCGTCGGCACGTGGCTGTGCGAACCCACGACGAGCGACGCGCGCCCGTCGCAGAAATGCCCCATCGCGTATTTCTCGCTCGACGCCTCGCCGTGTACGTCGATCAGGATCGCCGCGACGCCGCCCGAGCCGAGCCGGTGCTGGCCGAGAAGCGCTTCGACCGCCGCAAACGGATCGTCGAGCGCGTCCATGAACAGCCGCGCCATGACGTTGGCGACGACGATCGACTGGCCGCCCGGCAGCCGATAGACCCCCGCCCCCTTGCCCGGCGTACCCTTGGGGAAATTGAGCGGGCGCAGGAGCTTGGGGTCGCGGTCGATCGTCAGCATCAGCTCGCGCTGGTCCCACACGTGGTTGCCGGTCGTTATGCAGTCGACGCCCGCCGCATAGAGCTCGACGGCGATCTTGTCGGTGATGCCGAAGCCGCCGGCCGCGTTCTCGCCGTTGGCCACGACGAAATCGAGGCCGAGGGACTTGCGCAATCCCGGCAGGTGGCGCGCCACCGCGTCGCGCCCCGACCGGCCGACGATGTCGCCCAGGAAAAGCAGCTTCACCACGGCCACCAGGAACGCCAGCCATGCGCCTTGGCGTCGGTGCGCATCGGCAGCGCTTCCTTCTCGGTGACGACCCAGTCGAGCTTCTGGTCGTGGATGCTGGTCGGGATGCGGTCGACGCGCTGCACCGAATAGGCGAGCCCGACCGTGCGCATCGGATGGAAATGGCGCTGCTGGAGGATCGTGCGGTCGTAGAAGCCGCCGCCGTAGCCGATGCGGTTGCCGGCACCGTCGAAGGCGAGCAGCGGGACGAGCAGCACGTCGGGGTCCAGCTGCGGGCTGGTCGCGAGCGGTTCGCTCATGCCGAAGCGGTGCGTCGACATCTCGTCGCCCGGCTTCCAGGCGCGGAAAACCAGCGGGGCGCGGCGGCGCACGACGACGGGAAGCGCCAGCGGATGGCCGCGCGC
This sequence comes from Rhodospirillales bacterium, assembly GCA_016794005.1. Taxonomy (GTDB): domain Bacteria; phylum Pseudomonadota; class Alphaproteobacteria; order CACIAM-22H2; family CACIAM-22H2; genus Tagaea. Next base: position 1,752 of record JAEUKY010000184.1, read on the forward strand.
GTGCAGCGCTTCGAGCAGCGGCATGGGATCGAGCTCGGCGCCGAACGGCCAGTAGCCGGCGACGGCCGCACCGTGCGCCAGCGGCACGCGCGCGAGGAAACGGTCGCGCACCGCGCGCGCGGCCGCCTGCCCTTCGCGCGCGTGGAAACCCTCGCGCCGCTCGCGGGCGGCGGCGCGCAGCTCGGTCTTCGCTTCGTCGAGTTCTTCGTCGCGGGGCGGCAGCGCGGTCACGTGCATATCCGGGATGGTTCGGGAAGGGTGGACGGAGCCGCAGTGGCCGTCGGCGTTGCTTTCCTCCGTGGCCCGCTAACAGCAGGTGGGAACCATATGTCGACACCTGGGTGCCGATAGGGACAGTCCCCTAGGAGTTATTATCGCCCCGGGGAATACGCGTGCCTGAACGCACCCCGCAGCCCCGTCCGAGGCGGAACATAGGCGCAATGGGCCGCAAGGGCAACCGCACGTTCAAAGGGGCTTTCGGAACACCAGCGTGTGCCAGCCCGCGATGGCGATCCGTCC
>JAEUKY010000390.1 GCA_016794005.1 Rhodospirillales bacterium
GGCCTGAAGGCCAAACACCCGTTCCTGCCCGATGTCGAGCTGCCGGTGTGGGTCGCCAATTTCGTGCTGATCGACTACGGCACGGGTGCCATCTTCGGCTGCCCGGCGCACGACCAGCGCGACTTCGATTTCGCGACGAAGTACCGCCTGCCGATCCGCACCGTCGTGTCGCCGGACGGCGACGCGTCGTTCAAGGTGGGGGCCGAGCCCTATGTCGGCCCCGGGAAGATCGTGAACTCCGGTTTCCTCGACGGTCTCGACGTCGAGGACGCGAAGGCGAAGGTCGGCGCGAAGCTGAAAGCCGACGGCAACGGCGAGCCGACGACGATCTGGCGCCTGCGCGACTGGCTGATCAGCCGCCAGCGCTACTGGGGCTGTCCGATCCCGGTCGTGCATTGCGATTCGTGCGGCACGGTGCCGGTCAAGGCGGCCGACCTGCCCGTGAAGCTGCCCGACGACGTCAGCTTCGAGAAGCCGGGCAACCCGCTCGACCACCACCCGACGTGGAAGCACGTGGGCTGCCCCAAATGCGGCAAGCCCGCCCGCCGCGAGACCGACACGTGCGACACGTTCGTCGACTCGTCGTGGTATTTCGCGCGCTTCTGCAGTCCGCGCGACGCCGATCCGGTCAAGCGGTCGGCGGGCGACTACTGGATGCCGGTCGACCAGTATGTCGGCGGCGTCGAGCACGCGATCCTGCATCTGCTCTATTCGCGCTTCTTCACGCGCGCGATGAAGAAGACCGGCCACGCCAATCTCGACGAGCCGTTCGCCGGCCTGTTCACGCAAGGCATGGTCTGCCACGAGAGCTACAGGTCGCAGGCCGGCAAGTGGCTCTATCCCGAGGAGATCGAGCGCAGGCCCGACGGCAGCGTCGTCGAGACCGCGACGGGCCAGCCCGTGACGGTCGGCCGGCGCGAGGTCATGTCGAAATCGAAGAAGAACGTCGTGGCGCCCGCGCGCATCATCGACGAGTACGGTGCGGACACCGCGCGCCTGTTCATGCTGTCCGACAGCCCGCCCGAGCGCGACCTCGAATGGAGCGAGGCGGGCGTGGACGGCGCGTTCCGCTTCATCCAGCGCCTGTGGCGCGACGTGACGGAACCCGAGGTTCCGTTCGCAGCGAAGGGTGCGGCAAAGCCGAACGCGCTGGCGCCGGCCGCCGACGCGGCCCTACGTGCGGTCCACAAGACGATCGCATCTGTCTCGGAAAATCTCGAAGGCTTCCGCTTCAACGTGGCGGTGGCACAGATCCGCACGCTCGCCAACACGCTGGGCGAACTGGATCCGAAGGCGGACGGGGCGGGCTGGGTGCGCCGCGAAGCCTACGAGACGCTGGTGCGCCTCGTCGGCCCGATGATCCCGCACGTCGCCGAGGCGATGTGGGCCGAGCTCGGCCATTCGACGATGCTGTGCAACGAGGCCTGGCCCAAGGCTGACCCGGCCCTGCTGGTCGACGAGAGCGTGACGCTGGCCGTGCAGGTCAACGGCAAGCTGCGCGGCACGATCGCCATCGCCCGCGACGCGGCCGAACAGGTGGCCAAGGACGCGGCCCTCGCGGTGCCGAACGTCCAGACGGCGATGGCAGGCAAGCCCGCGCGCAAGATCGTCGTCGTGCCGAACAAGATCGTGAATATCGTCGTCTAGCTCAGGTCCGCAGCAGCCAGAACTGGTAGCCGTCGAACAGCGACGGATCGGCCTTCTCGACGGCTTCCCAGTTCGCCAGATCGGAGAACGTCGTCTCCTTCGGGAAGCGTTTGGCGTAGGCGCGCGTCGCGGGCGCGTCGTTGGCGCGCCGTGCCGCGTGGCCGAATCCGAAATCGAATCCGAGGAAGCGCAGCGGCAGGCCTTCGACGAGCTTGCGGATGCCCGCGATGTCGTAGCGGTGCTCCATCACGTGGAAGCACAGGTCGCGCAGCAGGCTGGCGCTGTGGAAATCCGACCAGTGCGGCAGCTCGTCCTGCAGGCGCTTGCCGAGCGCCCCCGACAGCACGTCGGTGCGGAACGCGCGCAGGCCCGCGAGGTCGGGCGCATAGCCGCGTTCGGCGATGGCCTTGCGCGCCTCGACCACGACGGCGCGGCCGCGCTCGCCGTAGAGCCCGAGGCGCACGAAGCTGCCCGGAACGGTCACGGCGACCAGCGCTTCGAGGCCGGCGCGCGGGTTTTCCATGTGGTGCAGCACGCCGATCGATTCGACGTGGCCCCAGCTCGATCCCAGTTTCGGCAGGTCGAGAATGTCGGCCTGCGCGAAATGGATGTTCGGCACGCCCAGCGTCTCGGCCTTGACGAGACCGTAGCCGAGCGACGCGCGCGAGAGATCGACCGCCTCGACCTCGACGTCGGCGTAGTTGGCGGCGACCGTCAGCGGATGCTGGCCGGTTCCCGCACCGGGCATCAGCACGCGCAGCGGGCTTGCGAAGGCGGGGAAGGGGCCGGCGAATTCGAAGCGGCGGGAAAGTTCGGCGCGGATGTCGAACGGCACGATGCGCCGGAGATTCATCCAGCGCGGAAAAGGGTTGGCTTCGTACATCGCGCCCACCGCCAGGCTCGTGCGGTCGGCGATGGGCACCAGCGTGGGGATGCGCGCCTGTGCGGCACGCACGTTCTCGACCGCCGTCACCGTCGCCGCGACGAGGCCGGAAAGTTCGGGGAACGTGCCGGCGGCCCCGTCGAGCGGGGCGAACGTCGCGCGGCGCGCCAGCCCGAACGCGTCGCGCGGCAAGGCGGCGAAGGCGGCCGCGTCGTCGGCGTCCTGCGGCCAGATGAATTCGTTGTTGTCGGCCTGCAGGGCAAGGGCGAGGGCGAGCGGCATCGCCGCCGCGGGCATGTCGGCCGCGCACAGCGCGCGGCGCGCCTTGCACATGAACGCCTCGAAGACCGGATCGCGCACGATGCAGCACACGAGCGTGGCCAGCATCAGCCCGTCGCGCGCCATCGCGAGAAGCAGGTCGCGCGCGGGGGCCTGCTGCGGATCGTCCATGCGGTACTTGCGCACGAGCTGGGCCGTGGCGGTCTGCGACAGCGCTTCGGTGTTGGCGCCCGGCGCGGCGAGGGCCGCTTCGATCAGCCCGGCCAGACGCGGATGGAAGGAAGGCGTGCGCGCCATCTCGAGAATCGAGACCAGCCCGTCGAGCGCGTCGAGCCGGGTGGGGTCGGCCGACAGGATGGCGGCATAGGCGCCCAGCGCCCCGTCGAGATCGCGGGCCGCGTGGAGCTGCCTTGCCCGGGCAAGCGCTTCTTCGATTTTCTGATCCATCGCGCGCACGCTTAGCAAACTGCTATCATCGGCGCCATGAAGATCGACGGGCGTGGAATCGCCGGATTCGTCAAGCGGCCGGACCCGGCCGCCCGCGTGGTGCTGGTCTACGGCCCCGACGCCGGGCTGGTGCGCGAGCGCGCCGAGGCGATCGCACGCACGGTCGTCTCCGATCTCGCCGATCCGTTCGCGGTGGCCGAGCTTTCGCCCGACACGCTGAAGGACGATCCCGCGCGCCTGTCGGACGAGGCCGCCGCGATCCCGATGCTGGGCGGAAGGCGCGTGGTGCGCGTGCGCGGGGCCGGCAACGAATCGCTGGCCGCGGTCAAGAACCTGCTCGACGATCCCAAGGGCGACGGGCTGGTCGTGATCGAGGCGGGGGAACTGGAAAGCAAGTCTGCCTTACGCAAGCTGTGCGAGGGGGCCGACAACGCCGCCGCCATCGCCTGCTACCGCGACGAGGGGGCCGATCTTTCGCGCACGATCGCCGACAGCCTTTCGGCATCCGGCATTTCGGCCGATTCGGACGCGCTCGAATGGCTGACGATGCATCTGGGCGGCGACCGCGCGATCACGCGCAGCGAGATCGAGAAGCTCTCGCTTTACGTGGGTGCGGGCAAGCGCGCGAGCGTGGAGGACTGCATCGCCGTGATCGGCGATTCGGCCGACATCGATCTCGACGACGTCATCCGCGCCACGGCCGGCGGCGACATGACCTCGCTCGACCGCGCCTATGCGCGCATTTCCGCCGAAGGCGACAGCTCGATCGGCGTGCTGCGCATGGTGTCGCGCCATTTCCAGCGCCTGCAGATGGCGCAGGGCGAGATGGCGCGCGGGCTCGACGCCGACGCCGCGATGGGCAAACTGCGCCCGCCGGTCTTCTGGAAGGAGAAGACGCCGTTCAAGAGCCAGCTTTCGCGCTGGCCGCTGCCCCGCCTGACCGCGGCACTGGAACGGCTTCTGGAAGCCGAGATCCAGTGCAAGTCGTCGGGCATGCCGGCCGAGCTGGTCGCCCAGCGCTGCCTGATGGCGCTGGCCCAGATGGCCGCCCAGGCCGCCCGCCGATAGGAATTCTCGGCAAATTTAGCGAAATCTTTACGTTTTGGCCGTTAAGCTCATCGAATCATGAGCATCGGGCCGTTTCGAGCCGTCGCACAGATCGATTCCGTCCCGCGTGGCGCCTCGCGCGAGGTGGTCGACGCGATCCGCGACGCCAGCCAGCGCAGCGGCGTCGACTTCAAATACATGCTCGCCAAGGCCCAGACCGAGTCGAGCTTCGATCCCCGCGCCCGGGCGCGCACCTCGTCGGCCTCCGGCCTCTACCAGTTCATCGAGAGCACGTGGCTCAACACCGTGCGCCAGCATGGTGCCAAGCACGGGCTTGCCGACGCCGCCGCCCAGATCGAGGACGATTTCGCCGGCAATCCGCGCGTGCGCGATCCGGCCACGCGACGCTCCATCCTCGACCTGCGCTTCGATCCGAAGACCGCCAGCGCCATGGCGGCCGAGTTCGCGAAGACGAACCACGCGCAGCTCGAGAATGCGCTGGGTACGGGCGTCAACGCGACCGATCTCTATCTCGCGCACTTCCTGGGTGCGGGCGGGGCGACGCGCTTCCTTGCAAGCCACCGCGCCGATCCGCAGCGCATCGCGGCCGCACAGTTCCCCGAAGCCGCCGCCGCCAACCGCGGCGTGTTCTACGATCCGCAATCGGGCCGCGCGCGCACGCTCGGGCAGGTCTACGATTTCTTCGCGAAGAAGATGACGGGCGAGATCGCCGCGGTCGACGCGACGACGGCCGAGGAACTTCCCGCCGCCCCCGCGATGGGTCCGCGCAAGACGAAGCCCGAGCTGCCGGCGCAGCTCCAGGCGCTTGCCGCACAGTTCGGTCTCAAGGGCGCTTCGCTGAAGCCCGAAACCATCATGGCCATGGCGCTTCTGGCCGAGCCGCTCGTCGCCTCGGTGCGCGGCGGCAACTCGCTGTTCGATCAAGGCGGCAAAGCAAGCCGCGCTGGTGTGGGCAAGGTGTTCAACCCGGATATCGGGATCTAGGCCGCCATCCGGGCCGACGTCTTGTCCGCCCGAAAGGTGGGAGAGACGACCATGAGCATATCCTGCGCCGCGGGCGCATGGGCGATGATGGCCCTTGCGATGGACAAGGCGGACGAGATGAAGTTCGCCTGCTACCCCGACCGGAAGACCTGCGT
>JAEUKY010000398.1 GCA_016794005.1 Rhodospirillales bacterium
AGCAGGCGCGAGAGCCGATCGCGCATTTCGGCCGCCGCAGCCTTCGTGAAGGTCAGGCACAGGATCGCCGAGGGCCGCGCCCCCGCCAGCAGCAGCCGCACGATGCGCGAGGTGAGCACGTAGGTCTTGCCCGAGCCGGCATTCGCGACGACCCAGACCGAATTGTCGGGATTCGCGGCGGCGCGCTGGTTGCCGAGGCCTTCGGCGATCGCTTCCTCGTCGGTCATTCGTCGCCCCCGTTCGCCCATTCGCGCCAGCGCGCGAGATGGTCGTAGTCGCCGGCGTACTTCACGGACTGCGGGCGCGGGCGGGACAGATAGGGCTGCGACGGATCGGCGTAGCGGGCGATCAGCGCGCGCAGACGGGCGAACTGTTCTTCTGCGAGGGCGGCCGCCTCGGCGCCCTCGCCGACGGGGAGACGCTGGCCCGGCGCCTTGCGCGATCCGAGCTTTATATAGGCAAGCGCGCTGGCGGCAGCGGCATCGAGCCCCGGGAATCCGCCGCGCGCGGCGATCGCCGCCGTCAGCGGAAGCTGCGGTGCGAACCCGGTGCGGACCTGCCTGGCCGAACTCGGGTTCCCGGTCTTGTAGTCGAGGATGTGCAGCGATCCCGACGCGTCCTTGTCGATCCGGTCGGCCTTCGCCGTCAGCGTGAACCCGTCGAACTCCACCGACCCTTGCGTTTCGACAAGGCAGGGAAACGCTCCGCCGGCGCGGTTGCGTTTCTCTTCGTCGACGAACCATGCCGCCACGTCGAGGAAACCCGGCCACCAGAAGGCGCGCACGGCCGGACGCGCCATAAGCGGCGCGAAGATTTCGGCGCCGAACCCGCGAAGCCGGTCGAGGGCGGCTTCGGGCACGTCGCGCGGAAACGCCTTTGCGAAAGCCTCCATCGCGCGATGGAAGAGATTGCCGCGCTCGCGCGCGTCGAGATCGGCGTCGAGCGGATCGAGGACCTTCAGGCGAAGGATGTGCCGCGCATAGACCGCGTAGGGATCGCGGATCAGCGTTTCGACATGCGTGACCGCCAGCTTCTTCGGGCGCGCATCGACCGGCGGCGACGGCTTCGGTGCGGCCAGCACGCGGCCCTTCTCGCCCGCCCCGGCAAGTTCGCGCGCCCACGATGCGGCGGCATCGCTCGCGGTCGCCGTCCACCGCGCATCGGCGCCGAGCAGCGCTTCGAGGCGCTGCAGCCAGCGCGACGGCAACGCCGGCGCCCCGTCGCGCTTGCGCGCGCGGGTGAGAACGACCTCGGAACCGCAGAACGCCTGCGCGAAATCGTGCGCGGCCTGGCCGATCTGCCGGTCGGCGGGCGACAGGCCGACGGCCGCGCGCATCTGGCGCGACAGCCAGGGATCTTCCGGCGTGTCGGCAGGCCATACCCCTTCGACGAGACCGCCGAGGACGACGCGGTCGGCACCGACGAGGCGGGCTTCGAGCGTGCCGCGGATCGCCAGCCGCGGATGGCCGCCATGTGCCGGACGGAACGCGGCACCCTCGAGGAGCACCTCGAGAAAGTCGGCGAAGCGCCGCGGATCGAGCGCGCCGTAGTCGCCGGCCGCAAGCCGCGCGTCGCCGACGAAGCGCGCGAGGGCCTCGCCGGTCTCGCCGGCCCAGATGGCGCTTTCGCCGACGGCATCGCGCGACAGCACTTCGGCCGCACGGACATGCGCGTCGAGAAGGGAAGCAAGATCTGCCGCCGCCGACGCGACGGGTGCGAACGCCGCGTCGAGTGCGGCAAGCAGGTCTTCGAATCCCCGTCCGGCGACGTGCGCGCGCAGGCCGCCAAGCCCGGGGGCCGGACGCATGCCGCGAAGCGTCTCGCGTTCGAGCCGGCGTATCTCGGCCAGATGCGCCGCACGTTCCCGGCCGAGCGACACCAGCGGATGCTTGAGCAGCGCCATCAATTCCACCGGCGCGAACCCCGCATGGACGGCGGCGGCCGTCAGGTGCAGCAGGCCCGCCGGCGGCGTGCGCGCGAGCGGCCGGCCGGCCGTATCGTCGATCGCGATCCCCCAGCGGCCGAGCTTCGCCGCCACGCGGCGCGCGAGATTGCGGTCGGCCGTGACGAGCGTGGCCGTCCGGCCCGGCGTTTCCAGCGTCTCGCGCAGCAGCAGCGCCACGGCACCGGCTTCGCTTTCGCCGTCGGGCGCGTCGATGCGCGTCAGGCCCGCGAAGGCGGCGTCCGCGAACTCGGGACGCGTGCGCCACATGCCGGTGCGCGTGGCCGGCAGCAGGGCGGCGGCGGCAAGCGGGCCGCGCGGCATGTCGGCCGTTCCGGGCCAGACGCGCACGTCCTCGCGCAGAACTTCCATGCGCCGGAGAAGCTGATGCAGCCCGTACTGCGGGTGTGCCGGATCGATCCCGATCGCCTCCCACGTCGCGGCATCGGCGGCAAGGTCGAGACCCGGCAGCACGACGGCACCTTCGGGCAGGCGCGCGATCGTCGACAAGAGATGCGCCGTCGCCGGCACCGAGCCGGTCGAACCGGCCGCCCAGACCGGGCCGGGCGGGCTTGCCGCCCAGTGTGCGGCAAGGGCACGCACCAGCTTCACGCGGCGCGCCTGCGGATCCATCTGGCCGCGCCCGGCAAGGATGCGCGGCCAGGCTTCGCGCAGGATGTCGAGGAACGCCAGCGTCTGCGCCCAGTGCGACGCGTAGTCGGCTGGAACGAGGTTCGCGAACGCGTCGAAGCCGACCTCCTCGATCTGCAGCGCGTCGAGCAGCTCGACGAGCGCTTCCGCGAGCTTCAGGGCCGCCGCCGGCGAGGGGGCGATGTCCTTGCGCGCGGCGACGAGGCGGGCGAGCAGCAGGCTGCGTGCGAGCGGATCGATCGCCGGCGGCAGTTCGGAATCGAGAGCGGCGGCACTCCCGGTCAGGACCAGCTCGTCCTCGTCGACGTCGCCGACGGCGGCGAGCCGCGGCAGCAGCATCGGCTTGCCGTCGCCGGAAACGAGGAACGCTTCGCCCAGTGCGCGCACCGCGCGCCGGTTGGGCAGCAGGACCGTGGCGCTGGCCAGGACGAGCGGATCGTCGCCGAGCTTCGCGCGGATGCCGGCGGCGAGTGCCGCGAGAAACGGCACGCCCGGCGGGATCGAGAAGACGCGCGCGGGCCCTGCCGGTGCGGCTTGCGTCACGACCGCGCGCGCCGCCAGCCCAGATCGAACTCGGTCTGCGCCACGCTTTCGGGCGTGCCGACATGGAACCACAGGCCGTCGTGCGGCATGCCGCGCAGCCGGCCGTCGGCCTCCGCCGCGTCGTAGATCAGGTTCAGCGAGAAGCGCCCGGCCGCAAGGCCCGCGAAACGGCGCGGATGCAGGATCTGCACGCCGGCATAGACGAACGGCGCCACTTCGTTGCCGCGCCGGCGGCGCGCGCGCCCGAGCGTGTCGACGAAATAGTCGCCGCGCCCCTCGTAGCCCTGCGCCGTCACGGCCGACTGCATCAGCAGCAGCACGTCGCTGTTCGCCTCGTCCCAGACGCGCGCGAGGCGCTTCAGCGCCGGCGTCGGCCCGTCGAACCACAGCACGTCGGCGTTGGCGCAGTAGAACGGCCGGTCGCCGACGAGCTTCAGCGCGTTGAGCACGCCGCCGCCCGTTTCCAGCAGTTCGGCCTCCGGGGACAGCACGATCTCGACGTCGGTGCGCGTCTTCAGGTGCGCTTCCAGCGTCGAGCGGTGATGGTGCAGGTTGACGACGATGCGCTTCACGCCCGCCTCGACCATCCGGTCGAAGACGCGGTCGATCAGCGTGCGGCCGGCGACCGGCACCATCGGCTTGGGCAGCGTGTCGGTCAGCGGGCGCATGCGCTTGCCGAGGCCGGCCGCCAGGACGATCGCGGTCTCGATAGGCTTCATCGTGCGTCCTCGAATTCCGGTGCGGTCCGCCAGGCGGCGGGCACGTGTTCGTCGAACCAGTCGCGCAGTTCTGCGAGCGCCGGGTGCGCCAGATTGCCCGCCAGCAGGCGCCAGACGCGCGGGATGTGCTTGAGATACTGCGGCTTGCCGTCGCGCCGCGCCAGCCTGACGAAGATCCCGACGATCTTGGCGTTGCGCTGGGCGGCAAGCACCGTCATCGCGGTGCGGAACGCGTCTGGTGGAACGTCCGGAAACGCCGCCAGATAGCGTTCGACGCACGATCGCGCGACCGCCGGATCGACGTCGCGCCGCGCGTCCTCGACGAGGCTGGCAAGGTCGTAGGCGCGCGAGCCGATCAGCGCGTCCTGGAAATCGAGAAGCCCGCAGGCCGCGATTCCGCCGCGGCCCGGCAGCCGCACGAGATTGTCGACGTGATAGTCGCGCAGCACCAGGACGGGCGATCCGACGCGCGCGTGCGGATAGACGCGCCGCCACGCGGCCAGATAGTCGCGCACGATGCCGTCGGGCGTGGCCGCCCCGCGCCAGGCGGGCAGGAACCAGTCGACGAGCAGGCTTGCCTCGCGGTCGAGCACCGCATCGTCGTAGGCCGGCACGTCCACCTTGCGCTGCGCCGGATGCCGGTGCAACGCGATCAGCGTGTCCGTCGCCAGCGCGTAGAGCGAAGCTTCGTCTGCACCGGCGGCAAGGGCGCGCGTATAGGTCTCGTCGCCCAGATCCTCGAGCAGCAGGAAACCGCCATGCGTGTCCTTGGCGATCACGCGCGGCGCCGACAGGCCGAGGGCGGCCAGATGTGCGGCGACCGCCGCGAAGGGGCGCACGTCCTCGCGCGGCGGGGGCGCATCCATCAGAACCGCGCGCCGCTTGCCGTCCGTCAGGCGGAAATAGTGGCGGAAGCTCGCGTCGCCGGCGAGCGGTACGGGATCGACGCCGGCCCAGCCGTGCGAATCGAGGAACAGCCGCGAAGCCGGGCGCGCTTCAAACATCCAGCGCCTCCAGCCGGGCGGCCCAGCTTCCCTGCCCTCCGAGCGAGGCTTCGCGCGCCGACGGCGAGACGCCGGAAGAAAGGCGGATGTCGAGCCGGTCGGCCGGAAGCAGGCCACCGAGCCGGACCGGCCACTCGACCAGAACGATCGCTTCGGCCAGCGCTTCTTCCCAGCCGAGTTCCCAGACGTCTTCTGGATCGGCCAGCCGGTAGAGATCGAAATGCCAGACCGGCCCGCCCGGCAGGTCGTAGGTCTGCACGAGCGTGAAGGTCGGGCTGGGCACCTCGGTCGCCTTTCCGGCCCGTGCGGCCACGAAGGCGCGCGCGAAGCTGGTCTTGCCCATGCCGAGATCGCCCCACAACGCGAGCACGTCGCGCCGGCGCGCGACCCCGGCGAGCCGGCCGGCCAGAGCGGCCGTCGCGGCCTCGTCGGCGAGCGGGCGGTTGCGAATCGACGTGGGGGTCGCCATGCCCCCGTTCTACAGGGGCCGAAATGCATTGAAAACCCGCCCGAGGCCGCTATCAATTGCCCTTTCCCGAAGCCGGTCCCGGAGCCCGCCCCTGCCCATGCCCGAAACCCACGCCACCGACGTCGCGATCATCGGCGCAGGCCCCGTCGGCCTGTTCGCCGTCTTCGAATGCGGCATGCTGAAGATGCGCTGCCACGTGATCGACGCGCTGGAGATGCCCGGCGGGCAATGCGCCGCCCTCTATCCGGAAAAGCCGATCTACGACATTCCCGGCTATCCGAAGGTCGGCGCCCTCGAACTGATCGAGAACCTGCAGGCGCAGGCGGCCCCGTTCGCGCCCGTCTACCATCTGGGCCAGCGGGTCGAGAAGCTGACCCGCGAGGGCGAGTTCTGGGAGCTCGAGTCCGGTACGGGCACGAAGATCCGCGCCAAGGCGGTGATCCTCGCGGCGGGCGTGGGCGCATTCGGACCCAACAAGCCGCCGCTTGCCCGGATCGACGCGTTCGAGAACAGGGGCGTGCATTATTTCGTCCAGCGCCGCGAGGAGTTCCGCGGCAGGCGCGTGGCCATCGCCGGCGGCGGGGACTCGGCCCTCGACTGGACGCTGTCGCTTGCCGACGTCGCCGCCCGCGTGATGGTGATCCACCGGCGCGACAAGTTCCGCGGTGCCCCCGACACGGTCGACAAGGTGATGGCGCTCGCCAAGGCCGGGAAGATCGATCTCGTGACCCCCTACCAGCTCGAAGGGCTGGAGGGCGAGCCGGGGGCGCTTACGCACGTCGTGCTGAAGGATCTCGACGGCAACATCCGCAAGCTTGAGGCCGACGCGCTCCTCGCCTTCTTCGGGCTCGCGATGAATCTGGGGCCGATCGCGACCTGGGGGCTCAACCTCGTCAAGGGCAACATCGCGGTCGAGCCGTCGACCTGCGAGACGTCGTCGCCCGGCATCTTCGCCATCGGCGACATCGCGCAGTACCCGGGCAAGCTCAAGCTGATCCTGCAAGGCTTCGCGGAGGCTGCCATGGCCGCGCACGCCTGCCACAAGATCGTCCACCCGGGCGAAGTGCTGCACTTCGAATATTCGACGACGAAAGGCGTGCCCGCGGGCTGAAATCTCAGTCCGCCGCGACGGCGCGCTCGCCCGGCACCCACAGCGGCAGCCGGCACGTCACCGTCGTGCCTTCGCCGGGTGCCGAGACCAGATCGATCGTGCCGCCGTGCAGCTCGACGATGCGCTTGACCAGCGACAGGCCGAGCCCCGCCCCCATGCGCCGCGCGTCGGCGGCCGCACCGCGCTCGAACTCCTTGAACACGCGCGCCTGGTCGGCGACCGGGATGCCCACGCCGTTGTCCGTGATCTCGAGCGAGACCATGCGCTCGTCCGCGTGCGCGGAAAGCCGTACCACGCCGCCCGGCGGCGTGAACTTGAGCGCGTTCGAGACGAGATTGCACATCGCCTGCTTCAGGCGCCGCTCGTCGCCGCGCAGGCGCGGGGCGCGCGTCGGGACGACCTCGAGCTTCAGTTCCCGCTCGCGCGCGAGATCGGCCATGATCTGCGCGGCGTCGGACAGCAGCTCGACCGGATCGACGGCGGCAAGCTCCAGCGTCATGCGGCCGGCGTCGATCGACGCGAGGTCGAGGATGTCGTTGATGATCGCCAGCAGGCGTTCGGAGGCGGTCAGGATGTCCGCGCAGTATTCGCCCTGGCGCTTGTTGAGCTCGCCGAAATACTGCTTCGACAGCAGCTCGGCGAACCCGATGATCGTGTTGAGCGGCGTGCGCAGCTCGTAGGACACGGTCGAGATGAACTCGGACTTGAGCCGGTCGGCCGCTTCCAGCGCCTCGGCACGTTCGCGCAGCGCCTGCTCCACGCGCACCTTGTCGGTGACGTCGACATAGGAAAGCTGCGTGGCGCCGTCGGGCAGCGGGACGAGCGCATAGTCGAGCACGCGGCCGTCGGTGCGCTCGATGCGCGCGTTGGTCGCGTCGCGCGACGTCAGCTTCTCGACGATGCGGTCCTTCAGCGACGGCCAGTCGGCGTCTTCGGGATAGAAGGCGCGCATGCGCTCGACCACGTCGGCGATATGCGGCTCGGCGATCAGGGCGGCGTCCGGGATGTCCCAGATGCGCGCGAAGGCCGGATTGTGGAGCTTGAGCCGCCCGTCCGAGCCGAACACCGCCACACCCTCGTAGAGATTGTCGAGCGTGGCGCGCTGCACGGCGATCAGCGTGTTGTAGGAACGTTCGAGCACGAGCCGGTCGGTCACGTCCTCGAACGCGAAGAGCAGGCCGCCCAGCGGGTGCGGCATGCAGCGCTCGCGCAGCGTCGTGCCGTCGGGCAGGTACATCAGCTCGTCGAACGATTCGAAGATCGTGTCGAACAGCTTCAGCCGCTGGCGCTTGAACATGCGGAAGTCGGCGACCTCGGGCAGGCGGCGGCGCTCGCGCAGGTTCTCGAGGATCTCGCCGTATTCCGGTTCGCCCGACAGCCACGATTCGTCGGCGCGCCACAGCCGGGCGTAGGCGCTGTTGAAGTATTTGAGCCGCTTGTCGGCCCCGAAGATGCCGATGGCGACCGGCATCGTCTCGAGCACGGCACCCTGTGCCGCGATATGGCGGGCAAGCTCGATCCCCGCCTCTTCCCGTTCGGTCTGGTCGACCGCCATGCCGACGGTCCCGCCGTCGGGCAGCGGGGCTTCGACGAACTCGAACAGGCGGCGGGCACCGGCCACGACGATGTGCTCGGCCTCGCTCTGCGCCGTGCGCGCGGCGAGCGCCAGCCGGGCAAGGGCGGCAAGCCGGCGCGTCAGGGCGGCACCGCCGATCCCGTCGCGGCCGGCCAGCAGCTTCTCGCGCTCGGCGTCGGCCGCCAGCGCGTAGGCGGTGTTGCACCACACCAGCCGCTGTTCGCCGTCGCGCCGCCACAGCGGCAGCGGCAGCGCGTCGAGGGCGGCCTCGATCCGGCGGGCGGCGTCTTCGGCCGCCTCGCGCTCGGCGCGCAGCAGGTTCGTGCGCACCGAAAGCTCGCCGCGCGCCGTCTCGGCCGCATCGGCGCGCGCCGTCTCGGCGCGCAGGCGCTTCAGCAGGACAAGGCATCCCGCCCCGCCCAGCCCAAGCCCGACCGCCAGCCCCGGAAGAAACTCGATCACGCCGCCATCCTAGACGAGGGCGGCGAGTCGGCGCGAGGGTCACGCGAAAACGGAAACGGCCGGGCCCCTTCCGGGACCCGGCCGCTTCGCGCCGTCCTCGCGGACGGAACCTCGCCTAGTAGCGGTAGTGGTCGGCCTTGAACGGACCCTGTTCGGTCACGTTGATGTACTTGGCCTGCGCCGGCGTCAGCTTGGAAAGCTTCACGCCGATCTTCTCGAGATGCAGGGCCGCGACCTTCTCGTCGAGCTTCTTGGGCAGGACGTAGACCTTCTTGGCGTACTTGCCGTTGTCGCGGTTGGTCCACAGCTCGATCTGCGCGAGCGTCTGGTTCGAGAACGACGACGACATCACGAAGCTGGGATGGCCCGTTGCGCAGCCCAGGTTCACGAGGCGGCCTTCGGCGAGCAGAAGGATGCGCCGGCCGCTGGCCAGCTCGATCTCGTCGACCTGCGGCTTGATGTTGTTCCACTTGTAGTTCTTCAGCGCCGCGACCTGGATCTCGCTATCGAAGTGGCCGATGTTGCACACGATCGCGCGGTCCTTCATCTGGCGCATGTGGTCGATCGTGATGACGTCGATGTTGCCCGTGGCGGTGACGAAGATGTCGCCGCGCGGCGCGGCGTCTTCCATCGTGACGACCTCGTAGCCTTCCATCGCCGCCTGCAGCGCGCAGATCGGGTCGACCTCGGTCACGAGGACGCGCGCACCCGCCTTCTGCAGCGAGGCGGCCGAGCCCTTGCCCACGTCGCCGAAGCCCGCGACGACGGCGACCTTGCCGGCCATCATCACGTCGGTCGCGCGGCGGATCGCGTCGACCAGCGATTCGCGGCAGCCGTAGAGATTGTCGAACTTCGACTTGGTGACCGAGTCGTTGACGTTGATGGCCGGGAACAGCAGCGAGCCGTCCTTTTCCATCAGGTAGAGGCGATGCACGCCGGTCGTCGTCTCCTCGGTGACGCCGCGGATAGCCGCACCCAGCTTGGAGTACCAGCCCGGCTGCTCCTTCACGCGCTTCTTGATCGCGGCGTAGAGGATTTCCTCTTCCTCGTTGGTCGGGTTCGAGACGACCTTGAGGTCCTTCTCGGCCTTCATGCCGAGATGGATCATCAGCGTGGCGTCGCCGCCGTCGTCGAGAATCATGTTCGGCGTGCCGCCGTCGTGCCACTCGAAGATCTTGTGGGTGTAGTCCCAGTACTCGGCCAGCGTCTCGCCCTTGACGGCGAAGACCGGCGTGCCGGCGACGGCGATCGCCGCGGCGGCGTGGTCCTGCGTCGAGAAGATGTTGCACGACGCCCAGCGCACGTCCGCACCCAGCGCCTTCAGCGTCTCGATCAACACGCCCGTCTGGATCGTCATGTGCAGCGATCCGGCGATGCGGGCACCCTTGAGCGGCTGCGCCTTGCCGTACTCGGCGCGGATCGCCATGAGGCCCGGCATTTCGGACTCGGCGATCGAAAGTTCCTTGCGGCCCCACTCGGCGAGCGAGACGTCCTTGACGATGTAATCGGGCATGGGAATTGAGGCTCCGGAAGAAAGAGGGCGCCGTTCAACGGGCGGATTCGCTGGAAAATTCCGAGGGCGCCTTATACCGGCCCCGGCGGACCCCCTCAATCGGTTTCGGGGATGCCGTCTAAGCCTCTGAAATACGGACTATTCCTTGGCGCGGACGAGGCCCTCGTTGAACTCGTCGACGAGGCCGGCGATGGCCTTGGTATCCCACTGCTCCATGACAACGCGCGCGCGCGCGGCGGCACTCTGGACGTCGAGATTCCGCACCCGGCTTTTGACGCGCGGAATCTTGATCGGCGACATGGAAAGCTCGCGGATCCCGAGGCCCGCCAGCAGGGCCGTGTAGCGCGGGTCGCCGGCGATCTCGCCGCAGATCGACACCGGAATGCGGTTGCGCAGTGCTGCCTCCGCCGTGAACTGGATCAGGCGGAGCACCGCCGGGTGCAGCGGGTTGTAGAGGTGCGCCACCTGCTCGTCGCCGCGATCGATGGCGAGCGCGTACATCGTGAGGTCGTTCGTGCCGAGGGCGAGGAAGTCGCACACGCGCGCCAGCGCATCGGCCGCCAGGGCCGCCGCGGGAATCTCGATCATGGCGCCCAGCGGGGGCAGCGGATCGGCGATCGGGATGCCCTTGCGCACGAGCCGGCGCGCGGCCTTGCCGACGGCTTCGCGCACCTGCTTCATCTCGTCGACGGTCGCGACCATCGGCACGAGGATGCGCAGCGGGCCGTGCGCGCCCGCGCGCAGGATCGCGGCGAGCTGGGCATCGAGCAGTTCGGGCCGGGCGAGGGAAAGACGGATCGCGCGCAGGCCGAGCGCGGGATTGGGTCCGGGCGAAAGATCGCCGAGCGCCGAGGCGAGCTTCTCCCCGCCCACGTCGAGCGTGCGCACGGTCACGACGCGCCCGGCCATGCCCTTCACGATCTCGGCGAGCTGCTGGTACTGCTCCTCCTCGTCGGGCACGTCGCTGCGGTTCATGAACAGGAACTCGCTGCGCAGCAGGCCGATCGACGCCGCACCGGCCGCTAGCGCCTGCTCGACCTCGCGCGGCAGTTCGAGATTGGCGCCCAGCGCGAACTCGATCCCGTCCTTGCTGACCGAGGGCAGCTTCGACAGGCGCGCGAGCTGGCGTTCTTCCTTCGCGTATTCGAGCCGGCGCTTCTCGTAGCGTTCGAGCGTGGCCGCCGTCGGCCGCGCGATGACCTTGCCTTCGTTGCCGTCGACGATGACCGTGTCGCCGGGCCGCACGGCGCCGACGAGATCGGCCACGCCCAGAACGGCAGGCAGGCCGAGCGCGCGCGCCATGATCGCGGTGTGGCCTTCCGCACCGCCGATGACCGTCGCGAAGCCGCCGACGATCGCGGGATCCATCACGGCCGTATCGGCGGGCGTGATTTCCTCGGCGACGACGATGGCGCCTTCGGGCAGGTTCTTGAACGCCCCCCACGGCGTCTGGGTGAGGTTGCGCACGAGTCGGGCGCCCACCTCGCGCACGTCCTGCACGCGCTGGGCAAGATAGGAATCGTCCATCGCCTCGAACGCCTCGGCGATGGCTTCGGCCTCGGCGCGCACGGCCGTCTCCGCGGTCGTCAGGTTCTCGACGATGCGCTTTTCCACGCCGCGCACGAGGCGCGACTGCGAGAGCATCTGCACGTGCGCGTCCAGCAGGTAGCCGAGTTCCTCGGCCGCCGCCGCCGGCAGGCCCGCGGTCTTCTGCTTGAGCTTGGAAAGCTGCTTCTTGCTGGCCTCGACCGCCGCGCGGAAGCGGCCGCGCTCGGCCTCGGTCTGGTCGGGTGCGATGGCGCATTCGGCGAAGGCCGGCAGCTCCACGCCGTGGACATGCGCAGGGCCGATGGCGATTCCCGGCGCGACGCCCAGCCCCTGGAAGACGGTCTGCCCGTCGCCGCCGGGACGCCGGCCGCGGGGCTTCGCCGCGCGCGGGCTTTGCCGCGTCACGTCATTCCTCGTCGAACTTGGCCGCGATCAGGGCGGCGATGGCGTCGACCGCTTCGCGCGCGTCGTCGCCTTCGGCCCGTACGTCGACCGTGCAGCCGGGGGCGGCGGCCAGCATCATCAGGCCCATGATCGAAAGGCCGGACACGGTGGTGCCGCCCTTGGTCACGTGCGTGGCGGAACTGAACTGGCCTGCGAGTTTCACGAATTTGGCGGCGGCGCGCGCGTGCAGGCCGCGCTTGTTCAGGATCTCGCACGTGCGCGTGACGACGTGGCCGCCGGATGCGGCCGCATCGTTCATCGGGCACCCGCGGCGGGCTTGATCTCGCCGGCCAGAAGCTGCGAGGCGACGTTGATGTACTTGCGGCCGGCTTCGCGCGCGGCCTGCACGGCGGCGACGAGCGGCTCGGTGTTGCGCACGCTGGCGAGCTTGATCAGCATCGGCAGGTTGACGCCGGCGATCACTTCGATGCGCGCGCGGTCCATGATCGAGATCGCGAGGTTGGACGGCGTGCCGCCGAACATGTCGGTGAGCACGACGACCCCGGCACCCGTGTCGCAGCGCGCGACGGCGGCCAGTATCTCGTTCCGGCGCATCTCCATGTCGTCTTCCGGGCCGATGCACACGGCGGCGATGTTCTGCTGCGGCCCCACCACGTGCTCGAGCGCCGAGACGAATTCGGCGGCGAGGCGGCCATGTGTCACGAGAACGAGTCCGATCATTTGAGACGTGCCTTCTTTCGCGTGTTGCGCGGAGTCCGAGACGAGCTTCATGCGAAGCTCCGGTCGAGATCGCGGTGGACGAGGTTTACGCGCCTGCCGCCCTGGGAAAGGCGTTCGGCGAGGCGTTCGGCGACGAAAACGGAACGGTGCCGGCCGCCGGTGCAGCCGACGGCGACGGTCAGGTACGATTTGCCTTCGGCCTCGAAGCGCGGCAGCAGCGCCACGATCATGTCGCTGAGACCTTCGAAGAAGGCGTGGAATCCCGGATCGCGCTCGACGAAGCGCGCGACGTCGGCGTCTTTGCCGGTCAGCGGCTTCAGATCGGGCCGGTAATGCGGGTTCGACAGGAAGCGCACGTCGAACACCAGATCGGCCTCGCGCGGCAGGCCGTTGCGGTAGGCGAAGCTGACGATCGACAGCGCCAGGCCCGCGGGCGCATCGAGCGCGAAATCGTCCTGGATCAGGCGCTTGAGCTGGTGCGGAGCGAGCGTGGCCGTGTCGATCACGCGGTCGGCGCGCGCGCGCAGCGGCTCGAGCAGGCGCCGTTCGGCCTTGATGCCGTCGACGAGCGGGCGGTCGGCGGCCAGCGGATGCCGGCGGCGCGTCTCGGTGTAGCGGCGCGCGAGCGTCTCGTCGTCGCAATCGAGATAGAGGAGGCGCACGTCGAGACCCTGCTCGCCGAGCAGCCGGTCGATCGCGGCGACCAGCGCGTCGACGCCGAAATCGCGCGTGCGCGTGTCGACGCCGATGGCGACGGGCCGGGCGTGGGCCGGATCGGTCTCGGAAAGGACGAGGCTCGACAGCAGCGTCAGCGGAAGATTGTCGACCGCCTCGTAGCCGGCGTCCTCGAGGGCGCGCATGGCGGTGGAGCGGCCGGCCCCCGAAAGACCGGTGACGAGGGCGATGCGGCGGCGCGGCGTCAGGGCGCTCTGCGGGGTCGCGACGGGCAAGGGGACGATCATGATGCGGCCTTGCCCGACCCTGTCAGTGCGCGAACAGCTTGCCCTGACGGGCAAGGCCGGCCGCGACGCGCAGTTTGGCGACCGCCGAGGCGGCCCAGGGATCGAACGGCAGACACGGAAGGTCGATGCCGAGCAGGTTCCGGCCGGCGGCTTCGGGCAGACGTTCGATGGCCGCCCGGTCGGTCAGGTCGACGACCAGACCCAGCTTCGCGCGGTCCGCGCAGGCGCCTGCAACACCGTCGAGATGCACGATACCGATGCCTCTTACTTCCAGCAGGCCGGCAATTTTGCCGGGAGCCGTTGCCCAGATCGCGTCGCCGCGCCGTTCGAGATCGACCCTGTCATCCGCCACCAACTGCGCCCCGCAATCGAGGAGCCGCAGCGCAAGATCCGATTTGCCGCTGCCCGACGGTCCGCACAATAAAACGCCAATCTCGGCAAAGACGACACAGGTGCCATGTACCTGAAGAGTGAGCGGGTCCGTCACGCGGGCATAACGTGCGGCCGTTCCGAATCGATGTCAATCTTGACTCTTTGCACTGCACAAATTCGCGCCAAGCCGAAATCGGGTAATTAGCTACCTCAAAATCGAACCGATTCAGGCTGCCGGCAATCGGATCCGGAATCGGGCTCCAACTACCATTCCATTGGAATCGCTTCTATTTTCCGCATCTATGGTACCGCCATGGGCCTCGACGATCTGACGGGAGATCGAAAGGCCCAATCCGGAATGGGTCCCGAACTTTTCGGCGGCCGGGCGCTCGGAATAGAAGCGCTCGAAGATGGATTCGAGCTTGTCGGCCGGAATCCCGGGGCCGTCGTCGTCGATTGTCACGGTGACAAACTCGGCCGTCCGGCCGACGGCGATCCGGACGGTCCCGCCGACCGGGCTGAAGGACTGCGCGTTCGCGATGACGTTGCGGAAGACCTGGCCCAGCCGGTCGGCGATCCCCATCACCGCGTAGGGCCCGGCTCCCTGCAGGGTCAGGACGGGCTTGGCCTGATCCGGCTTCGCGACCGCGGAAAGCGCGTCGATCAGGCCGCCCAGAATCTCGCCGAGTTCGACGGGCTCGGCGCTCGCCCGGCTGAGTTCGGCGTCCAGACGCGAGGCCCCGGCGATGTCGGTGATCAGCCGGTCGAGCCGGCCGACATCGTCGAGCACGATGGCCATCAGCTTCTCGCGCACGGCAAGATCGGGAACCCGGGCCGCGGTCTCGACGGCGCTTTTCAGCGAGGTGAGCGGGTTCTTCAGCTCGTGCGCGACGTCGGCGGCGAACCGGTCGATGGCGTCGAGCCGGCGCGACAGCGCGTCGGTCATCTCGCGCAGGGCCGCGGAAAGATCGCCGATCTCGTCGCCGCGCGCCGAAAGATCGGGAATGGCGCCGGCAAGGGCCGCCCCGGCACCCAGCGTGCCACCGACCCGCGCGCGCGTCCCGCCGGTGCGCACGCGGTCGGCCGCGCGCGCCAGACGGCGGATCGGCCGCGCGATCGTGCCGGCGAGATAAAGCGAAAGCAGGACCGTCAGCAGCAGCGTGACGCCCGCGACGCGAAGGATGTCGCGTCGCACCGTGCGCAGCGCCTGCTCGATGCTGCGCCCGTCGCTCGACAGCATCAGGGCGCCGAGCACCTGCTTGAAGCGCTGGACCGGAACGGCGACCGAAAGCTGCAGCCGTCCGCCGGCCGTCCGCCGGACCGCTTGCCCGCCGTCGCCGACGAGGGCGGCGATCGCCTCTTCGTAGTCCAGCGCCACCGGATCGCGCCGTTCCCGATAGAGCGGCAGGTTGAGGTTGCCGGTCAGTCCGCCGCCGAAGAAATCCGACAGCGCGTCGATCGTGCGGCCGGGCAGCGGCGCGTCGGGCTCGGGCGGCGGCAGGATCTCGACCTCGACCGCGAGACTCCCCTGTCCGAGCACGCGGCTGTCGGCCAGCAGCATGCCTGTGAAGTCGAACAGCCGGGCGCGCACGCGCGTCGGCTCGACGAGGCGGCGGAGGATCTGGCGGGCCGCGTCGGGCGCGAGCCGGTCGTCGCGCTCCTCGTCGTCCGGATCGGCGACCGAGACGGCCGCCTCGCCGAGGGCTGCCGCGATGATCTGGCTCTGCGTGTTCAGCGCGTGCAGCTCGGACTCGATCAGGCCGCGGCGGAAATCGTCGAGATAGAGCACGCCCGCCGCGAGCAGCAGCAGCGGCAGCATGTTGAGGAACAGGATGCGCCGCGTGAGCGGCGAGAAGCTTCGGCGGGAACCGAACCGGGCGGGCATGGCGTCAGTCTAGCGAAACGCGCGGCAGGAATCGCGCCTGCCGGCCGCCCCGGACCTACTTCTCCTTGTAGCGATAGCCGAGGCCGTAGAGCGTCTCGATCTGCGTGAATTCGGCATCGACGGTCTTGAACTTCTTGCGCAGCCGCTTGACGTGACTGTCGATGGTCCGGTCGTCGACATAGATGGATTCGCCGTAGGCGAGATCCATCAGCTGGTCGCGGCTCTTGACCAGGCCCGGGCGCTGGGCCAGCGCCTTCAGCAGCATGAACTCGGTGACCGTCAGCGTGACCGGCTGGCCCTTCCACGTGCACAGGTGGCGCTCGGGATCGAGCGAAAGCTCGCCGCGCACCATCGGCGGCTCGGCACCGGCCGACGGCGACTCGCCGGAATCCGCCGCGCGGTTCGCCGCCTGCCGGCGCAGAAGCGCGCGGATACGCTCGACCAGCAGGCGCTGCGAGAAGGGCTTGGTGACGTAGTCGTCGGCACCCAGCCGCAGGCCCATCACCTCGTCCACCTCGTCGTCCTTCGAGGTGAGGAAGATCACCGGCAGGCGCGAATGCGCGCGGATGCGCTCGAGCAGCTGCATGCCGTCCATGCGCGGCATCTTGATGTCGAGGATGGCGAGATCGGGCGGCTCGGCGAGCAGGACCTTGAGCGCCTCGGTGCCGTCGGTCCAGCTGCGCACCTTGAAGCCTTCGGCTTCGAGGGCGACCGAGACCGAGGCGAGGATGTTGCGGTCGTCGTCGACGAGCGCGATGGTCGGTTGCGGGGCCGGATTGGGGGTCATGGGTGCGGCTTTGAGCGAGAGGGCCATGGCGGGTTCGGAACCTCGGGACATCCGGAATTGGGGGCAAAGCGCCGGACCGTCAATCTGGCGCGCGAATGCGGCCCAAATTGGGCGGCTTTTTGCCCGTTTCCGGACGCGTCGGGGCGTCCGATAATCGACGCGCGCACTATAAGGAGAATTCCGACCATGTCGACCGCCGAACCCGATCCGCTGGCTCTGGCCCGCCACGTGGCGCGCGGCTGCGACCGGGCCGTTCTCGCCGCCGTCGCGCGCGACGGCACGCCCGAAGCGGGCGCCCCTTATTCCAGCCTCGTGCAGGTGGCTTTCGATCACGACGCCGCCCCCATCCTGCTGATCTCGACCCTGGCCGAGCACACGAAGAACCTGCTGGTCGATCCGCGCTGCTCGCTGCTGTTCGACGGCACGGCGGGCCTGGCCGAGCCGCTGACGGGTCCGCGCGTCAGCCTGCAGGGGACGGCGCGGCAGACCGGCGACGCGCGCCTTGCCGAACGCTATCTGGCGCGCTTCCCCGGTGCACGCATGTACGCCGGCTTCAAGGACTTCGCCTTCTGGAAGGTCGTCCCCGCCCGCGCGCATCTCGTCGCCGGCTTCGGCCGCATCCGCTGGTTCGACGGATTCGCCTTCGATGCTTCGGATGCCGCGGATCTCGCGGCCGGGGAACCGGACATCGTCGCGCACATGAACGCGGATCACGCCGACGCGATCGCCCTCTACGCCACGAAGCTTGGCGGAAAGGCGGCCGGCGACTGGTCGATGACGGGCGTCGATCCGGAAGGCTTCGACCTGCGCGAGGCGGCGCGCGGCGAGGTCGCCCGGCTCGCCTTCGACAAGGCCGTGCGCGATCCCGAGACCGCGCGCGTCGAGCTCGTCCGGCTGGCCAAGCGCGCCCGGGCCGGCGGCTGACGCCTATTCCTTGAGGACGAACTCGCGGGCCGAATTCTCGGCGTAGTAGGCGCGCGTCGGCGCCACGGCAAGCAGGTCGCGATGCTGCAGGCCGAAGAAGAACGGCGTCTGGTCCGGCCGGTGGATGTTGAGCTTGACGTTGAACGCTTCCATCGTCGCGTCCGCGCGGATCGGGTAGCGGAACGCCTTGATGTCGAACGTGCCCGGGCCGATCTCGTCGCCGGTCAGATAGAGCTTCAGGCTCGAGACCTTCTCGGTGCCGAGCAGGACGTTGTCGAAATCCTGGAGGCGGCGCTGGGCAAGCCCCATGAATCGCGGCGCGTCGAGATTCCTGTAGATGTGCCCGAAGGCCGGCGGGCCGTCGACCATCGGCCGGTCGAACGACCCGATCAGGATCTGGCGCGGCAGGGCCGCATCGACGAGCTGGGTGACGAGATCGCCGACCTCGCCGAGCACGTCGTTGTGGATGACCGGGCTGGCACCGCCGCGCGGCAGCGAGAACTCCCAGCCGGCACCGACGGTGAAGGCGGCCTTGACGACCGGTGCCGTGCGCGCGTCGCGCGCGCGCGCCAGCCCGTTTTCGGCCAGCGCGAGGGCGATCAGGCAGAACAGGTCGATGTCCGCACGGTAACCCTGCCGGCGGTTCCACAGCCTGTAGCCGGTCCCGGACGCCGCTCGCCCCAGGTCGATCTCCGATCCCAGATCGGCGATCCGGCGCGCGGCGACGTTGATCGAGTAGGAGAGCGTGGCGAGCTGCGCGATCTGCTCGGCCGTCGGCAGGCCCGCGAAGCCGTCGATCTCGATCCGGCCCATCGCATGGAAGGGCGAACGGCGGATCGCGTAGCGCTGGACGCTCTGGGTCAGCGCCGACTTCATCTGCGCCGTTCCCCACCAGCCGCCGGCCGGGATCGAATCGACGCGCAGGTTCGCGCGCTGTGCGACCTTGATCAGCGCCTTGGCATCCAGCGGGTCGCCGCGCAGAAGGGCCGGCTCGGTCTCGGCGAGATGCGGAAGGTCCGCGATCGGCGCCATCGCGACGACCAGATCATCCTTGTCGAGCGTCCAGCCCGCCAGGAACCACGCACCCTCGCGCCACAGTTCGACCATCCGCCTGTCGATGGCGAGAAGGGCTGATCGCGGATCGGATACTGGTGCGTCGTCGGCCATAAGCGGGGGGAAGCTTCGCCTGCGAGCGTTACCAACGCGTTAAGGAAACTATCCGTTCGGCGGCCCGGATCAGGCCTCTATGTTGACGTTGTTGCCGCGCGTCGCCGTCGTGTTCGACGACTGGTTCACTGCCACGGGAGCAGCCTGTGCGGGCGGCGGCGGCGGTTGCGAACGCTGGCTGTCGCGCTCGACCCGCGCGGGCGCGGGGCCGTTGGGCGACACCGGCGAGATCACGCGCGGCAGCGGATAGAGTTCGGCCACGCTCGCTCCCCGTCAGGCGAAAAAGGAATAGTGGCCGGCGCCGAACGACTTGGAGGCCGGCGGCAGCGGGGCCGGCGACGTCGCCGTCGGTTCGCGCCGCACGCTTTCCGCACGGCCGGCGATGTCCGCCACCACGGCGGGTGCCGCTACCGGATGCGCATAGCTGCGCGCCGCGGCCGGCGTGAAAACGGAAGGCATCACCTGAAAACCCATGGTGGAATTATAGGGCAAAGCGCACACGCGGCCAAGCCGGTGCAAATCCCTGCCGAGTCAATGGGCTGCCGACCAGTTCTTGCCCGCACCCCAGTCGACCTGAAGCTTTACCGTCAGTTTTGCGGCCGGCTCGGCCGCATGTTCCATGATGTCGCTGACAAGTGCCACCGTCCGGTCCTGTTCGGCCGGAGCGACTTCGAACAGCAGTTCGTCGTGCACTTGCAACAGCAGCCGGGCGTCGAGCTTCGCGTTCGCAAGGGCCGCGGGCAGCCGCACCATCGCGCGCTTGATGATGTCGGCGGCCCCGCCCTGGATCGGCGCGTTGATCGCCGCACGCTCGGCGAAGGAACGCATCGCGGGATTCTTCGAGCCGATCTCGGGAAGCCAGATCCGCCGGCCGAACAGCGTGGAGACGTAGCCGCGCTGGTGCGCCTCCTTCCTCGTGCCGTCCATGTAGGCGCGGATGCCGGGATAGCGCTTGAAGTACGCCTCGATATAGGCGCGCGCCTCGCCCTGCGGGATCGAAAGCTGGCGCGCGAGCCCGAAGGCCGAGATCCCGTAGATGATGCCGAAATTGATCGCCTTGGCGCGCCGGCGCGTTTCCTTGTCCATCCTGTCGAGCGGCACGCCGAACATCTCCGACGCGGTCGTCGCATGGATGTCCTGCCCCTTGGCGAAGGCTTCCTTGAGCGACTGGATGTCGGCGACGTGCGCCAGCAGGCGCAGTTCGATCTGCGAATAGTCGAACGACAGCAGCGTCTTTCCCTTGGCCGGCACGAAGGCCTCGCGGATCTTGCGGCCCTCCTCGTTGCGCACCGGGATGTTCTGCAGGTTGGGATCGGTCGAGGAAAGCCGGCCCGTCGACGTGGCAGCCAGCGCGAAGCTGGTGTGGACGCGGCCGGTGCGCGCGTCGATCGCCTCGGCCAGCGCGTCGGTATAGGTCGACTTGAGCTTGGCGAGCTGGCGCCAGTCGAGCACCATCTGCGGCAGCTTGTGGCCCGTGGCGGCGAGGTCTTCCAGCACGTCGGCGCCGGTCGCGTAGGCGCCGGTCTTGGTCTTGGCCGGCGCCTTGCCGTCGGGCAGCGTCAGGCCGAGCTCGTCGAACATCACCTTGCCGAGCTGGGCCGGGCTGCCGACGTTGAACGGGTGGCCGACCTCCTTGTGGATCGACTTCTCCAGCTCGTCGAGCCGGATCGCGAACTCGTTCGACAGGCGCTGGAGCGTGGCGCGGTCGACCGTGATCCCTTCGGCTTCCATCGCGACGACGACCGGAATCAGCGGCCGCTCGATCGTCTCGTAGATCGACAGCAGCCCCTGATCGGCCAGGCGCGGCTTCAGCGCGCGATGCAGGCGCAGCGTGACTTCGGCATCTTCGGCCGCATAGTCGCGCGCCTTGTCGAGCGGCACCTCGGCGAACGAGATGCGCGCCTTGCCGGTTCCCGTCACCTCGTCGTAGGCGATGGTCTTGTGGCCGAGATGCAGTTCGGCCAGCTCGTCCATGCCGTGCCCGTGGCCGCCGCCTTCGAGCACGTAGGAAATCAGCATCGTGTCGTCGATGGCGGCCACTTCGGTGAGGCCATGACGCGCGAAGACCTGCATGTCGTATTTGAAATTGTGGCCGATCTTCAGCGTCGCCGGATCGGCGAGCAGCGGGCCGATGCGCTTGAGCACGTCTTCGCGCGGGATCTGACCGTCGAGAAGCTTGCCCGCCGACCCGAAATCGAGCCCGCCGGCCGCCGCGGCCGAACCGGCGGACACGTGGCCGACCGGAATGTAGCAGGCGTGCCCCGGCTCGACGCACAGCGACACGCCGACGAGGACGGCGTTGAGCGCGTCGAGCGACGTCGTCTCGGTATCGATGGCGCAAGCACCGGCCGCCGTCGCGCGCGCGATCCAGGAATCGAGCGACTTGATGTCCTGGACGAGTTCGTACTTCGCTGGCCCTTCCGCCGGCTTCGGCGCGGCGGGTGCGGAAGCTGCCGGTTCGGCCGGGGCGGATGCGGCGCCGCTGCCCGACAGCAGGCCGGCCGCTTCGAGCCGCGAGACGGTCGTGCGGAACCCCTGCGCCTGCAGGAAGCCGCGCAGCTTGTCGCCGTCCGGGCGCTTCAGCGTCAGATCGGCGAGCGGCACGGGCACGGCGACGTCGTCCTTCAGCCGCACCAGCTCGCGCGAGATGCGCGCAAGCTCGGCGTTCGCCAGCAGGCTTTCGCGCCGCTTGGGCTGCTTGATCTCGCCCGCGCGCGCCAGCAGCGTGTCGAGGTCACCGTAGGTATTGATGAGTTCCGCCGCCGTCTTGATGCCGATGCCCGGCACGCCGGGCACGTTGTCGGTCGAATCGCCGGCGAGCGACTGCACGTCGACCACGCGGTCGGGCTTGACGCCGAATTTCTCGACGACCTCGGCTTCGCCGATGGTCTTCTGCTTGATCGGGTCGAGCATCGCCACG
>JAEUKY010000352.1 GCA_016794005.1 Rhodospirillales bacterium
GCCGTCATCGCCCGCGAAATGGCGCGCTTGGCCCGTGCTTCGGTCGAGGCGGGTAGCTGCGGAGGCACGGCGCTTCTGGGTTCAGGCGACGGACTGCTGGGCGAGCGTCTGGGTCAGCGTCGACAGTCGGGCGAGCAGATAATCCGCCGTGCCCGGATCGGCGTCCTCGACCTTCGTGAGGACGCGTTCGATCATGCGGCGGCGATAGCGCTCGCGGTCGGAAGGTCCGCCGTCGTAGCTGGTTTCCTGCGCCACTTCGAGTGCCGCCCGCACGGCCGGATAGAGATCGAGCGGCATATAGGCGCGTTCGTAGACGTACTTGAGCCCGCCGACCGGATCGTAGATCAGCTGGCGCGCCCGCTCGACCGGAACGTTGGCGCGCCGGGCAAGGCCGTGCTCGAACAGGAAGAGATCGCCCATGCAGAGCGCGCGGATGACGAGGCCCGGATCGAGCCGTCCGGTCGTGTGCAGATGCGCGGCAAGCCGCGCGACGTCGTCTTCCTGCGACGTCAGCGAGGAGCCGACGGTCGCGATCTCGCGGGCGTGCATCGCAAGCTCGGTCGCCATCTCGCTCGTCATGTCCGGGCGTTCGAGCAACTGCTCGCGGATACGCTCGGAAGCGAGGTTGTAGAGCTTCTCGAGCACACGCAGCGGCACGCGCTTGCGCGCCGCGAGCTTCTCCTGCACCGGTGCCGCCTTGCCGTGGCGGTCGACGAGGCGCTCGACCGTCGAGTCCGACATGCGGGCCCCTTCGTTGCCCGCCAGCGTCGCAGCGACGTTCGCGTCGCCATGCTCGACGAGCTTGACCGCGACGGCATCCGACACGTCCGCACGGCTGGCGATCGCCGCCTGCTTGGCGGGACCCTGGGAGGCGACGATCTCGATCAGGTCCTCGTCGGTGAAGGCGCGGCTCTCGACGAGCAGCGGCAGCGCAACCGCATCGATATCCTTGGCCAGCAGCATGGCCATGCCGTCGGGAAGCTGGCTTGCGTCCTTGAGATGGTCGCTCAGCGCCTGCCGGACCGTCGCGATGGCGTCCTTCGCGAGCACGCGCAAAAGCTTCTCGGCTTCGGCGCGGACCGACTCGGTCAGCGTGGCGGCCTTCCAGGTCTGCGCGACCTTCTGGGCCGTCGCGACCCGGGCGGCAGCGGACGGATCGGCCGCCAGACGCTCGATATCCTCTTTCGACAGCTCGGCCATTGGCCCACGCACACTCCTTGCAGCGCCGGTTCAGGATGCACCCGGCGGCGTCAAGACGCAACCCTTTGACCGGTTTGACTATCGGACGGGCCGCACCTACAAGGGCTTAGGGTGCCGGCGACCGGTCGACGCATCCGATTCCGGGAGACCAGCCGCGACATGCCGATGGACGGAAGTACGGGCGGAACGATCGACACGTCGCCGAAGGTCTCGGACGAGGTCAAGTGCACCACCTGCTACATGTGCGCATGCCGGTGCGGCATCCGCGTCCATCTGCGCGATGGGCGCATCCGCTATATCGAGGGCAACAAGGACCATCCGGTGAACCGCGGCGTGCTCTGCGCCAAGGGCTCCGCCGGGATCATGAATCACTACAGCCCGGCCCGCCTGTCCAAGCCCCTGCTGCGGATCGGCGAGCGCGGGGCCGGCGATTTCAAGGAAATCGAATGGGACGAGGCACTCGGCCTTGCCGCCAAGTGGCTGGGCGACATCCGCGCCGACGATCCGAAAAAGCTCGCCTTCTTCACCGGCCGCGACCAGAGCCAGTCGTTGACCGGCTGGTGGGCCAACCAGTTCGGCACGCCGAACTTCGCCGCGCATGGCGGCTTCTGCTCGGTCAACATGGCGGCGGCCGGGCTCTACACGATCGGCGGTTCGTTCTGGGAATTCGGCGAGCCCGACTGGGAGCATGCGAAATACTTCATGCTGTTCGGCGTGGCCGAGGATCATGACAGCAACCCGATCAAGGCCGGCCTCGCCAAGCTGAAGGCCAACGGTGCCAAGTACGTGTCGGTCAATCCGGTCAAGACCGGCTATCAGGCGGTCGCCGACGAATGGCTGGGCATCGCACCGGGCACGGACGGCCTGTTCGTGATGGCGCTGATCCACGAGCTTCTCAAGGCCGACAAGATCGATCTCGAGTTTCTCGTGCGCTACACGAACGCGCCGTGGCTGGTGCTGAAGGCCGACGGCCTGTTCGCGCGCGACGCCGCCGGCAATCCGCTGTGCTGGGACACGAAGACCGGTGCCGCCGCCAGCGCCCTTTCGGCGGATGTCTCGCCGAAGCTGGTCGGCGAGGTGACGCTGCCCGATGGCCGCAAGGCGACACCCGTCTTCGAGCATATGGCGCTACGCTATATGGCACCCGAATACGCGGCCGAAGCCGTCGCCGAGCGCTGCGGCATTCCCGTGGCCACCATCAAGCGCATCGCGGCCGAGCTCGCGCATGCGGCGTTCGAGCAGCAGGTCGTCATCGATCAGCCCTGGACCGACTGGGCAGGCCGCCGGCACGAGAAGATGGTCGGCCGGCCGGTCTCGATGCACGCGATGCGAGGTATCTCCGCCCACTCGAACGGCTTCCATACCTGCCGCGCGATCCACCTGCTGCAGATGCTGCTGGGTGCGATCGATACGCCGGGCGCCTGGCGATACAAGGCGCCCTTCCCGCGCCCCTGCCCGCCCGGGCCCAAGCCGACCGGCAAGCCCGCACAGGTCAATCCCGGCAAGCCGATGGGCGGGATGCCGCTGGGCTTCACGCTGGGCCCCGAGGACCTGCTGCTCGACGAAGCCGGCGGGCCGATGCGCATCGACAAGGCCTATTCGTGGGAAGCGCCGATCGCCGCGCACGGCCTGATGCACATGGTCATCGCCAACGCGTGGAAGGGCGACCCGTATCCGATCGACACGCTGTTCATGTACATGGCGAACATGGCGTGGAACTCGTCGATGAATTCGGCCGAGACCGCGCGCATGCTGACCGACAAGCGGGACGACGGCAGCTACCGCATCCCGCACATCATCTATTCCGACGCGTTCTATTCGGAAACGGTCGCCTATTCCGACCTGATCCTGCCCGATACGACGTATCTCGAACGCTGGGACTGCATCTCGCTGCTCGACCGGCCGATCTGCTCGGCCGAAGGGCCGGGCGACGCGATCCGCCAGCCCGTCGTGGCGCCCGACCGCGACGTGCGCCCCTTCCAGGACGTGCTGATCGATCTTGCCGCACGCCTGAAGCTGCCCGGATTCACGAACGCCGATGGCTCGGCGAAGTTCCCCGGCGGCTACGCCGACTATATCGTCAACCACGAGCGCAAACCGGGCGTGGGGCCGCTTGCCGGTTTCCGCGGAACAGACGGCGCGAAGTCAGGCGTCGGAGAGCCCAATCCGAAGCAGCTCGAGCGCTATATCGAGAACGGCGCCTTCTGGCGCCACCATTTCGAGCCCGACCAGCTCTATTTCAAACACGCGAACCGCGGCTATCTGGAAGCCGCCGTGAAGCTCGGACTGATCGACAAGGCCGAGCAGATCGTGCTGCAGATCTACTCCGAGCCGATGCAGAAGTTCCGCAACGCCGCGCGCGGGATCGGTCCGATCCAGGCGCCGGCCGAGCATCGCGCGCGCCTCGAAGCGCATTTCGATCCGCTGCCGATCTGGTACCCGACCTTCGAAGGCACGCAGGTCGATACCGGCGAGTTCCCCCTGCATGCGGTCACGCAGCGCCCCATGCCGATGTACCACTCGTGGGGTTCGCAGAACGCGTGGCTGCGCCAGATCATGAGCCACAACCGGCTCTACATGAACGTGCGCACGGCCGCCAAGCTCGGGCTTGCCGACGACGACTGGGCGTGGATCACGTCGCACCACGGCCGCGTCAAGGCGCAGATCCGCACGATGGAAGGCGTGAACCCGAACACGGTCTGGACGTGGAACGCGATCGGCAAGCGCGCCGGCGCATGGAACCTCGACGCCGACGCGCCCGAAGCGACCAAAGGCTTCCTGCTCAACCACCTGATCTCGGAACTGCTGCCCGACAGGAACGGCTATCGCTATTCCAACTCCGATCCGGTCACGGGTCAGGCGGCCTGGTACGACCTGCGCGTCCGCGTGGAAAAGGCGGACCAGGCCGAACAGGGCGAAACGTCGCCGCGGCTGCCCGCGATCGGCCATCCGCCCAACATGACGAAGCCGCCGTCGATCCTGCGCTATGGCGCACAATGGAAGAAGCCATGACGAGCCTGACCGCCCCGCTTCCGGGATCGAAGAAACTCGGCCTCGTCATCGATCTCGACACGTGCGTCGGGTGCCATGCCTGTGCGGTCAACTGCAAGGAATGGAACACCGGCGGCCATTCGGCGCCCCTGCCCGACTTCGACCCGTACGGCGCCAATGTGTCGGGCGTGTGGTTCAACCGCATCCATACGTTCGAGGCGGGCGAAGGCGATTCGAGCCGCACGGTCCATTTCCCCAAATCCTGCCTGCATTGCGAGACGCCGGCCTGCGTCACGGTCTGCCCGACGGGGGCAAGCTTCAAGCGCGCCGAGGACGGCATCGTTCTCGTGAACCCCGACACCTGCATCGGCTGCAAGCTGTGCTCGTGGGCCTGCCCCTACGGCGCACGCGAGTTCGACGCCGACGAAGGCGTGATGAAGAAGTGCACGCTGTGCATCGACCGCATCTACAACGAGAACCTCGCCGAGAACGAGCGCGTCCCGGCCTGCGTCTCGACATGCCCCGCCAGCGCACGCCATTTCGGCGATCTCGGCGATCCGTCGTCGGACGTCTCGCGCCTCGTCGCAGAACGCGGCGGCTTCGCGCTGATGCCCGAAATGGAGTATGCGCCCGTCAACCGGTATCTCCCGCCGCGCGCCGCGAAGACGGCGGTCGGCTGCACGGGCGCCAAGGCCGAACTCGACAGGCCGGCAGATGCCGCCGTTCTCCATCCGCTGCTGCGCTGGATGGACAAGGTCCTCTCGCGCTGAAAGCCGCCCGATGCATCCCGCCTTCTCGGTCATTTTCTTCACGACGTCTTCCGGTGCCGGCTACGGCCTTCTCGCCCTCGTCGCGGTCGCCAGCGCGCTTGGCTTCGTTCCCGCGTCCGGCTGGTTTGCCGTCGTGTCGCTCGGGCCCGCGACCGCGCTGATCGTCGCCGGCCTTCTTGCCTCGACCCTCCATCTCGGCCATCCGGAGCGCGCGTGGCGCGCATTCTCGCAGGTCCGCAGCTCGTGGCTGAGCCGCGAAGGCGTGGCAGCCGTTTTAACGTTCCTGCCGATGGCGGTCTTCGGCATCGCCTGGGCATTTTGCGGGCGCAGCGACGGCGTCTTCGCGCTGGTCGGACTGTTCGCGGCCCTCTGCGCGACCGTCACGGTATTCACGACGGCGATGATCTATCGCTCCCTGAAGCCGATCCACCAGTGGCACAATCGCTGGACCGTGCCGAACTATCTGGCGCTGTCGTTCGCCACCGGCGGCCTGCTGCTGGATGCGCTCGTCCAGATCTGGGGTCGCCCGCAGGCGGTCGTCGGGATCGCGGCACTCGTCTTCGTGGCGATGGCCGCCTATCTCAAGCACCGCTACTGGAATTTCATCGACACGACCAAATCAGCCTCGACGCCGGAAAGCGCCACGGGGCTCGGCGCGCGCGGCAAGGTGCGTTTCCTCGATGCGCCGCACACGGAAGAAAACTATCTGCAGAAGGAAATGGGCTTCGCAATCGCGCGCAAGCATGCCGTCAAGCTGCGTGCGATCGCCCGCCATTCGGCCTTCCATCTGCCGTTCCTGCTGACGGCCGCATCGCTGCTGCTGACCGGAATGCCGGCGGCACTTGCGGCGGTCGCAGCCGCCGTCTTCGGCATCGCGGGCACGCTCGTCGAACGCTGGCTGTTCTTCGCCGAGGCGAAGCATGCCGTGACGCTCTATTACGGCGCTTCGGAAGTCTAGCGGCGGCTTTCCATCGCCATGCGAACGGCGAGCCCGCCGAGGACCAGCCCCATAAGCCAGCGCTGGACGAGCAGCCACATCGGCCGCCGGGCGAGGAAAGCGGACAGGGCGCCCGCACTGACCGCGAACATCAGGTTGCCGGCGAAGCTGACGCAGATATGCACGCCGCCGAGCACGATCGACTGGGCGAACACGTCGCCGCGCGTCGTGTCGAGGAACTGCGGAACCAGCGACAGATAGAGCATCGCGACCTTCGGGTTCAGCAGGTTCGTCAGCAGTCCCATCGCGAACAGCTTGCGCGGCGGATCGTAGGGAAGCGCATGCACCTCGAACGGCGACCTGCCGCCGGGTTTCAGGGACTGCCAGGCGAGCCAGCCCAGATAGATCGCCCCGCCGAAGCGCAGCACGTCGTAGGCGAGCGGCACGGTCACGAGCAGGGCCGTGAAGCCGAGTGCGGTGCAAAGCACGTAAAAGACGAAGCCGAGAAGAACGCCGCCCAGCGAGATCACGCCGGCCATCGGTCCCTGGCTCAGCGAGCGCGACACCAGATACATCATGTTGGGGCCGGGCGTGAGGACCATGCCGACGCATACGGCGGCAAAGGCGATCAGGGTCGATGTGGTCGGCATGTCGGCTCCGGCAGTCAGGTCGGCAGGCAGTCCAGGCGCCGCCTTATGTGGCAGTCCGCGCGTCCGTGCGCAACGCAGAACGTGCCGACGAAGTCGTGGATCGATGCGACCATGCGCTTTGCCCCCTCGTTCGCGGCATCGAGGCGTGCTGCGGCCTCCTCCGCCTGCCGGCGCAGTTTCGCTTCGTCGACCGTCGTCAGCCTTCCGCCTTCGAACACGATGCGCCCGCCGATCATGACGCGATCGATGGCCGATCCGGATTCGGCGAACACCATCTGCATCACGGGGCTTCGCAGCGGCACGTAGT
This sequence comes from Rhodospirillales bacterium, assembly GCA_016794005.1. GTDB lineage: Bacteria > Pseudomonadota > Alphaproteobacteria > CACIAM-22H2 > CACIAM-22H2 > Tagaea. The sequence continues at coordinate 6,856 of JAEUKY010000352.1, forward strand.
GCGGCTGATCGAGGCGCAGGAAAACGATGTCGGCGACGAAGCCCGGCGCGATGCGGCCCATCTTCTCGAACCCGAGCAGGCGCGCACTGCCCAGCGTGACCGCGTCGAAGGCCTCGCGCGCAGTCACCCAGCGCTCGTACTCCGGCCCCTGCAGGCGCGAGAGATACGCGGCGAGACGCGCGGACTCGAAAATGTTCTGCCCGTCGCCGGTATTCGTTCCGTCGGTGCCGATTCCGACCTCGATGCCGGCATCCAGCATCTCGCGCACCGCCGCCACGCCGGAGCCGAGGCGCAGATTGCTGCCCGGATTGTGCGCGATGCGCCCGCCGCGCTTCGCGATCAGGTCCATCTCGGTCCGGTCGATCCAGATGCCATGGGCGCCGCTGAAATTGGGTCCGAGAGCGCCCAGCGCATCGAGATGTGCTGTCATGCTCTTGCCGTACTTGGCGCGCGCGAGAACGGCCTGCACCTTCGTTTCGGCAAGATGCGTCTGGAACGGCAAGCCGTAGTCCTTCGCCAGCCGCGCGCAGGCGACGATGAATTCGTCCGAACAGTGCAGCGGGATCGTCGGCGCGATCCCCGGCCGGATGAAGTCGCGGTCGAACGGCCAGTCGTCGAGGATGGGCTTCAGGTTCGCGAGGCTGGTTTCGTAAGGTGCCAGCGCGATCTTGGCGACCCGGCTGCGCATCGGCTCGGGTATCGCGTCGAGCAGGCCCGGCAGGGCCTGATAGAGCGTGCGGTCTGCCAGCATGGGGGCCACGACGGCGCGCATGCCGACATCCGCGTAGGCCTGCCCGACGGCCCGCATCGCCTCGGCCGACGGCGCAGGGAACTCGACGAACAGGTCGAAGCTGGCCGTGCAGCCGCGCCGGACCATCTCGGCCGCCGACAGGGCGGCACTTAGATACTTGTCGTCGAGCGTGCGCTGGCCGTTGATGGCACCGGCGGCATTGAGGAAGAGTTCGAGCGGTGCCTGGTCGCCCACGGCACCGCGCCCCAGCCCGCCATGGGCGTGCGTATGCGCGTTGACGAGGCCGGGTACCAGCAGCCGGTCCGACACGTCGACGATCGTCGCACCCGGCGGACCGATCGAGCCCGGCGGCCCCACCGACGCGACGAAGCCGGCGGACACGAGAATGTCCGCCGGCTCCGCGCGATCCGTCGCCGGATCGAGTATCCGTCCGCCGCGAAGGACGGACGCAGGCGTTTGGGTCAAATCAGTTTCCCAGATAGACCAGTTCGCGTTCGCCGCGCGGCGGCAGGAACTGGCGCGAGTAGACCTCGCTGGTTTCCGGCGTGCGGGCAAGACCGTAACCCGAAACCACCATGCCGATCGAGCGCTTCAGACGGTCGTCCTTGACGTCGCCCGCACCGATCTCCTTCGCCTCGGCCGAGACCATCAGCTTCTCGTAGGCGAATTTGAGACGGCGCTGCTCGACGCCGCGGTCGACGAGCGCGTCGAACTTCATGACCGAGTTCATGGCGCCCGGGATGTCCTTGCCGACGTCGAGCGTGGCCTGGTTGACGGCCTTGACCAGCCCGGCCACGGCCTTCGGGTTCTCCTTGATCAGCTTCTGCGAGACCATCATGCCGTTCGAATAAAGGTCCATGCCGTAATCGGCGAACGAGAACCACGTATAGTCCTTGTCCGGGTCCTGGCCGAGGCCGATCAGGTTGAAGTAGCTCGTGATGTTGAACACCATCGCGGCGTCCATGTGGCCCTGGATCAGGAGCGGTTCCTGCAGGTTGGGCGCCATGTTGGTGAACTTGATCTTGGCGAGGTCGAGCTTGTTGACCGACGCGAAGACCGGCATCAGCCGCGTGGTCGGCGTGCCCTGGGCGCCACCCAGCGTCTTGCCCTCGAAATCCTTGATGGTCTTGATGCCGGCCGGATTGCGCGCAACGACCGCGAAGGGCGGCTGGTTCCACATCTGGTAGACCATGATCGGCTGCTGGCCGGGATTGGCGGCGGCGTTCTGGATGATCGCGTTGATGTCGCCGAAGCCGGCGTCGTAGGCCCCGCCCATGATCCGCGTGACCGTGGCACCCGACCCCTCGCCCTGGTCTATGACGACGTTCAGGCCCTCGCGCTGGAAATAGCCCTTGTCGCGCGCGACGAAGAAGGCCGCATCGCTGCCCTGGGTCTTCCAGCCGAGCGTGAACTTGATCGTCGTGGGGGCCTGGGCGGCGGCCGGCGACGCAAGGGCCGCGAATGCCGCGGCAAATGCGAACGCGGTCAGGGACTTCGACATGCGGGGAGACTCCTGTCTGGAGGTGAAAACGAGTGGCCCCGGAGCTTCAATATCCATGCCAGCCCCGGCCCGGCGGTTGACGGACACCTCCCCGCCCGCTAGAAAGGTTACATGTTCCGCCGGACCGACGAGCTCCTTCGACTTATTTGAACCGCGGCCCCCTTCCCCGGAAGGGCGCCCCAGCGGTCAGGTCGTCGTGTCGTCAAAGTCCAGCTTTCCGGAACCTTCCAATGAACCCGTATTTCTGCATCCCGCGACTTAGGGCCGCGCGCCGCCAATCGGCGCGCATCGACCGCCTTACCGTCGCCCCCTCTTCGCGGAGATCCGCACCATGAACGTCCAGAAATACAAGGCCTTCCCGCCCATCGACCTGCCCGACCGCAAGTGGCCCTCGCGCCAGATCACCAAGGCGCCGATGTGGTGCTCGGTCGACCTGCGCGACGGCAACCAGGCCCTCGTCGAGCCGATGGGGCCCGAGCGCAAGCGGCGCATGTTCGACCTGCTCGTGCGCCTCGGCTTCAAGGAGATCGAGGTCGGCTTCCCCGCCGCCTCGCAGACCGATTTCGATTTCGTCCGCTCGATCATCGACGAGGGCGCCATCCCGGCCGACGTGACGATCCAGGTCCTGACGCAGGCGCGCGACGAGCTGATCGAGCGCACCTTCGACGCGATCCGCGGTTCGAAGCGCGCGGTCGTCCATCTCTACAACTCGACCTCGACCACCCAACGCCGCGTCGTGTTCGGCCTCGACCGGCCGGGCATCGTCGACATCGCCGTCAAGGGCACGAAGACGGTCAAGCGCCTGGTCCCGACCGTCGAGGGCACCGAGATCGTCTTCCAGTACAGCCCGGAGAGCTTCACGCAGACCGAGCTCGACTTCGCCAAGCAGATCTGCGAGGCGGTGATGGACGAATGGGGGCCGACCAAGGCCCGCCCGATGATCTTCAACCTGCCGGCCACGGTCGAGGCGGCCACGCCCAACATCTACGCCGACCAGATCGAGTGGTTCTCGCGCAACGTGAAGAACCGCGACAGCTGGATCCTGTCGGTCCATCCGCACAACGATCGCGGTACAGGCGTGGCGGCCGCCGAGTTCGCCGTGATGGCCGGCGCCCAGCGCGTCGAGGGCACGCTGTTCGGCAACGGCGAGCGGACCGGCAACGTCGACGTGGTGACGCTGGCGCTGAACCTGTTCAGCCAGGGCGTGGATCCCGAACTCGACATGTCGGACGTGAAGGAGATCGTCCGCACGGTCGAATACTGCAACCAGCTGCCGGTCCATCCGCGCCATCCCTATGGCGGCGAACTCGTCTTCACCGCGTTCTCGGGCTCGCACCAGGACGCGATCAAGAAGGGGCTGACCGCGCAGGGCAAGTCCAACACCGGCATCTGGGACGTTCCCTACCTGCCGATCGACCCGCAGGACGTCGGTCGCTCCTACGAGGCCGTCATCCGCGTCAATTCGCAGTCGGGCAAGGGCGGCATCGCCTATCTGCTCGAAACCGACTACGGCCTCGAACTGCCCCGCCGCCTGCAGATCGAGTTCGCCGCCGTCGTCCAGCGCGTCGCCGACGCGACAGGCAAGGAACTCTCGGCCAAGGACATACACGGCGCGTTCGTCGCCGAGTATCTGGCCGACGGCAAGTTCGCCTTCGTCGAGCACACGACACTGCCGACCGGCAAGTCTGGCGCCGAACGGCGCATCGAGGCGCGCGTGCGCGTCGACGGGCAGGACCAGGTCCTCGCGGGCGAAGGAAACGGGCCGATCGCGGCCTATGTCGACGCGCTGTCGAAGTCGGGCGTGACGGTGGACGTGATCGACTATCGCGAGCACGCGATCAAGGGCAACCAGGGGGCGAAAGCCCAGGCGGCCGCCTATGTCGAGGCGAGCGTCGACGGCAAGGCGCTGTTCGGGGTCGGGATCGATTCCAACATCGTCGCCGCATCGCTCAAGGCGATCACGTCGGCGGTCAACCGCGCGCGCCGGCCCTAGCCTGTTGCGGCTGGCCGACCGTCCCGGACCGGGCGTCGGTCAGCCGCTTCAGCTTGCCCTCGGTCACCATCCGCTCGAGGATCGAGAAGACCTGCATGGTCGGGGCGCCGATCTGGTCGGCGATCTGGCCCAGCGAAAACGTGCCCTTGCCCTTGACCGCGGCGCGGACAAGCGGGTCGGCCTGTTCGGGTGTCAGGGCTCTGGCGGGTGCCGGCATGCGGGGCATTTTGCCCAAAACGGGGCCCCGAACCAAGCAAGTTGCGCGTTGGGGCGGTCTGTGGCATCAAGCGGGCCGATTTCCACGCTGGGCTGCCTTAGCTCAGTGGTAGAGCGCGTCCTTGGTAAGGACGAGGTCCGGAGTTCAATCCTCCGAGGCAGCACCAGCGTCGAAATCTCCCGCTAGTTCGCCCGCGCCACCCAGAGCGTGGCCCCTTCCGGCCCGTAGATCTCCGCATGCACGACGTTGCGGGGCACCTTGCAGGTGTCGCCGACGGCCAGCCTGCGGCTGGTGCCGCCGATCAGCATTTCGAGCGCGCCCCGCACGACGCGCAGGCTCGCGTCGAACGGATGCGTGTGCTCGCCGGTATTCCTGCCGGCTTCCCATTCGCGCACGAGGAACTCGCCGTAGCCTTCGGCCCGCGCGGCGGCTTCGAAATCCTCGAACGTCGGTGCGCTTGCCATCAGCCGCACCTCCTGCAGCGGATCGACATGAAGATCTTTTCCTCGTCGGCATCCATCATCGCGTGGTCGAGCGCCACGCGCAGCGCCTTGCCCGTATCCTTGAGGCCATAGGTCGCGGCCATGTCCTTGAGCCAGGCGAGCTGGTCGGCCTCGATCTCGAAGCTTTCGACGACTTTTCCCTTGTTCATGCCCGAAGCGGCTCCAGGATCGAGACGTAGTTCGCGACCGCCGCTCCGCCCATGTTGAACACGCCGGCAAGGCCGGGCTTGGGAACCTGCATGTCGCCGGCCAGCCCCGCCGCCTGCATCGCGGCCATGATGTGCATCGACACGCCGGTCGCCCCGATCGGATGGCCCTTCGCCTTGAGCCCGCCCGACGCGTTGACGGGCAGTCGCCCGGTCTTCTCCGTGACGCCCTCCATCGCGACGCGCCCGCCCTGTCCGGGTGCCGCCAGTCCCATCGCTTCGTACTGGATCAGCTCGGCGATCGTGAAGCAGTCGTGCGTCTCGACGGCCTTCAGATCGTTCACCGTGACGCGCGCCTCGGCATAGGCCTTCTTCCAGGCGGCGGCGCAACCTTCGAACGCGACGATGTCGCGCCGGCTCATCGGCAGGTAGTCGTTGACCTGCGCGGTCGCACGGAAGGCGACGGCCTTCTTCATCGACATCGCGGTTCCGAAATCTGCGAGCACGAGGGCCGCGGCCCCGTCGGACACGAGACTGCAGTCCGTCCGACGAAGCGGGCCCGCCACCAGCGGATTCTTGTCCGACACGGTGCTGCAGAACTCGTAGCCCAGATCCTTTCGCAGCTGCGCGTTCGGGTTGGCGCAGCCATTCTTGTGGTTCTTCGCGGCGATCTTCGCCATGGCATCCGACGGGTCGCCGAAGCGCTGGGCGTAGAGCTGGGCGATCTGGCCGAACACGCCGGCGAAGCTCATGCCGGGGCGGTCCTCCTCCTTCACGTAGGAAGCCTTCATCAGGATGCCGCCCACGACGTCGCCGGGCGTCTCGGTCATCTTCTCCACCCCGACGACGAGCACGATGCGCGCCTTCTTCGCCGCGATGGCGTTGAGCCCCATATGAACGGCGGCAGACCCCGTCGCGCAGGCGTTCTCGACGCGCGTCGACGGCTTGAAGCGGAAGCCGTCCGCCGTCTGAAGCACCAGCGAGGCGGGGAAATCCTGCTTCACGAAGCCGCCGCCGAAATGGCCGACATAGATCTCGTCGACGTCTTCGGGAGCGAGGCCGGCGTCCGCCAGCGCGCCGACGCACACCTCGGCCAGCAGCGATTCGAGGTCGAGCCCCTCGCGTTTGCCGAACTTTCCGTGCGCCCAACCGACGATGCAGCCGCTCATCCGGTCTCTCCGTCTTCCGACAATTTCCTTACGTTACCAAGCCTTAATGGCCGCGGCAAATCGCATTGGTCTGTTCCTGCCGGCGCGCCGCGTTTGACCTGTGTCAATTCGTGTCGCCTCCGTCTGCACTACATTGCAGGTTCAGGGGGTTTCCAAGATGACCAAACCTCGCGACATCTGCTCGATCCGCGCCGGGCTGCATCGTGCCTTGGGCATCCTCAACGAGGATCGTATCGCCGCGGCGACCGGCAAGTCGGCGTCGCTGTTCCGCAAATGCGCCGATCCGGACAATCCGCGCCACCGCCTGCAGGCGGAGGATGCGCTCGCCCTCGACGCCGCCTGCGTGGTCGCCGGCGAACGCCCGCAGATCTTCGAGGCCTACCGTCAGGCGCTCGACGCGCGCGTGGCCGCACTGGGCGGTCCGCGCCCGCACCGGCCGGTCGATCCGCACGTGCGGATGGTCGAAGTGGTCCGCGATCTGGGTGCCGTCGCTGCCGCCATCGGCAGCGCGCTAGCCGACCGGAACGTCACGCCGGAAGACGCGCAGCATTGCAGCGGCCAGATCGACCGTACGCTCGACGCGCTCGCCCGCCTGAAGCTCGACCTGCGCGACGTCGCGGCACCGCCGCCACGGCTCGCAGCGACCGGCGACTAGACGACCGGGCCTTCGAAGCGCCAGCCGAGTTCCTGTCCACCGAGATAGCAGACCACGTCGCCCGGGCCGGCCGCGACGCGTTCGGGCGCCTTGACGCTGGCGCGCGACAGCGCGATCCGGCCCTCGTTGACCGGTAGCCCGTAGAAGGCGGGGCCGTGCAGGCTGGCGAAACCCTCGAACCGGTCGAGAGCGCCCTCCTCGTCGAACACGCGCACATAGGCTTCCAGCGCGACGGGCGCGTTGAAGATCCCCGCACAGCCGCACGCCGCTTCCTTGGTGTGCACGGCATGCGGTGCCGTATCGGTGCCAAGGAAGAACTTCGGCGAGCCCGACACCGCGGCCTTGCGAAGTGCGGTGCGATGGATCGACCGCTTCGCGATCGGCAGACAGTAGAGATGCGGCCGGATGCCGCCCTCGAAGATCGCGTTGCGGTCGATCGCCAGATGGTGCGGCGTGATCGTGGCGGCCAGCGTGGCCGGGCCGGCGGTCACGAACTCTGCCGCTTCCTTCGTCGTGATGTGCTCGAACACGATCTTCAGCGCGGGAAAGTCCTTTACCAGCCGCTTCATCGTGCGCTCGATGAAGACCGCCTCGCGGTCGAAGATGTCGACCGCCTTGTCGGTCACCTCGCCGTGCACCAGAAGCTTCATGCCGATGCGCTGCATGCGCTCCAGCGCGGGCGCGATCTTCGCGATGTCGGTCACGCCGTGCGCCGAATTCGTCGTCGCGTGCGCGGGATAGAGCTTGGCTGCGACCCACACGCCTTCGGCGTAGCCGCGTTCGATCTCGTCCGGCGAAATGCCGTCGGTCAGATAGCAGGTCATCAGCGGTTCGAAACCGGGTCCGGCCGCCTTGCGGATGCGCGCGGCGTAGGCGCGCACGGCGTCGACGCTGGAAGCCGGCGGAACCAGGTTGGGCATCACGATGGCGCGGGCGAACTGTCGGGCGGTATGGGGTGCGACGGCTTCCAGCATGGCGCCGTCGCGCAGATGGACGTGCCAGTCGTCGGGCCGGCGGATCACGAGGTGGTCGGTCAAGTCTTCCTCCCTGTCAGAACAGGGAAGACAGCATGCGAAGCCCCACGCCCGCAAGCACGATGCCGAACACCCGGCGCAGCGCCGGCTGCGAGATCGCGTGCGCGATCCGCGCTCCGAGCCGTACGAACAGCAGCATCGCCGGCAGGACCGCCGCGAACCCCACGAAATTGACATAGCCCAGCGACAGCGGCGGCAGGCCGGCGACGCCCCAGCCGCCGATCGCCAATCCGAGCGTAGCCGGAATCGCGACATAGAGCCCGAGCGAGGCGGCCGTCCCCACGGCAAGCCGGATCGGATAGCTGAACAGCGACAGGACCGGAACGGCAAGCGTGCCCCCGCCGATTCCCATGACGGCCGAGAACCCGCCGATCAGCGCCGCCATGGCCGTGCTGCCCAAGCGGCCCGGCAGGACGGAACGGATCGCGAAGCCGCCGGGGAAGGCGATCATCTGGAACGCGACCACCATCGCGACGGCGCCGAAGATGCCGGCCAGCACCGTGCCCTTCACGCTTGCCGCGAACAGCGTGCCGACGATCGCGCCGGCGAGCGCGGGCGGCACCCACGCCCGCAGCAGGACGAGATCGACCGATCCGCGCTGCCGGTGCGCCCGCGCCGAGAGGATCGACGTCGGCACGATGGTCGCGAGCGACGTCGCGACCGCCACCTGCATGCGCACGGAGTCGTCCACGCCGAGATGGCCGAAGGCGAAATAGAGCGCCGGCACGACCACGATGCCGCCGCCCACGCCGAGCAATCCCGCAAGCAGGCCGGCGACCGCACCCGTGGCAAGGCAGAAGGCGACCAGCGTTGCCGCCAGCGTGGCGTCGATATCGAACATCGGCATCGGGGTTGTTCCGTCGAACGGAGAAAAAGCCTGGGGTCAGCGCGCCGTTTCGAGCGCATGGAAGACGTCGGCGTCCGGCGCCATGCCCTGCGCATGCCGCCGGTGCCAGAGCGCGTAGAAAAGCAATGTCCATGCCGCAAAGCCGGCGCGCTTCTCGTCGGCCTTTGCGAAAAGGCGGGCGACGGCGCCCGCATCCGCGATCTCGGCGACGCCCGCCGAAGCGGCGACGAGCGGGCCGAGCCGCCTGCCTTCGGCCGCGATCCACCGCTGGACCGGCACTGTGAAGCCCTGCTTGGGTGCAAACGCGCGTGCGGCCGGCAGCGTGCGGTCGAGCCAGCTTCGCAGCAGCCACTTGCCCCAGCGCTTGTGGATCTTCATCGCGTCCGGCAGCCGGAAGGCGAAGGAAGCGACCTCGCTGTCCAGGAACGGCGTGCGCCCTTCGACCGCATGCGCCATCAGGCAGCGGTCGAGCTTGGCGAGCAGGTCGTTGGGCAGCCAGTCGGCGATGTCGACGGCCTGTGCCGCCTGCAGGCGCGTGCGTTCGTCGTCGCGCGCCATCGTTTCGGCGGCACCGATGCCGTCGCGCCAGCCGCGCGTGTCGGCGCGCAGCACGCCCAGATTCTCGAACGTGCCGCGCCGGCGCATCGCCCGCCCGCCCAGCCACCACGGCTTCAGCGTGCTGCGATATCGCCCGTAGCCGGCGAACAGCTCGTCCCCGCCCTCGCCCGAAAGCACGACCTTGAGGCCGTCGGCGCGCGCCGCACGCGCGAGCAGCCAGGTCGGCACGCAGGCATAGTCGGCGGCCGGATCGTCCATCGCGGCCGCGATGGCGGGAAGATGCGCCCAGAAATCGGCGGCGGTCACCGGCACCTCGGCAAGTTGCGCGCGACAGGCTTCGGCCACGTGCCGGGCGGCCATGCGCTCGTCCGCCGCGTCGGTATCGGGGAAGTGGGCGGTGAAGGCGCGCACCGGCCGCTCGTTCAGGCGCGCCATCATCGCGAGGACGGCCGAGGAATCGACGCCCCCCGACAGGAACATTCCGTAGGGAACGTCCGAGCGCTGGTGGATGTTCACGCTGTCCTGGAACACGCGGTCGAACTCCAGCAGCGCCGCGTCGAGACTGCGCGGCACCGGGCCACCTGCGGGCAGTGCGGCACGGTTGCGCCGTTCGACGATGCGTCCGCCGGAGGCGACGATGGTGTCGCCGGGAAGCAGGCGCAGGATGCCTTCGAAGACCGTCGCGTCGCCGGTCTGGAACTGGAGCTCGAGAAGTTCGGCGCGCTTGTCGCCACGCAGGCGCCCGGTCCCGAAGCCGGCGGCGCGCAATGCCTGCGCCTCCGATGCGAAGGCGAGGCCGTCGGGCCCTTGCGCGTAATAGAGCGGCTTGATGCCGAACGGATCGCGCGCCAGCACGAGCCGCTTGGCGCGCGGATCGTGGATCGCGATCCCGTACATGCCGCGCAGCTTCTCGGCGAAGGCGATCCCGTCGCGGCGATAGAGGGCCAGCGGCGGCTCGCAGTCCGATTGCGTGCGGAACGGGAAATCGCCGAGGGCGGCGCGCAGCTCGACATGGTTGTAGATCTCGCCGTTGGCGACGAGCGCCGCCCCGCCCGCCTCGCGCAGCGGCTGGTCGCCGGTGACCAGATCGATGATCGCGAGCCGGTTGTGCACGAACGCGACGTCGGCCTCGCGATAGACGCCAGTACCGTCGGGTCCGCGATGCGCGATCGCCGCCCCCATCCGCTCGAGTATCGCCGCGGAAGGACCGCCTGCGACCGACGCCATCATGCCGGCGATCCCGCACATGTCAGGCCTTCACGGCGTCGAAATAATCGAGATAGCGTCGCACGACCGCCTCTTCGGTGAATTCGGCTTGGTACGCGGCTTCGCCGGCCAGCGCAAGACGATGGCGGAGTGCCGCATCTCCGATGGCTTGGCCCAGCGCGCCGGCAAGGGCGCCGGCATCGTCGATCGCGGCAAGCAGGCCGTTCTCGCCGTGGCGGATCAACGCGGCCGGCCCGGCGCTGGCGGCGGCAACGACAGGCCTGCCGTGCGCCCACGCCTCGATCACCACGTTGCCGAGCGGTTCGTGCCGCGACGGGCAGACGACCGCATCGCTTGCCGCGATCAGCGCCGGCACGTCCTGCCGCCAGCCGAGGAACCGAACGCGCGACCCGAGC
>JAEUKY010000012.1 GCA_016794005.1 Rhodospirillales bacterium
CGGCGGCGAGCTGCTTCATGCGGATCGCCGTGCCGAGCCCGGCCGGGCCGGCCCCGACGATGACGACGTCGTAATCCATCCGTTCGCGGTCGGTACGGCTGCTCATGCGGGCTCCCTCTTGGTCACGAACCTCATACTCGATCCGCAGGGCCCCGTGGTAGGGTCCCGGCCGATGAACGACCTCGCCACCCTTCGCTGGCTGATCGAGGCCGGGGCGGACGAGGCGGTCCTCGACACCCCCCTCGACCGGTTTTCCGCCCCGCCGCCGGCCCCCGTCCCGGCGGCCCGGCCGGTGCCGCGCGCGGTCGTCTCCGAAATCCCGGCCCCGACCCTCGCCGCCCCGCAGCCTGCCGCCCAGGCGGTCGTCTCGGCCCGCGAGGCCGCCGCCGCGGCCAAGACCCTCGACGAGCTGAAAGCCGCCCTCGCCAAGTTCGAAGGCTGCGCCCTTAAGGCCACGGCGACGAACCTCGTCTTCGCCGACGGCAACCCAGCGGCCAAAGTCATGCTGGTGGGCGAGGCCCCCGGGGCCGACGAGGACCGGCAGGGCAAACCGTTCGTCGGCGTGTCGGGCCAGCTTCTCGACCGGATGCTCGCCGCCATCGGCCTCGACCGCACCAGCGTCTACATCACCAACGTGATCCCGTGGCGCCCGCCCGCCAACCGCACGCCGAGTGCCGCCGAGCTTGCCGCCTGCCTGCCTTTCGTGCAGCGGCACATCGCGCTCGCGAAGCCGCAAATCCTTGTTCTGGTAGGGGGAATTTCGGCCAAGGCGCTGCTCGACACAAGCGAGGGGATCATGCGGCTGCGCGGCCGCTGGCGGACCTACCGGACGCCCGACATGGACGCCGAGATTCCGGTGCTGCCGACATATCATCCGGCGTATTTGTTGAGGCAGCCGTCCCAAAAAAGGGATTCGTGGCGCGATTTATTGTCGATCAAACAAAAGATCACCAACAATATAAATAACCCGCCAAGTAATTAGTATCGTCTATTCTTTAGGCTAAATATGTGGAAAACTTGATATTTCGGCTTGCACGGGCCGGATATATTCGCCTATCACTTCGCCGACCATGCGCAACCCGTTAATCTATATTTCCCGGTTCGCATATTTTTTCGGCACGGGCCTGATCGGCCTGTCGCTGGCCGTTTCCCCGTCTTCGCACGCCCAGACCCCCGCTTCGGGCCGGGTCGAGACCGCCGCCCTGCCCAGGTTCGACGTCCAGCCCGACCGGGCGGCCGAACTGCCGCAGCCGCTGACCGCCTCGGACATGCGCGCCTACCGGCAGGCCTTCCAGCTCCAGATGCGCGGGGCCTATGCCGACGCCGACGCGGCCCTGCGCGGGGTCAAGAACCGCCTGCTGGTCGGCCACGTGCTGGCCGAGCGCTACCTGAGCCCCCGCTACCGGTCGAGTGCGGAAGAGCTCTCGGCGTGGCTGCGCGAATATTCCGACCAGCCCGACGCGCGCGCGATCTATTCGCTGGCCGTGCGCAAGCAGGGCGGCAAGGCGACCGGCCTGACCCGCCCGCGCGAGGAAGCTTCGTTCTCCGAACGCGCCTCGGCCGACGATCTGGGCCCGTCGCTCAACCGCCCGATCCCGCCCGGCCGCCTCGGCATGGCCGGACCGGCGGCATCCCTGCGCAACCGCCTCAAGGACCTGCTCGGCGACGGCAAGTTCGAGGCCGCCGAACGCATCCTCGTCGCGCGCGAGACCCTTCACACGCTGTCGGCGGGGGAGATCGACCATTTCAAGGCGATGCTGGCGGCCGGCTGGTTCGCCCGCGGCGACGACCGTCAGGCGATCGAGTTCGCGGGCGCAGCCGCCGCGCGATCGGGAGCGCTGGTGCCGCGCGCGCACTGGATCGCGGGCCTCGCGCAGTTCCGCCAGGGCGCTTTCGAGCGCGCCGTCGGCCATTTCGAGACGCTTGCGCGCCTGCCGCAGGGCCAGCCGTGGGACATCGCGGCCGGCGCCTTCTGGGCGGCGCGCACGCACCTGCGCGTCGGCCGGCCGGACGTCTACAATCACTGGCTGGCACAGGCGGCCGAGCATCCGCGCACGTTCTACGGCCTGCTTGCCGCGCGCGCTTTCGGCGTGGACCCCGGCCTCAACTGGAATCCCCCGCCGCTGAGCCAGTCCGAGATCGACCAGCTCCAGCGCTACCCCGGCGCACAGCGCGTGTTCGCGCTGCTGCAGGTGGGCCAGGACCGCCGCGCCGAGGCCGAGCTGCGCCGCGTCTACGCGCAGAGCGGTTCGGGCATCATGCGCGCGATCCTCGCGGTCGCGATGCGCGCCAACATGCCGGGCCTCGCGATGCGTCTGGCGCGCGAGATCTCCGATCTCGACGGGCGGCGCTACGACGGCGCGTTCTATCCGATCCCGCACTGGCAGCCGATCGGCGGCTACGACGTCGATCCCGCCCTCGTCTTCGCGTTCATGCGCGTGGAATCCGCGTTCAACCCGTCGGCGATCAGCCCGGCGGGCGCACGCGGCCTGATGCAGCTGATGCCGGCGACCGCGGCGGCCATGGACAGCCGCACGTTCCGCGGCCGGCTCGACATCCTGCTCGAGCCCGAGATCAACGTGACGCTCGGCCAGCGCTATATCCGCCACCTGATCGAGGAACCGCTGGTCGGCGGCGAACTCGTGCGCCTCGCCGCGGCCTACAACGGCGGCATCGGCAACCTGTCGCGCTGGAAGCGCCTGCAGGACAACCGCGGCGACCGGCGCGAGGACGCGCTGCTGTTCATCGAAAGCCTGCCCGCCGCCGAGACGCGCCACTTCATCGCGCGGCTGCTCTATTCCTACTGGATGTACGCCGAGCGCCTCGGCCAGGCCACGCCGTCGCTCGACCTCGTGGCGCAGGGCGAATGGCCTGTCTACGCGCCGCCCGCCGCCCTCGCCGGCCGCCCGGCCGCACCGGTCGCGCGCGAATCGGTCCAGCCGCCGCCGCCGCCGCCCGCGCTCGCCCCGCGCGACCAGGTCGCGTCGCTCGCGGCCCCTGCGACACCGGCACCCGTTGCAATCGCCACCCCGGCTCCGGCAGTCTCGAAGCTTCCGCCGCCGCCCGGCCTCGCACCCCGTCGCGAGGCCCGCGCACGGCGCTAGCCAAGGTGCCGCGCCGATGCCCAAGCTCGACGAAACCCGCCCCTTCCTCGCCTGCAACATCGCGGTCCTGACCGTGTCGGACACGCGCGATCCCGCGTCCGACCGTTCGGGCAACGCGCTGGCCGAGATGGTCGCGCGCGACGGCCATCGCGTGGCCGCGCGCGCCATCGTGCGCGACGAGGTGGCGGCGATCCAGGCGCAGCTCAAGGCGTGGATCGCCGATCCGGCCATCGACGTCGCGATCTCGACCGGCGGGACGGGCGTGACCGGGCGCGACGTGACGCCCGAAGCCTTCGAGCCGCTCTACGAGAAGAAGATCGACGGCTTCGGCGAGATGTTCCGGATGATCAGCTTCGGCAAGGTCGGCACGTCGGCGCTGCAGAGCCGGGCCACCGGCGGCGTGGCCGGCGGCACGTACCTGTTCGCCCTGCCCGGCTCGCCGTCGGCCTGCCGCGACGGCTGGGACGAGATCCTGAAGTGGCAGCTCGACAACCGCCACCGGCCCTGCAACCTCGTGGAACTGATGCCGCGCCTGCAGGAACATCTGGCGACGAAGCCC
>JAEUKY010000030.1 GCA_016794005.1 Rhodospirillales bacterium
CGTGCCCGATCCGCGCCTCGACAAGCTCGCCGAACTGGGCAAGTCGCAGCGCGTGGTGCCCACGCAGCTCGAGTTCGTCGACATCGCCGGCCTCGTGCGCGGCGCTTCGAAAGGCGAAGGGCTGGGCAACCAGTTCCTCGGTCACATCCGCGAGGTCGACGCGATCGCGCATGTGCTGCGCTGCTTCGAGAACGGCGACATCGTGCACGTCGAAGGCTCGATCGATCCGATCCGCGACGCCGAGACGGTCGAGACCGAACTCATGCTCGCCGACATGGACAGCCTTGAGAAGCGCCTGCCCAACCTGCAGAAGAAGGCCAAGACCGGCGACAAGGAAGCCAAGGCGCAGATCGACGTGATCGAGCCGGTCCTCGCCGCACTTCGCGACGGCAGGCCCGCGCGCACCTTCGTGCCGTCGGCCGAGCAGAAGGAAACGCTGCGCCAGCTCCAGCTCCTCACCGCCAAGCCCGTCCTCTACGTGTGCAACGTCGAGGAAGAGAGTGCGGACAAGGGCAACTCCCTGTCCGCGAAAGTGGCCGAGATGGCGAAGAAGCAGGGCGCTTCGTCGGTCGTGATCTCGGCCGCGATCGAGGCGGAGATCTCGCAGCTTTCCTCGGCCGAGGAACGCGCCGCGTTCCTCGAATCGCTCGGCCTCCAGGAAACCGGTCTCGCGCGCGTGATCCGGGCGGGCTATGCGCTGCTGGGCCTGATGACGTTCTTCACCGTGGGCCCGAAGGAAGCGCGCGCCTGGACCGTGCATGCGGGTGCGAAAGCCCCGGAAGCCGCCGGCGTGATCCACACCGACTTCGAGCGCGGCTTCATCGCCGCCGAGACGATCGCCTTCGCCGATTACGTGGCGCTGGGCGGCGAAGCGGGCGCGAAGGAAGCCGGCAAGGCCCGCACCGAGGGCCGCGACTACAAGGTCGCCGACGGCGACGTGTTCCTGTTCCGGTTCAATGTTTAAAACTATTTCCTAGATGATGTCGGCGGCGATGCGCGCGAGGCGCTTTCGCACTTCGTCGGCGATCTGCGCCTGCGCGACGTTGCGCCCGCCGGCATAGACCGCGATGCGCGTGCGCGCGACCTGCCGGAAGGGCCGCAGCTCGGTGTCGCGCTGCTCCAGGCGCGGACTGTCGGAGAAGGTGATCGTGCGCTCGGTGGTTCCGGTGCGCCGGTCGAGGATCGCAAAGGAAACCTCGGCGACGACGATATAGGTGTCCTTCGTCGCGTAGCTGCCGGCGATGGCACCGAGCGTGGCGCCCGACACCGCCCCGATCGCGGTTCCCTGCGCCAGATCCGACCGCCGTCCGGCGATCCCGCCGGCGATCCCGCCGAGGAACGCGAACTCGGTGCTGTAGTTGGACGTGATCTGGCTCGAGCGCAGCACATTGAGATCGACGCGCACGCCGAAATCGTCGCCGTCGGTCGGCTGGTAGCCCTTGCCGGCATAGGAGGCGCGGAGCTGGCCCGCGAAACCGCCCATGTCCAGGGCGAGGTCCCCGGACGTGTTGCGCGTGACCACGCGGATACGCCGGTTGCGGAACTGCGTCGCGTCGACGACGAGGTTGTTCTCGACGACCGAGCCGTAGGCGAGCCCCGTCGCCGGATCGACGACCGCACCCGGCGGCGTCCCCGGCGCGCAGGCCGAAAGGGCGAGCGCCAGTGCGGCCGCGATCAGCGGGACGTGACGACCTGGATGTTCTTTTCGCGCAGCCATTCGAGGACCTCGCTGTAGTGGGATCCGAAACTGAGACCTTCGGTGCCTGGCGGCCCCCAGGTCAGGACGCCGACGACGCTGTCGCCGAGAAAGATCGGGCCTCCGCTGTTGCCGTGGAACGAGGCGGCGTCGACCTGTATCTGGCGAACGGGCTTTCCCATCGTCCTGCCGCCCATTCCCATCGTGCGCACCGCGCTGACGACGCCGCGCGTGACCGAGAACGAGAAGCCGCGCGGATGGCCGATGATCTCCACCTGCGCGCCCAGATCGAGACGCTGTCCGTCGAAGATGCGCACCGGCTTGCCACGCGACTGGACGCGAACGAGCGCCAGATCGATGCGCGCGTCGAAAGCCTCGACACGCCCGAAGCTTTCGAGCCCGGTCGAAAGCTTCAGCTCGACGATCTTCTTGTCGCCGACGACGTGGTGGTTCGTCAGGACGAGATCCGGCGCCACGTAGAAGCCCGATCCGAGACTGCCGCTGCCCGTGAATATCTGGACGACGCTTTCCATCCGCGCGTCCGTCGTGCGGCTGTCCTGGATGCGGGTCGTCTCGAACCGCGCGAGCGCGGTGTTCTTGTCGCGGAGCAGTTCGTCGCGCAGGGCGACGAGCGACGGCAGCTTCTGCGCGCGGCCCTGCTGCTGCAGGTAATGCTCGACCAGCGCCGACATCGGCATCTTCATCGGACCGGTCTCCCAGTCGACGACCTCCTTCTCGGTCTGTCCGTCGGCGGCGTGGCGCTCGCGGTCCGGATCGTTGCCGTCGATGCCGTAGTTGACGCGGAAGCGCTGGGTCTCGGTCACGTCGAAGGAGGACTTCACGTAGGTGCCGGCCTTCCGGTCGATCACGTAGTAGTTGACCGTCATCGCGCGCGAACCGTCGACCTGCGCGCGGCGGAACTCGTACTCGCCGAACACCGGCACGACGAGCGTCTGCGGCGTGTCGCGCAGGCGCTGCATGGCCTCGCCGATTCCCTCGCGCGCACGCGCCTGCGCCACCATGTCGCCCAGCCCCGACAGGAAGGCGCCGAACGGGCTCGACTGCGGGCGGAAGCTGTTCATGCTCGCCTGCATCTGGGCCTGCTGGTACGACATCTGCGCGTTCTGCACGCCGATGCGCGCCATCTCGTAGTCCGGGTTCGCCTCCTGTCGCGTGCCGACCTGCCGGCGCGAGACGACGCTCTCCATCCCGCCGACGCGCCGGTTCGCCCGCGCGACGGCCACGTCGAAGACGACGAGGTAGTCGTCCGCGCCGGAATCGAATGCGCCGTCGAGTTCGACCTTCTTCGCCTCGAACGGCAGGTCGACGGCGATCTCCGCCGGGAATTCGATCTGGCCGGCGCGCAGCAGCGTCTGGCTGGTCGCCTGCACGAAGCCGACGCGCAGCCCGTCGACCTTCTGCGGTGTCAGGCCGGCCGCCTTCAGGCCGGCAAGCCCGGCCATGGTCGCGCGCAGGCTGCCGTCGGGCGCGCCCGACGCGCGCGCATGCGCACGGACCAGCAGGCCCGAAATCTCGCTTTCGCCGTCGACCGGAACGGCGCCCGCCGCAACGAGGCCCGCCGCGAAGCGCGACAGGACGGCCGGTGTCGCGGATTCCAGCCGCGCGCGCAGCCCGCCGTCGAGTGCGGCCCGCACGACCGGCGCGGCGTCGAGCGGCACGGGATAGGCGGCGAAGAAGCCCGGCTCCGCGGCCGGATCGAACGCGACGAAGGCGTCGGGGGCACCCTGCACCATCCGGGCGTTGAGGTCGGCGTGCAGGGCCCGCAGGTCCGACGCGCGCGGTGCTGCATGCTCCGGCAGTGCAAGCAGCGCCACGGCGTCGTAGCGGGCGAGCACTTCCTGCGCGCGGGCCAGCGCCGCGCGCACCTCGCTCCAGCGGCCGGGATTGGCGGCGACCCTGTCGAGTTCGGTCAGATCGGCATGCGCCGCATCGAGTTCGGGGCCGAGCGTCGCCAGCAGGCCGTCGGCGGCGGCCTTCAGGGCCGCCTTGTGCCGGGTGCGCCGTTCGGGCCCGAAGAAGGCCGGATGGTCGGCGAAGACCTGCGCGGCGGCGGCGAAGTCGCCCGCCGCCACCAGATCTTCGACGTGCTGACCCTGGCTGTAGAAGATCGAATAGGAAACCTGCTCGCCGCCCTGCGCGCCGGTGCGGAGCATGTCGGGCTGGCAGGCGGCAAGCGGCAGGAAGGCCAGCAGGACGATCGTTCGGAACAGCATCGACTCCTCGCATGTCGGTATACACGCTTTGATTATACTTTGTTCACCGCCCGTTTAAATGGATTTATGAAT
The DNA here is from genome assembly GCA_016794005.1 of Rhodospirillales bacterium. Lineage (GTDB taxonomy): Bacteria > Pseudomonadota > Alphaproteobacteria > CACIAM-22H2 > CACIAM-22H2 > Tagaea. Next base: position 4,003 of record JAEUKY010000030.1, read on the forward strand.
ACATACATACGTATTAAAGTTGTATAGACAGGCAAAAAATCGAACAATCCTTGACCCTTGCCCGACTCGGGCCGCGGCTTGCATAGTTGGGCGCGACCGGAAAAGAACAGCAGGGAAACGAATGGGCCATCCCATCGAATTGACGGCGAGCGACGGGCACGTGTTCCAGGCTTGGCGGGCCGATCCGCCGGGCAAGCCGAAGGCCGGAATCGTCGTCGTCCAGGAGATTTTCGGCCTGAACGAGCATATGCGGAAGATGACCGAGGGCTTCGGCTACGACGGCTATCTGGCCCTGTGCCCGGCCCTGTTCGACCGGGTCAAGCCGGGCATCGAGCTCGGCTACGGCGAGGACGACGTCAAGCAGGGGATCGACCTGCGCGCCAAGATCCCCACCCACAAGGCGCTGGCCGACATCGCGGCCTGCGCGCTGGCGCTCCAGCGGGCGGGCTGCATCAAGATCGCGGTCGTGGGCTATTGCTGGGGCGGGACGCTGGCGTGGCTTTCGGCGACGCGCGTGACCGGGCTCAACGCGGCGATCAGCTATTACGGCGGCGGCGTGGCCCAGCACGTGGACGAACCGGCGCGCTGCCCGGTGCTGTTCCATTTCGGCGAGACCGACGCGTCGATCCCGATGTCGGACGTCGAGAAGGTCGGCCGCTACCAGCCGGACACCGACCTGTTCGTCTATCCGGCGGGGCACGGCTTCGCGTGCGACGCGCGCGCGTCCTACGACAAGCCGTCGGCCGACAAGGCGCGCGAGCGCACGCGCGAGTTCCTGCGCCGGCACGCCGGCTAGGCGATCACGCTTCCACGAAGCTGAGGGCGACACCGCCGGCCTCTTCCGGAGGAAGGTGGAGTGCTGCCGTGCGGTCGCGGTCGAAATCCACGCCGCCCGCCTTCAACGCCGACGCGCACGCGTCGAGCGAACGCACCAGCAGCGTCATGCCGGCAAGGCCGGCGCGCACCGGTTCGTCCGGGCCGACGGCGGGATGCAGGAACGTGAAGTCGGCGGGCTTGGCGAACAGCACGAGCCCCGCCCCCCGGCCCCAGCGCACCGCGAGCGTGTCGTCGGTGGGCACGGCCGTGCCGAGGCCGAACACGCGCTCGTAAGCGTCGACGAGCGACAGGGGATCGTCGACCACGCAGGTCAGGCTCTGGATCGCGCAGGCGGTGTTGGCATGCGCCGTCCATTCCGGCCGCCACACCGCGTCGCGCATCAGGTGGCCGGTGACGAACGGGCGGATGCCGCCGGGCCACGCATCCTTGGGCATCGCCAGCGCGAATTTGAGTTCGACCGTGCCCTCGGGCAGTTCGAGCAGCCGGCCGAGATCCTTGCGCTCGTGCGGCCGGCCGCGCGAAGCGAGCCACGCGGCGGCGGCATCGGCGTCCTGTGTGGCGAGCGCGAATCCCAGCAGCCCGTCGCCCTGCTTCGCCAGCATCGCGGCGAGGCCGTTGTCGAAACCGGCGGGATCGACCATGCCGAGAAGTTCGAGATAGTCCTTCTCGAGCATGATGCAGTAGTTGCCGGTCCCCCAGCCCTTGTGGCGGCCGCGAGGGCTGATCGTGAAGCCGAGCCGAGCCCACGCGGCACGGGCCGCTTCGAGATCGCCGGTCCCCAGGATGACGTGGTCGATCCCCTCGACCGGGCCGATCATCGCAGCGCCGCCGCGATGTTGCCGCCGTCGACCGTGAGGATGGCCCCCGTCGTGGCGCGCGCGAGGGCGAGCGACACGAAGCCCTGCGCCACGTCGCCGGCCGTGACCTCGCGGCCCAGCAGATTGCCGCCCATATAGTCGCGCTCGGAAAGACCGCGCGCCTTCGAACGGCTGGCGATCATCGCGTCGGTCAGGAGGCCCGTGCGGATGCGGTCGGCATTGATGCCGTTGGCGCGGATGCCGAGCGCACCGTAATCGACCGCGTACTGGCGCATGAGAAACAGCGTGGACGCCTTGGGCAGCCCGTAGGGGCCGAAATCCGGGCCCGGATTGACCGCCTGTTTCGAGACGTTGAACAGCAGGCAGCCGCCCGTCCCCTGCGCCTTCATCACGCGCACGGCGTTCTGCGCCACGTGCTGGTGGGCGAAGAAGTTGAGTTCGAAGCTCTCGCGCAGCGTCTTTTCGTCCACTTCGCCGATCTTGCCCTGCCACGCGGCCCCGGCGTTGGAGACGACGATGTCGATCCCGCCGAAGCGCGCGGCGGCCGCATCGAACGCGGCGCGCACGTCGGAAGCTTGCGTCACGTCGCAGGCAAGGCCCAGCCCGCCGAATTTCTTCGCCACCGCCTGCGCCGATGCCCCGTCGCGGTCGAGGACGACGACCTCGCAGCCTTCCGCCGCGAAGGCCGCCACGCTCGCCGCCCCGATCCCCGAACCGCCGCCGGTGACGAGGGCCACGTGCCGCTGCAGGCGCTTCTCGGCCGACTTGCCGAGCTTGGCCTGTTCGAGCGACCAGTATTCGACGTCGAACAGGTCGGCCTCGGTGACACTCTCGAACGCACCCATCGGCTCGGCGTCGGCGATGGCGGCGGCCGCGTTGTCGACGAGATCGCCCGCGATCTTCGCGTCCTTCGCGGTGATGCCGGCACAGAAGGCGCCGATACCGGGCACCAGAACGACGCGCGGGCTGGTGTCGAGGATCTTCTTGATGCCGCCGACGCGCGCGTTGTTGCGCTCGAAATAGGCGCGGTACTCGCCGTCGTAGGCCGCGCGCGCCGCCTTCACGGCGGCGGCGAAGCCCGGCAGGTCGTCTTCCTTCGGCGCGGGCACGATCATCGGCAGGCCCTTGGTGCGGATCACGTGGTCGGGCGTGATGACGCCCGAACGCGCATAGCGGCCGGCGTCCTTGCCGTTGACGAAGTTCATCACGTCCGGCCCGTCGCGCAGCTCGACGACGAAGCGTTTGAACGAACCTTCCTCGCCCGGAATGGCGAGAGCGCCGCGAATGATCGGGGCGACCTGTGCCGCCGTCGCGAGCTTGCCCGGCAGCGACACGGAAGCGAACACCTTGCGGCCGGCCTTCGCGATGCGCGCTTCGGCGAGCGACACCAGCTCGATCATCCGGTCGTAGCTTTCCTTCGCGGTCGGCCCCCACGCGAAGATGCCGTGCTTGTGCAGCACCAGCCCGTCGGCCTTGGGATGTGCGGCCGCCACCTCGCCCGCCTTCTTGGCGAGCAGGAAGCCCGGCATCACGTAATCGACGACGGGGGCGCGGTCGCCATAGACCTCGCGCAGCAGGTCCATGCCGTTGGCGTGGTCGGAGACCGACAGCACCGCGTTGGCGTGCGTGTGGTCGATGAACTTCGCCGGCAGGAAGGCGTGGAACAGCGTTTCGACCGACGGGTTGGGGGCTGCGGCATCCAGCAGGTTCAGGCGCTGGAAATTGACCATGTCCTCGTCCGTCAGCGCCGTCAGCTTGGTGAGCTTGCGCAAGGGATCGAGGCGCACGGCCGGCAGGCCCGGCGGCTCGATCGTGCCCATGTCCCAACCCGAGCCCTTGACGCACAGCACGTCGACGTCCTCGCCGAGCGTGTCCTTCATGCGCGTCTTGACCGAGACGTTGCCGCCGCCATGCAGCACCAGCGCGCCGATCCCGCCGAGCAGGCGGCAGGTATAGGTGCGAAGGGCGAGATCCTCGTTGCAGCCCTGCGCGGCGTATTTCGCGACGGCGGCCTTGGCGTCGGCATCGGACCAGAGATTCTTCATTTGAGGACGCGTCCTGCGATGCACTTGAGTTTCGAGACCATCGCGGGATCGCGCGCGGCGGGCGCCGTGATGAGGGCGGATTCGAGCGCCGTGTGGCAGCCGGCGTGGCAGCACGCCGCGCGCGAAGCGACGCGCGGGGCGACGGCCTTGACCAGCGCACGCGCCTTGTCGGCGTTGGCGAGCAGCACCTTGATGACCGCGTCGACCGTGACGGCGTCGTGGTCGGGATGCCAGCAATCGTAATCCGTGACCATCGCGACGGTCGCGTAGCAGAGCTCGGCCTCGCGGGCGAGTTTCGCCTCGGGCATGTTCGTCATGCCGATGACCGAGCAGCCCCACGACCGGTAGAGCTCGCTTTCCGCCTTCGACGAGAACTGCGGGCCTTCCATGACCATGTAGGTGCCGCCGCGCGTGTGCGGCACGCCGACCGATTTCGCCGCCGCTTCCAGATGGTCGCCCAGGCGCGAACAG